>CAZTLW010000129.1:0-6665 GCA_964614585.1 uncultured Acidimicrobiia bacterium | reverse complement strand
GCCCCGACCGGGATGATACTGGGGGCCGGCGCGGGTTGCTTTGCCGAAACCAGGATCTACGAGACCGCCGGCGTCGCCCTCCAGGGCGACGATCTCAGCCCCGAAGGCGTACTGGCGGCAATGGACCGCATCCGCGACCCGTCAGGGCAGGCGCAGGTGGAAAACGCCTTTGCCCAGACCCGAAAATATGCCCGAATGGCGGCCGAGGCCCGTGGCCTGCCGCTGCCGTGGCAAGATTGAACTCAGGAAGGACCAGACCAATGCGTGACGCCGTCATCGTATCAACCGCCCGCACCCCGATCGGCAAGGCCTATCGCGGCGCCTTCAACGACACCCAGGCGCAAGAGCTGATCGGCCACGCCATCCGCCACGCCGTGGATCGCGCCGGCCTTGAGGGCCACGACGTCGAGGATTGCATCGTCGGCGCGGCGCTTCAGCAGGGCTCGACCGGCAGCAATATCGCCCGGCAGGGCGTCATCCGCGCCGGCCTGCCGGTATCCGTGGCCGGCATGTCGCTGGACCGGCAATGCGCCTCGGGCATGATGGCCATCGCCACCGCGGCCAAGCAGGTCATCCATGACGGAATGGATGTCGCCATCGGCGGCGGCGTGGAATCCATCAGCCTCGTGCAGAACGACAAGATGCGCACCGACCGCCTTGCCGACCCGTGGATCAAGGAACACAAGCCCGCGCTCTACATGTCGATGCTGGAAACCGCCGAAATGGTGGCGCGGCGCTACGGCGTCAGCCGCGACGCCCAAGACGAATACGCCCTGCAATCGCAACAGCGCACCGCCGCCGCACAAGAGGCAGGCCGCTTCGACGACGAAATCGTGCCCCTGCCCACCACGATGCTGGTGCAGGACCGCGAAACCAAGGAAATCAGCCGTCGCGAGGTGACACTGGAGCAGGACGAAGGCAACCGCCCCTCGACGACGCTGGACGGGCTGCAATCGCTGCAACCGGTGCACAAGGGCGGGCTGGAGATTGCCGAGGGCGGCTTCATCACCGCCGGCAACGCCTCGCAATTGTCCGATGGCGCCTCCGCCGCCGTGGTGATGGAGGCCCAGGAGGCCGAGCGCCGCGGCCTGCAACCGCTGGGGCGCTACGTGGGCATGATGGCCGCCGGGTGCGAGCCCGATGAAATGGGCATCGGCCCGGTCTTCGCGGTGCCCAAGCTGCTGGAAAAGCACGGGCTGGGCATGGACGATATCGGCCTGTGGGAACTCAACGAAGCTTTCGCCGTGCAGGTTCTCTACTGCCGTGACAAGCTGGGCATCCCCAATGATCTGCTCAACGTCGATGGCGGCGCGATCTCGGTCGGCCATCCCTATGGCATGTCCGGGGCGCGCATGGTCGGTCACGCCCTGATCGAGGGCAAGCGCCGCGGCGCGCGCTACGTTGTGTGCACCATGTGCGTTGGTGGCGGCATGGGCGCGGCCGGCCTGTTCGAGGTGCTTTAAGCCATACTGTTCCCCCCCGCGCCGCGCCCGGACAGCGCGGGGCGGGCGGGCGGGCGCGCTGTCCGGGCACGTCCAACCCCAGCCACAATTTCGAACGGACCCTGACATGAGCCTACCGCCGCAACTCCGGAACCTGCGCATTCCCGCCGTCGGATCACCGCTGTTCATCATCTCGAACCCCGACCTGGTGATTGCCCAGTGCAAGGCCGGGATCGTCGGGTCTTTCCCCGCGCTCAACGCCCGCGAGTCCGAGGGCGAGCCGATCATGCTGGAGGCATGGCTCAAACGCATCACCGAGGAACTCGACCGCCACAACCAGGCCAATCCCGACACCCCCGCAGCACCCTTCGCAGTCAACCAGATCGTGCACCGCTCCAACGCGCGGCTGGAACGCGACCTTGAGATTTGCCACCGCTGGCAAGTGCCGATCTGGATCACCTCGCTGGGCGCCCGCGCCGAGGTCAATGCCGCCGCCCATGACTGCGGCGGCATCGCCCTGCATGACATCATCAACAACCGCTTCGCCAGGAAGGCGATCGAGAAAGGCGCCGACGGCCTGATCGCGGTCGCGGCGGGGGCGGGTGGCCACGCCGGGTCGCAATCGCCCTTTGCCCTGGTGCAGGAAATCCGCGAATGGTTCGACGGTCCGCTGCTTCTGTCCGGGTCCATCGCCACCGGACGCGCCTTGCTGGCGGCACAGGTCATGGGCGCCGACCTGGGCTATATCGGCTCGCCCTTCATCGCCACGAACGAGGCGAACGCCGACGATGACTACAAGCAGATGATCGTCGATTCCGGGGCCGAGGATATCGTCTATTCCTCGCTGTTCACCGGGGTGCATGGCAATTACCTCAAACCCTCGATCAGCCGCGCCGGGCTTGACCCCGACAACCTGCCCGCCTCAGATCCATCGGCGATGAACTTCGGCGAAAGCCGGCAAAAACCCAAATCGTGGAAGGAAATCTGGGGCGCCGGTCAGGGCGTCGGTGCCGTGCATGAAATAACCCCCGCCGCCGATCTGGTGGATCGTCTCGCGCGGGAATACGACGCCGCCAAGGACGAGACGGCCAAGCTGATCGGACAGAGGTGACCATGGGCACGCTGTTTCTCATCCGGCACGCGCAGGCCTCTTTCGGGGCGGCCGATTACGACGTGCTGTCGGACACCGGGCATGACCAATCCCGCGCGCTCGGTCGGGCGCTGGCGCGGCAGGGGCTGCGGCCCGAGGCGCTGTTCACCGGCGCGCAGCGGCGGCACCGCGAAACCCTTGAGGGCATCCTTGAGGGGATGGGCCTGCCGCCGCGCGCGGCGCAGGTGCATCCCGGCCTCAACGAGTTCGACTTCAAGGCGCTGCTCGACGCGCGCTTTCGCCGTGGCACCCCGCCCGACAACCTGCACGGCGACCGCAAGACGCATTTCCGCACTCTGCGCGACACGGTGCTGGCCTGGCAACGCGACGAGGTGCCCGACCCGCCCGAGACCTGGGCGCAGTTCACTGCCCGCGTCGAGGACGCCCGCCGCGCCATGACCGGGGGCGGCGGCGACGTCCTCGCCGTCAGTTCCGGCGGCGCCATCGGCCAGATGCTGGCCGCCGCGCTAGGTGCCCCGCCCGAACAGCAGATCCGCCTGCAACTGCAAATGAAAAACTGCGCGGTGAACCGGTTCGTCCACTCCCCGCGCAGCTTCTACCTACATGGATTCAATGAAACCCCGCATATCGACGCGTCGAACACCGACACGTTGCTGACATACAGTTGAAGGGCACGCCATGACCGATAGCACCTCTGCCCAACTCGATACCAACGCGGTGGCCGACTGGCTGCAACGAAACATGCCCGGCTTTTCCGGCCCCATCGAGGCCGAGAAATTCGAGGTCGGCCAATCCAATCCCACCTACCGGATGATCACCCCCTCGGGCCGCTACGTGCTGCGGCGCAAGCCGCCGGGGGTGCTGCTCAAATCCGCCCATGCGGTCGAACGGGAATTCCGCGTGCAAAAGGCCCTCTATGACACGGGCGTCCCGGTGCCCCGAATGCACGTTCTGTGCGAGGATGACAGCGTGATCGGCTCGGCCTTCTACGTGATGGACGAGGTGCCGGGCCGCCATTTCGACGACCCCCGCCTGCCCGATCTGCCACTGCCCGATCGCCGCCCCATCCTGGACGAGATGAACCGCGTCCTGTGCGCCATTCACGATGTCGATCTGGTCGCCACGGGCCTTGATGATTACGGGCCGGGCGGCAACTACTACCGCCGCCAGATCGACCGCTGGACCAAGCAATACCGCGCCAGCGAAACCCAACATATCGAGGCGATGGAAGAGCTGATCACCTGGCTTGACGCCAACGTGCCCGCCGATGACGGGCAGCGCACGCTGGTGCACGGCGATTACCGCATCGACAACATGCTGTTTGCCGCCGATGGCCCCCGCTGCGCCGCCGTGCTGGATTGGGAGCTGTCCACCACCGGCCACCCCTATGCCGACCTGGCCGCCGTCCTCATGCAATGGGCCATGCCGCCGGGGGCCGAGGGGCGCGGCCTGGCCGGTGTCGACCGCGCCGCCGAGGGCCTGATGACAGACCAGGAATTCATCGAGGCCTACTGCGCCCGCCGCGGCATCCCCGGCATCGACGGCTTCGGCTTCTACCTCGCCTTTGCATTCTTCCGCATGGGCGGCATCCTGCAAGGCGTGCTGAAGCGCGCGCTTGACGGCAACGCCTCGAACCCCGACCGCGCCCGCAAGCTGGGCAGTTTCGTGCCCCGCTTCGCCGAGGCCGGCCTGGAAGCGGCAAAAACGGTATGAAGAGGCACCCATGACCACGCCCGAGCTTGACCCCGATATCGTCGAGGAACCCTACCCGTTTCAAAGCCACCTGGGCTTTGCCTTCGCAGCCTGGAGCGCGGATTACTGCCGCCTCGAACTGCCCCTCACCCCCGCGCTGATGAACCGCTACGGCATACCCCACGGCGGCGTGCACGCCGCGATGCTGGATTCCGCCATGGGATTCGCCGGCTGCTACACCGGCGACAAGGATGCACCGCGCCTGGCGATGACGCTGTCGCTTAACGTCAACTACCTCGGGCAGGCGCGCGGCGGCACCCTCATCGCCGAAGGGCACCGCACCGGCGGCGGGCGCAAGACATTCTTCGCCGACGGCAAGATCACCGACGAACACGGAACCGTCATCGCCACCGGCACCGGCGTCTTTCGCTACCGCGGCTGAACACAAGACCGAAACAGGAAAGGAAACGACATGACCGACACGATGCAACGGATCGCCCTGGCCCGCCGCCCCGACGGAGAGCCAGTGCCAGAGGATTTCCGCCTTGAGGAAATCCCGATGCCCGACCCCGCCGATGGCGAGGTGCTGGTCAAGGTGCACTACATGTCGCTGGACCCCTACATGCGGGGGCGCATGGACGACGCCAAATCCTACGCCACCCCGGTGCCCGTGGGCGGCACAATGGAAGGCGGCGCCGTGGGCGAGGTGATCGCGTCGAAATCGGACGCCTTCGCGCCGGGCGACTATGCGTTCGGCATGTTCGGCTGGGCCAGCCACGGATGCCTTCCCGCGCGCGAGCTGCGCAAACTCGATCCCGCGCACGGGCCGCTGACTGCCGCCCTCGGCGTGCTGGGCATGCCCGGCTTTACCGGCTGGTTCGGCCTGACCGAATACGGCAAACCGCAAAAGGGCGAAACCGTCGTCGTCGCGGCAGCCACCGGCCCCGTCGGCTCGATGGTCGGGCAGGTGGCCAAGGCGCGCGGCTGCCGCGTCGTCGGCGTCGCGGGCGGCCCGGAAAAATGCGCGCTGGCGACCGACAAGTTCGGCTTCGACGCCTGCCTCGATCACCGCGCCTACGCGAACGGCAAGGAAATGCGCGACGCGCTGGCCAAGGCCTGCCCCGACGGCATCGACATCTATTTCGAAAACGTCGGCGGCAAGGTTCTTGAGGGCGTGCTGCCCCTGATGAACGTGGGCGGGCGCATTCCCGTCTGCGGCATGATCAGCTGGTACAACGCTGGCGGCCTGGGCGCCAATGCCAGCGGCGACAAGGATAACCTGCCCAAACTGTGGCGCACCATCCTCGTGAACCGCCTGCACGTGCACGGCTTCATCATCTCCGATCAGTTCGACCACTACCCCCGATTCCTGTCGGAAATCGGCCCCAAGGTCGCGGCGGGCGAAATCGGCATCCAGGAAGACATCGCCGAGGGCCTCGAAAACGCACCCCAGGCCTTCATGGGAATGCTCAAGGGCCGTAACTTCGGCAAGCAGATCGTCAAGCTGATCTGATTCCAGCACGCACCTTCGGAGTCCCAAGCGCCCGGCACCTGCTGCCGGGCGTTTTTTTGTCGCAGCCCGGCCCCTGCAAGGTATTTCCCTTTATCTGATACTTTTTATCAATTATAGGAGATCCGTCAGTCGCGCCCAATCCCCCTGCAGGAGTTCGCCAATGATTGTCTGTCATTGCATGTCGATCACCGATCACGACATCCGCGCCGCGGTGGACTGGATGCGCAAATCTGATTCGCATGCCCTGATCACACCCGGAAAAATCTATCACGCACTGGGCAAAAAGGCCGATTGCGGCGGATGCCTGCCTCTTTTCCTCGACACGATGCAATCATGCGATAGTCTCAAGGTGCCCATCCTATCGCGCGGCGTCCGGGCGCGCCGCGCCGCAAACACAGGAGACGGACATGAAAGGCGACAAGACAGTCATCGACTACCTGAACCAGGCGCTGCGCAGTGAACTGACCGCCGTCAGCCAGTATTGGCTGCATTACCGCCTGCAAGAAGACTGGGGCTACGGCAAGACCGCCGCCAAATCGCGCGAGGAAAGCATCGAAGAGATGCACCATGCCGACAAGCTGATCGAGCGTATCATCTTCCTCGAAGGGCACCCGAACCTGCAAAAGCTCGACAGCCTCAGGATCGGGGAAAACCTGAAGGAAACACTCGAAGCAGACCTCGCTGCCGAACACGACGCGCGCACGCTCTATATCAAGGCGCGCGATCACTGCGAGTCGGTGGGCGATTACGTCTCCAAGAACCTGTTCGAAGAACTGATCGCCGACGAGGAAGGCCATATAGACTACCTCGAAACGCAACTTGATCTGTATGACACCCTCGGCGCCGAACGCTACGGCCTTCTCAACGCCAGCGCCGCGAACGACGCCGAATAGGATCGGGGCCTTGC
>CAZTLW010000128.1:0-6675 GCA_964614585.1 uncultured Acidimicrobiia bacterium | reverse complement strand
GTAACAAGGTAGCCGTACGGGAACGTGCGGCTGGATCACCTCCTTTCTAAGGAGCGTACCGAGGATCTCACGATCCTCCAGCTCTCAGTTGATGACCGGCTATTCGACCGACGACCGCCGAGGATGCGATCGAGCTTGCTCTCGAATCCTCGTCGCCGCCGGCCGGACGCACTGTTCAGTCGTGAGGGAGTCTGTACGGCACCCCGCCAGGGGTGGCCACCCTCAGGCACCTTGAGAACTGCATAGCGAGCACTATCTTTTGTCTCGGATTCTTTCAAGAAGAGAGACTGTCCAAGCTACTAAGGGTCCACGGTGGATGCCTTGGCGCTAGGAGCCGATGAAGGACGTGGCAGGCTGCGAAAAGCCCCGGTGAGCCGTCAAGCAGGCATCGACCCGGGGATGTCCGAATGGGGAAACCCGGCTGGGGTAATGCCCAGTCACTCTGGTCTGAACACATAGGGCCAGTAGAGGTAAGCGGGTGAAGTGAAACATCTCAGTAGCCCGAGGAAGAAAAAGCAATAGCGATTCCCCGAGTAGTGGTGAGCGAAACGGGAACAGCCCAAACCCGATCTGGTGTGATAGCCCGGTGGCGTTGCCAGGCGGGGGTTGTGGGAACCATCTGACGGTGCACCGGCATCGTCGAGGAGTTACAAAGTCGTTGGTTAGTGGAACCGGATTGGAACTTCCGGCCGTAGAGGGTAAGAGCCCCGTACGCGAAAGTCGACGACCTCCTGATGGAGCTCCCAAGTATCACGGAGGATATTCCGTGTGAATCTGCGAGGACCACCTCGTAAGGCTAAGTACTCCTAGCGACCGATAGCGTACAAGTACCGTGAGGGAAAGGTGAAAAGCACCCCGGCGAGGGGAGTGAAATAGAACCTGAAACCGTGGATCTACAAGCAGTGGGAGGATCCTTTCGGATCCGACCGCCTGCCTTTTGAAGAATGAGCCTACGAGTCATCGGTGTGTGGCGAGGTTAAGGCGTGAGCCGTAGCCGAAGCGAAAGCGAGTCTGAACAGGGCGTTCAGTCGCATGCCATGGACCCGAAACTGAGTGATCTATCCATGGGCAGGGTGAAGCGAAGGTAAGACTTCGTGGAGGCCCGAACCCACGCAGGTTGAAAACTGCGGGGATGACCTGTGGATAGGGGTGAAAGGCCAATCAAACTCAGTGATAGCTGGTTCTCCTCGAAATAGCTTTCGGGCTAGCGTTGCGTGTTTGGCACTGGGGGTAGAGCACTGTTTGGGTAATGGGGCCCACAAGCTTACTGACCTCAGGCAAACTCCGAATCTCAGTGTCTCAGAACGCAGCAGTCAGACCATGGGGGATAAGCTTCATGGTCGAGAGGGAAACAACCCAGACCGCCGGCTAAGGTCCCCAAGTTTGTGCTAAGTGGGAAACGATGTGGAGTTGCCCAAACAGCCAGGAGGTTGGCTTAGAAGCAGCCACCCTTTAAAGAGTGCGTAACAGCTCACTGGTCGAGTGATTCCGCGCGGAAAATGTAACGGGGCTAAGCACAACACCGAAGCCGCGGGCTTCTGCCTTGTGCAGGAGCGGTAGAGGAGCGTCGAGTGGCCATCGAAGCGGCGGCGAGAGCCAGCCGTGGAGGCCACTCGAGCGAGAATGTAGGCATGAGTAGCGAAAGGGGAGTGAGAATCTCCCCCGCCGAATGTCCAAGGGTTCCTGGGGAAGGCTCGTCCGCCCAGGGTTAGTCGGGACCTAAGGCGAGGCCGAAAGGCGTAGTCGATGGATAACGGGTTGATATTCCCGTACCACCACATGCGCGCCCAGGACGAACATCGTTTGCTAAGGAAAGCCCTTCGGGGCCTACCGACCCAACGGTCAGTAGTCCAGCGATGGAGTGACGCAGGAGGGTAAGTGAACCCGGGCGTTGGTTGTCCCGGGGCAAGTGCGTAGGGCGAGGTCCAGGCAAATCCGGACCTCATGAGCCTGAGACACGATGCCGAGCCGCTACAGGCGAAGTCACCGATCCCATGCTGCCTAGAAAACCTTCTAGCTAGTTCATGTGGTGCCCGTACCCCAAACCGACACAGGTGGACAGGTAGAGAATACCGAGGCGAGCGAGAGAACTCTGGTTAAGGAACTCGGCAAATTGGCCCCGTAACTTCGGGAGAAGGGGCGCCCCAGTAAGGTGAAGGACTTCGCGTCCTGAGCTTGAGGGGGCCGCAGTGAATTGGCGGGAACGACTGTTTACTAAAAACACAGCACGGTGCGAAGTCGAAAGACCATGTATACCGTGTGACGCCTGCCCGGTGCCGGAAGGTTAAGCGGATTGGTTAGCTTCGGCGAAGCCTTGAAGTCAAGCCCCGGTAAACGGCGGCCGTAACTATAACGGTCCTAAGGTAGCGAAATTCCTTGTCGGGTAAGTTCCGACCTGCACGAATGGCGTAACGATTCCCGCACTGTCTCAACCAGAGACTCGGCGAAATTGCAGTGTGAGTAAAGATGCTCACTACCTGCGACAGGACGGAAAGACCCCGGAACCTTTACTGCAGCTTGGTATTGGAGTCTGGTATGCGATGTGTAGGATAGGTGGGAGACTAAGAATCGTCGGCGCCAGCCGGCGTGGAGTCATCCTTGAAATACCACCCTTCGTATATAGGGCTTCTAACCTCGGTCCGTAATCCGGATCAGGGACATTGCCTGGCGGGCAGTTTCACTGGGGCGGTGGCCTCCTAAAGAGTAACGGAGGCGCCCAAAGGTTCCCTCAGCCTGGTCGGCAATCAGGCGTTGAGTGTAAAGGCACAAGGGAGCTTGACTGCGAGACCTACAAGTCGAGCAGGGACGAAAGTCGGGCTTAGTGATCCTATGGTGGCACGTGGGTGCGCCATAGCTAAACGGCTAAAAGGTACTCCGGGGATAACAGGCTTATCACGCCCAAGAGTCCATATCGACGGCGTGGTTTGGCACCTCGATGTCGGCTCGTCGCATCCTGGGGCTGGAGCAGGTCCCAAGGGTCGGGCTGTTCGCCCGTTAAAGCGGCACGCGAGCTGGGTTTAGAACGTCGTGAGACAGTTCGGTCCCTATCCGTCGCAGGCGCAGGAGATTTGAGAGGAGCTGCCCCTAGTACGAGAGGACCGGGGTGGACGGACCTCTGGTGTGCCAGTTGTCCTGCCAAGGGCACGGCTGGTTAGCTACGTCCGGAAGGGATAAGCGCTGAAGGCATCTAAGTGCGAAGCCCACCTCGAGATGAGATCTCCCACCGGGTCAACCGGGTAAGGCCCCTGATAGATGATCAGGTTGATAGGCCGGACGTGGAAGCGTGGTGACACGTGGAGCTGACCGGTACTAATAGGCCGAGGGCTTGGACCTCTCTTCTTGTCCGAATCCAGCAACTGATAGTGCTCGCTATGGAGTGCTCGAGGTGTCGAGCACCACGATTTGCCCGGTGGCGATAGCGGCGGGGAACCACCCGTTCCCATTCCGAACACGGAAGTGAAACTCGCCAGCGCCGATGGTACTTGGGGGGCGACCCCCTGGGAGAGTAGGTCACCGCCGGGCATTGTTCGAGGTCGAGGGCCGTCCCATCCGGGGCGGCCCTCGGTCATTGCTAGCGTCTGGCGACGGTTGGAAGGGACCCCGTGACGGAACGACGAAGTGGATCCTCGGGTGCCCGGGGACGGGGCCCATCGGGCGACGCGAGAAAGCGGCCGCCCAAGCGTGGCTCGCTGACGACGGGGGACCTGCGCGACAGCGACCTCCCGAAGTGGGTGCGTGAGGAGATCTCGCGTTCGACCCCCAAGGAGCGGCGGGCTCCCACCATGGCGCTGCTGTCCGACGCCGCCCATGCCTTCGGGGCTGGGAAGTATCCCCAGGCGGCGCCGAAGCTGCGCGAGGCGAAGGCACTCGCACCCCAGGTGGCGACGATCCGAGAGCTCTTCGGGCTGACGCTCTACCACCTCGGCGATTGGGAGAAGGCCTTGGCCGAGCTCCGGACGTTCCGGCGCATCTCGGGTGAGACCACCCACCTGGCCGTGGAGATGGACTGCCTCCGGGCACTCGATCGGCCCGGGGACGTCGAGAAGACGTGGCGACTCGTCGGCGAGCTCGGTGCCTCCGGCGAGGCCCGGAGCGAGGCGAGGGTCGTCTATGCCTCCCACCTGCTGGACCTCGGCCGGGCACGCGAGGCGTGGGAGGTGGTCGGGCCCAGGCGGATCGAGCGCGATCCCACCGACACGGCGGTCCGCGAGTGGTTCGTGGCCGCGCGGGCAGCCCTCGCCGCCGGTGATCCGGGCGCCGCTGCCAGACTGGTCGAGGCCATCGAACGCCACGACGCCGAGTTCCCCGGCCTGGACGAACTCCGAGGCAAGCTGCCCTGATCCCGTCGCACCCACCGGATACGGTGGGTGTGTTCCCGCACCCCCCGACGATGGAGGAGTGTGGGATGTCTCATGACACCAACGTGGTCCTGCTGGTCGGCCGCCTCGCCGGCCCGGTCGAGCGCCGGCGACACCCGATGGCAGGCATCGACTCGGCCCGTTTCGAGGTGTCGGTTCGCAGTCCCGGCCCGCCCCCGCGAGTCGACGTGCTGCCGGTGGTCTGGTGGGACCCGCCCCCCGGCTTCGAGGACACGGCCGTCGGCACGGTGGTCCAGGTCGCCGGGGGTGTGCGCCGCCGGTTCCGGGCGACCGAGGACGGGCGCACCAGCCGACTGGATCTGGTCGCCGGGCACGTCGAGCCACTCGCTCCCCGGAGCCGGTCATGAGAGGGGTCGCGGCTACCCTCCGCCGTTCCCATGTCCGTCGCCGTCGCCGCCGCCAACCAACTCGCCGCGGATGCCGGGGCCGCCGTCGCCGCCGCCGGGGGGTCGGCCGTCGACGCCGCGATCGCCGGAGTCCTCGTCGCGGCCCTGACCGAACCGGGCGTCTGCTCGCCCGCCGGTGGCGGTTTCGTGACCATCTGGGGGCCCGACGAGCCACCCGTGACGATCGACGGCTATCTGGAGATGCCGGGCCGAACCCTGCCGCCCGATGCCTTCGGGCACGGCGGCTCCAAGGTCTGGATGGCCTATGGCGGTGGCATGGAGACGATCGTCGGTCCCGGCTCGGTGGCGACCCCCGGCGGCTTCAAGGCCCTGGCGGAGGCCGCCGAACGGTTCGGGCGCCTGCCGTGGGCGGAGTTGTTGCAACCTGCCATCGCCGCGGCCCGCGACGGCTTCCCGCTCTCGGCGTCCTCCGACTCCTACCTCGAACACGCCCTCGAGCCGATCTATGGCGTCGACCCGCGTTCGCGCGCGGCCCTGACCGACGGCGACCGCCGCCTCCGAGTCGGCGAGATCGTGCGCCTCCCCGATCTCGCCGACCTCCTCAGCGCCCTCGCAGAGGAAGGCGTCGACCTGCTCTACCGGGGCGAGGCGGGGGCGGTCATCTCGGAGTTCGTCCTCGACGGCGGGGGGATCCTGACTCGTCACGACCTGGCCGCCTATGAGACGGTCTGGCGGACGCCGATCTCATCCGGGCTCGCCGGTCGGGCGGTCGCCACCAACCCGGGCCCGGCGGTCGGGGGCGCAGGTCTGGTGGCGATGCTCGAACTGACGAAGGGCTGGGCCCACGAGGGCTTCGGTCCCGAGGCCGCCACGCGGTTCGCCGAAGTCCAGGAGGCGGTGTTCTCCTATCGCCGTCGGGTGCTCGATCCCGCCATCGTGCCCGACGTGGGGGAGCTCGTCGCCAGGGCGCGGGTCGGGGACCTGGCGGCCCTGCGGGGCTCGCCGTCGACCGTCCACGTCTCCGCGGCGGCCGACGACGGCTGGGGCTGTGCCATCACGTTCTCGGCCGGCTACGGATCGGGCTGCATGCCTCCCGGCACCGGGCTGTGGCTCAACAACAGCCTCGGCGAGATCGAGCTGAACCACGGTGGGTTCCACTCCCTGCGGCCGGGCACTCGGCTCAGCTCGAACATGGCCCCGACGTTGGTGCGCGGGGAGGACTCGATCCTGGCCATCGGCTCACCGGGCGCCGACCGGATCACGACGGCCATCGCCACGACCCTGCTCGCCCATGTCGATGCCGGTCTCTCCCTCGAGGACGCCGTCGCCCACCCCCGACTCCACGTCGAACGGACACCCGACGGCCCCCGCGTGGCCCTCGAACCCGGGATGCCCTACGAAGGTCCCTGGGCGTCCCGCCAGTTCGAGGAACTCCACATGTTCTTCGGGGGAGTCGCCGCCGCCGAGGCCTCGCCGAGGATGGTGATCGCCGCCTCCGACCCGCGCCGCGGCGGGGGCATCGCGGTCGCCTGAGACCCCTTCCACCGCCGAGGCCGCTCAACTAGCGTGGCGCCCGGTGGTTCAATCGGAAGGTGGTGGTGACCATGCCCTGGGTGTGGACCGATGACCTGGCGGCCCGACTCGTGGCCGCCGGCATCGTCGACGACGACGGACTCGGCGACTGGCGTGAGTGGCCGGTGGCCCTGCATCTCCCGGTGTCCGAGGATCCGACGGAGCCGGACGCATGACGGACCGCAAGCCGATCACCGGTGGCTGGATCGGCCTCGGCTTGTTCGTGGCCGCCTTCACGGTGGTCAGCCTCCTCCTCGCCCTCTGGCAGTACGACCGAGGGGTCGAGGTGGCCGAGCGGAACGAGGTCCTCGCCCGTCGCCTCGCCAGCGACCCCGTGCCCATCGATGCGCTGATCCTCCCCGACGTCGAGCAGGCGG
>CAZTLW010000127.1:0-6715 GCA_964614585.1 uncultured Acidimicrobiia bacterium | reverse complement strand
CATGCCGCCCCCGAGATCGACGGCGTCGCCGCCCAGCTCGGGGAACTCTCCCATGCCTTGTGCGTGGGCACTCTCACCGTCGACCGCATCGAGGACGGCTCGCCGATGGCCTACGGAACGGCCACCCGCCAGGTCCCGCCTCGGCTCCGGCGCTTCATCGAGTGGCGGGACGGTTTCACCTGCTCGATCGATGGATGCCAGTCGACCTACCGGCTCGAGCCCCATCACATCGTCCACGCCGAGCACCACGGACCCACCGACCCGGACAACCTCACCCTGCTGTGCTGGTTCCACCACCACATCGCGATCCACACCCGTGGGTTCGAGATCGATCCCCACTCCCCGGTGCACCGACGCTGGCTGGTACCGCCCGACCGCTGAACGCCCCGCCCCGCCATGGCACCCCGGGCTCCGTCCCGGGTGCCGGTCATGTCGCCACGGACCTACGGGACCACTCGATCCACGAACTCGGCGATCGCCTCTGCCGCCACCTCCCACCCCGGGTCCAGCATGACGTCGTGGGCGGCACCGGGGACCACCACGAACTCGGCGCGGTGGGCGGCGGCGGTGGCGGCCTGCTCGGCCAGCGAGAACACCCGGTCGGCTTCCGCCGCCACCACCAGCAGCGGCACGTCGACCCGACCGGGCCGGGGCAGGTCGGCGAGCATGCCCGCGAAGGCGAGGTAGGACTCGTCGCCGAGACGGTCGAGCCACCCGTCGACCTCCGGGCGGTCGTCGTCGTCCCGGAAGAAGAGCCATCGGGCGACGTCACGGTCCTCCACGATGGGGCCCAGGCGCAACTCGAGGTTGACCCTGGCGAAGGCGGCCGGCGCCCGACGAGCGACCCGTGCCGCCGCCTGCCACGCACCGTGGGTCGGGCTCGCAGCCACCAACACCCCGGCCGGGGCCCAGAAGCCCTCGAGGTAGTGCTGGACGACCGCTCCGCCCATCGAGTGGCCGACCACGACCGGCGGCGCCCCCAGGGTGCGGGCGGCCTCGGCCACGTCTCGCACGTAGGTACCGAGCGTGGCACCTCGGGGGTTTCCGCCTCGGGCACCGTGCCCGGTGAGGTCGACCGCCGCGGTCACGTGGCCCCGAGCCGCGAACCAGTCCAGGAAGAACGGCTCCCAGCACCACGCCCCGTGCCAGGCACCGTGGACCAGCAGGACCGGGGGCTTGCCCGTCGGTTCGGGTGGGTCGCGCCGGAGGAGCGTCACGGATCCGACCCTATGCCAGTCCGGGGAAGCCCCGGTGGCGCAGGGCCTCGTAGACGACGACGGCCACCGCGTTGGCCAGGTTCAGGCTCCGGCTGCCCGGCTGCATCGGGATCCGGACGGTGGTGGCCACGTCCGGTCGGGCGAGGACGTCGTCGGCGAGCCCCGTCGACTCGGGGCCGAAGAGCAGTACGTCGTCGGCGCCCCAGGGCACGAGGTCGTGGCGCACGGTGCCGCGAGCCGACAGCGCCCGGACCGGGCCACCCACGGCCAGCGCCTCGTCGAGGCCGTCCCACACGGCCACGTCGGCCCACTCCCGGTAGTCGAGGCCCGCCCGGCGCAATCGCGCCTCCGACAGGTCGAAGCCGAGGGGCCGTACGAGGTGGAGCGTCACGCCGGTGTTGGCGGCGAGGCGCATGATGCTCCCGGTGTTGCCCGGGATCTCGGGTCGGTCGAGGACGACGTGCATCGCCGGGCAGGCTACGACCCGCCCGACCCACGCGGCCGAACAACACCCCGATCCCTCCTACCCTTTCCCGGCCCCCCCCAGATCGGACTGTCCCATGCCTCCTGCCGCCCGCACCGTCGACGCCGTCAAGGTCTATGGCGAGGGAGACTTCGCGGTCCGAGCCCTCGACGGGGTCGACTTCGAGGTCGACAAGGGCGCGTTCACGGCGATCATGGGTCCGTCGGGATCGGGGAAGTCGACGCTCATGCACTGCATGGCGGGGCTCGACGACCTGACCGACGGCGAGGTCTGGATCGGCGACGTCGACCTCGGTTCGCTCACCGATCGCCAGCTGACCCGGCTTCGGCGGGATCGAGTGGGGTTCGTGTTCCAGGCGTACAACCTCATCCCCACCCTCACCGGGGAGGAGAACATCACCCTCCCGCTGCGGATCGCCGGCCGCGATCCCGACCGCGGGTGGTTCGACCAGGTGGTCGACATCCTCGGCATCCGGGACCGGCTCACCCACCGGCCGACGGAGATGTCGGGCGGCCAGCAGCAGCGGGTGGCAGCAGCCCGGGCACTCGTCTCCCGGCCGGACATCATCTTCGGCGACGAGCCGTCGGGCAACCTCGACTCAACCTCGGCCGCCGAGCTGCTCGGCTTCCTGCGCCGCGCCGTGGACGAGTTCGACCAGACCATCGTCATGGTCACCCACGAGCCGATGGCGGCCGCCTACGCCGACCGCATCGTCTTCCTCCGGGACGGCCGCATCGTCGACGAGTTGAACAACCCCACCACCGAGAGCGTCATCGACAAGGTGAAGGAACTCGAGACCTGATGCTCGCCATCTCGTGGCGGAACCTCTGGGAGCACAAGCTCCGGACCCTGCTGCTGGGCGGGGCGATCGTCGTCGGCGTGGCGTTCGTGGTCGCCTCGTTCATCCTCACCGACTCGATCGGCCGGGCGTTCGACGGCGTCTTCACCGAGGCGCTGGCCGACGTCGACATCCAGGTGACGCCCGACCCCGACGAGATCGCCGGGACCGGGTTCGACATCCCGCGCCTGCCGGGTGACCTCGCCGATGACATCGCGGCGGTCGAGGGCGTGGCGACCGCCGAGGCGGGCCTGCAGGATTTCGTGATCATCGACGACCCCGACGGCGACGGGGGTGGGTTCGGCTTCGGGCCCCCCTCGTTCGGCATCTCGTGGCCGGAGGGGCCGTCGCCGTTCCGCCTCGCCGACGGCGCCCCGCCGACCGACGACGGCCACGTGGTGCTCGACATCGACACACTCGCCGACCGCGACCTCGCCATCGGCGACGAGGTCCGCATCGCCGGCACGGACGGACGGTTCGAGGACTTCGAGGTGGTGGGGACGTTGTCGTTCGGCGACACCAACACCCTCCTCGGGGTCTCGTTCGTCGCCTTCTCGTTCGACCGGGCCGAGGGCTTCTTCGACGCCGAGGGCGAGGCGAGCGGCTACACGGTCACCACCGACGCCGGCGTGGACGTGGACGCCGTCGTCGACGAACTCAACAACGAGGTGCTCCCGCCCGAGGCGGTCGCCGCCAACGCCCAGACCACGGCGGAGCAGCAGTCGGCCGACCTGGCCGAGGGGCTCGGCTTCCTGACGACGTTCCTGCTCGTCTTCGCGGCCATCTCGCTCGTCGTCGGGGGCTTCGTCGTCTACAACGCCTTCCAGGTGGTACTCGCCCAGCGGACCCGCGAGCTCGGCCTGCTCCGTGTCCTCGGGGCAGCGCGGCGCAACATCCTCTCCATGGTCGTCATCGAGGCGGCCTGGCTCGGGCTGGCGATGTCGGTGGTCGGCATCCCCGTGGGCTACGGCGTCGCCTGGGCCGCCCGGGCGGCGCTCGATGCGTTTGCCGGCGGGGTGCCCACCGGTGACCTGGTGGTCGAGCCCCGGACCGCCATCGTGGCGGTCGGGGTCGGGACGTCCGTGGCCGTGCTCTCCGCCCTCCTCCCGGCACTGCGGGCCAACCAGGTGTCACCGATGGCCGCCCTGCGGGACCAACCCGAGTTGGCGACTCCGCGGCGGTGGGTGGCCGCGGTCGGTGCCGTCATCTCCATCATGGCGATCGGGCTCCTCGGGTGGGCGGCCATCTCCGCCAGGGAGGGCAGCGTCTTCGTCGGCGACAACGATGCCCTGATCACCGCGGGCATCGGAGCGTTCGCCCTCTTCGCCGGCCTCGTCCTCTCGTCGCGGGCCCTCGCCCGGCCGGTCATCGGGGTTCTCGGCAGTCCGGTGGGGACGTTGACGGGACGCCTCGCCCGCGAGAACGCCCGCCGATCCCCTGCCCGCACCGCCACCACGGCCACCGCCCTCATGATCGGCGTCGGGCTCGTCGTGATGGTCGCCATCCTCATCACGTCGCTGCAGGACACGATCGACGACGCGATCAGCGAGTCGTTCCGCGGCGACCTCATCGTGGGCCCGGCCGGCTTCAACCCGTTCTCGGGCATCTCGCCCGATGTCGGCGACATCGTCGAGGACGTCGACGGCGTCGCCACGGTGGCGCGCACCAACCTGGTCCTGGCCGAGTTCGCCGACGGCCAGGAGGGGTTCCTCGTCGGCGCCGAGCCGGAGACCATCGAGCTGGTGGTGGCGTTCGAGGACGTCGAGGGGTCCTTCGACGACCTCGTCGGGGACACGGTCGCCGTGCAACGCATCGAGGCCGAGGCCTCGGGCCTGGCACTCGGCGACACGGTGCCGATCACGGTCGAGGGCGAGGTCGTGGACTACGAGGTCGCCGCGATCTGGGACCTGGCGGGCGAGGCCTCGGACGGCCAGAGCTTCTACACCAATTACGAGGCGTTGGCCGCCCGAGTCCCCGATCTCAACGACAGCCAGCTCATCGTCGCCGTCGCCGAGGGTGCCGACGTCGAGTCGGTCCAGGCCGACGTGGAGTCCGCCCTGGGCGAGTTCGCCAACGTGCAGGTGCAGAGCCTCGCCGACCTCAGCGGCCAGGTGGAGGCCGGCCTCGGCGGTGTCCAGGTCTTCCTGACGGTGCTGCTGCTGGCGTCGGTGTTCGTGGCGCTGTTCGGCATCGTGCTGACGCTGTACCTGTCGGTCTTCGAGCGCACCCGGGAGATCGGCCTGCTGCGGGCGGTGGGCATGACCCGCGACCAGCTCGGGTCGACGATCCGCTGGGAGGCGATCCTCATCGCGCTCTTCGGCGCCGTGCTCGGCCTCGTCCTGGGCCTCGCCGGGGGATGGGCGCTCACCGCCGCCCTCGTCGGGGAGGGTGCCACCTTGGCGGTGCCGTGGGTATGGATCGCCGGCAGCCTCGTCGGCGGCGCCGTGGCCGGCTTCTTCGCCTCGATCATCCCCGCCGCGTCGGCGGCACGGATGGACGTGCTCGAAGCGATCGCCTACGAGTAGGCGTCGCCCACCACCCGACCGAACACCCGGGCGACGACGGCCGCCTCGGCGTCATCGAGGTGACGTGCGAAGTGCCGCTGCACGCCCGCCAGGTGCACCACCGCCGCCGAAGCCAGCGTGGTTCGACCGGATTCGGTGAGCGACACGATCCGGCCCCGGGCGTCGTCGGAGGGGACGGAGCGCCCGACGAGGCCCGCCCGCTCCACCCGATCCACGAGCCGGGTCGTGGCCGAGCGGGAGAGGAGCAGGCGTTCGGCGAGGTCCGACATCCGCACCTCGCCGCCCGCTTCCGACAGTTGCACGAGCACGTCGTACCAGGTGAGCGGCAGCCCGGCCTCCTCGCGCAACTCGGCGTCGAGGACGGCGACGACCCGGGCGTGGGCCCGCAGGAAGGCCACCCAGGCGTCGAGGCGGAGCGGATCGGGCTGGGTGGCGTGGGGATCGGTGACGTCGGGCGGGGCCACGACGCCGGAGTGTACGGGTCTGCTCAGGCCGCCAACTGCTCGTAGGGGATCGCCATCAGGCCCGCCCGCTCCTCCTCGGAGACGGTGGGCCGGCGCCAGATCCACACGACCAGCCCGACGGCGAAGGCATTGAGCGCCACGGGCAGCCAGATCGAGCCGTCGCCCTGCAGGAGCCACCACGTGGTGAGCGAGAAGGTCAGCGCAATGAAGATCGCGGCGAGCACCTTGACCCGCTGGGTGAACCCACGGTGGTGTCGCCACGACCGGACGGTGGGACCGAACCAGCGGTGGTCGACGAGCCAGCGGTCGAAGCGCTCCGACGACTTCGAGAAGGCGAACCCCGCCAACAGCACCGGGCCGGTGGTCGGGATGACGGGCAGGAACACGCCGATGAAGGCGGTGCCGGTCATGAGGAGCCCGACCGACAGCCAGATGATGCGGGCGGTGCGACTGCGAGCCACGGTCATGGTGGGGGCATCGTACGACGCGGATTGCCGACAGTGTGTCGGTGAACCGTCGATCAATCCGCAGGCGCGCCGAACGGCACCGATCCCTCGAGCCAGGCGCCCACCAGTCGCACCGCCGTCGCGACGCCGTCCTCGGTCGCCATCGACGCCGCCACCCGGCGCGCCCCCGGCCAGGGCTCGTGGAGCGCCCGGGCCACGGCGAGCTCCACGGTCGACCGGTCGAGCCGACGGAGTCGGAGCCCGGCGCCGAGCGCCTCAAGGCGCTCGGCCCAGAAGTACCGATCGGCGAACGTGGCGGCGACCAGCGACGGGATGCCGGCGCGGGCCCCCGCGTGAGTGGTCCCGGCGCCACCGTGGTGGAGGATGCCCGCCGTCCGGGGGAGCAGTCGGTCGTGCGGCGCCTCGGGGACCACGAGGACGTCGGCATCGTCGTTGCCGACGTCCTCGCGCATGCCCCACCCGGCGAGCACGACGACGCGGCCCCCCGAGCGTCGGGCGGCCTCGACCGCGACCGGCACCACGTG
Organism: uncultured Acidimicrobiia bacterium; assembly: GCA_964614585.1. Lineage (GTDB taxonomy): Bacteria > Actinomycetota > Acidimicrobiia > Spongiisociales > JAENVV01 > JAHEFX01. The sequence continues at coordinate 196 of CAZTLW010000127.1, read as the reverse complement.
GAGGGGACCCGGGCCCACGTGGGAGCCGAAGCCCACCACGAACGGGGCGGGACCGGCGGCGAGGAAGTCCTCCAGATCCGCGTCGAGGGGCGGGCCGGGGAGGAACCAGGCCCCGGTCACGTGGACGGTCGGGGGCCAGTCCGCCGGCCGGGGCACCAGGGTCGGGCTCATCCCGTAGAGCACGGGGACCCGGCCA
>CAZTLW010000126.1:0-6905 GCA_964614585.1 uncultured Acidimicrobiia bacterium | reverse complement strand
CCGGTTCGGCGTGTGCCTGCGGCTCGGTGGCCGGGCTGTCGCCGAGCACCTGGTACCACTCCCACTCAAGACCGTCGGGGTCGGTGGCGTAGACCTTGTCCTGGACGGCGTGGCAGCAGTCGATGGACTCCTCGATCCGGGTGTCGAGGCCGGCACCGTCGAGTCGCCGGGTGGTGGCCTCCACGGCCTCGGTGCCGAAGACCTCCACGCCGATGTGGTTGAGGGTGGCGCCCTCGTCGGCCTCGAAGAGGACGAGCTTCAGCGGTGGCTCCACCACCTCGAAGTTGGCGTACCCGGGTCGGCGCTTGGCCGGGGCGACGCCGAAGGCGCGGGCGTAGAAGTCGACCGCGGCGTCGACGTCGGTGACGTTGAGGGCGAGTTGGACGCGTGCCATGGGAACCTCCATATCGATGGCTGTCTATGTGTTGGGACCTTGCCACATGCATCGACCGCTGTCAATATGTTGGGTATGGATTGCGCCTGCGGCACCACCGTCGACCCCATCGATGCCACCCACGCCGAGCACACCGCCCGGGTGCTGAAGGCCCTCGCCGACCCGAACCGCCTCCGCATCGTCTCGATCGTGGCCCGGGCCGGCGACGTCTGCGTCTGCGACCTCACCGATCCCCTCGGCCTGGCGCAGCCCACCGTGAGCCACCACGTGAAGGTGCTCCGGGAAGCCGGCATCCTCGACGCCGATCGCCGCGGCAAATGGGTGCACGTCCGCCTCGCCGACGACCCACCGGCGGCCGCTGCCGCGGTGCTCGATTCGCTGACCCCGTCGGTCTGAGCTCAGCCCGATTCGGAGCGTCGCCCCGGCCACAGCCACACCGCGACGACGGCGGCCAGTCCCGCCCCCACGAGTTGGACGACCACGAACGGCGGCACGGACTCGGGGGCGATCCCCGTGTAGGACTCGGTGAGGATCCGGGCCACGGCCACGGCCGGGTTGGCGAACCCGGTGGATGCGGTGGCCACGATCCCGGCCGCGACGATGCCCCCGACGGCCGCCGGCAGCCACTCGGGCCGTCCGGCGCGCACCAGGGCGAAGATGGCCAGCACGAGCGAGAACGTGGCCAGCGCCTCGGCCCCGAGGACACCGTCGCGCACATTCGTCGACACCTCGACGGCCGGTGCCCCGTAGGTGAGGTTGGCGACCACCACCCCGACGACGGCGCCGGTGAACTGGGCGACGAGGTGGGGGACGACCAGCCGACGGGGCATGGCTCCGGTCCCCCACGCCACGAGGGTGACGGCGGGGTTGAACTGGGAGCCAGACACCGGCAGGAAGACGGCCACCAGCACCGCCAACCCCAGACCCACGGCGAGGGCGTGCGCCAACAGCTGCGCGGACGGGTCGAAGCCCAGCGCCTCGACCTGGCGCCCGGACCCGACGATCAGCGTCAGCAACAGGGCCGTGCCGACGAACTCGGCACCGGTCGACCGAGCGCCGTCCACCTAGGCGGTACCGGCGGGGACCAGCTCCTCCAGGAGCGCCTCGACGCGGGCTCGGATGTCGTCCCGGATCGGCCGCACCTCCTCGATCGGCTTGCCGGCGGGATCCTCGAGCTCCCAGTCGACGTACTTCTTGCCGGGGTAGACCGGGCAGGCGTCCCCGCACCCCATCGAGACGATCACGTCGGCGGCGCGGACGATCTCGTCCGCCCAGGGCTGGGGGCTCTGCTTCGTGATGTCGATGCCGATCTCCGCCATGGCCGAGACCGCGGCGCGGTTGATCTCATCGGCCGGCTCGGTCCCGCCGGAGAAGACGTCGACCCGGTCACCACCGAGGTGACGGGCGAAGCCGGCGGCCATCTGCGAGCGACCGGCATTGTGGACGCAGAGGAACAGGATGGCGGGCTTGGCCGAGTCGCCGAGCTCGAGCCTCGTGAGGGCGCGGAGGCGGTCACGGGCGAACTTCTCGGTCACGATCGGCACCCACTGGGGCACCCGGGCCATCGCCATGATCTTGTCGAAGCTGTCGGTCATGAGACGCTGGATGGTCTCGACGTTGACCTCCCCCTCGAACTCCTTGCGGAGTCGCTCGGCGGCGGACTTGACCAGCAGGTGCTGCTCGGTGGTGAGTTCGACGGGCATCAGGATTCCTCTTCTCGGGTTTGGGTGCGTTCGACCCAGTCGACCAGGGCCTCGAACGCGGCGTTGAATGCGTCATCGGTACCCACCGCGACGGGGTCGGGCACCGACCAGTGTCGATCGGGCGGTTCGGCGAGCTCCTCGGCCGCTCGATCGCAGACGGTGACCACCACGGCGTCGGGGACCCGGTCGGGCTCGAGCAGCCGGGGCGTCGCGCCCCGGAGGTCGAGGCCGTGGGCACCGCCCACCGCCACGGCCTTCGGGTGCACCCGTTCGGCCGGATGGGTCCCGGCGCTGGTGGCGGATTCACCCGACGCCCGGGACCACAGCGCCGCCGCCAACTGGGAGCGAGCCGAGTTGTGCGTGCAGACGAACACGACCGGCCGATCGACCGGCTCGGCGCCGCCGACGGCAGCCACCCCGGCCGCCAGCAGGTGGACGTAGCGGCGACGCCCGTCCCCCTCCGACCGCCGGACCTCCACGACACCGGCCCCCTCCAGCACCCGGAGGTGGTGGGCGACCAGATTGGGGGCCATCCCGGTCACCTCGGCCAGGTGACCCGGTGAGCGGTCGGAGCCGACCAGGGCATCGACGATCTCGAGGCGATGGGGGTCGCCCAACGCCTCGTGGATCCGAGCCCGTTCGTACAGGTCCATGGGAACGATGTTACTTCAACAGTCGTTGAACTATCAAACGAACGGTCGGTGACACGGTTCCGTCCGCCCCACAACGGGTAAGGCGCTGTCATGGCCACCGACACCCGCCGCGACGACCCGCCGGCCGAACGCGACCACGACGAGGGCCACGACCAACACGCCGGCCACGGCGACCACGCCGCCCAGTTCCGCGAGCGGTTCTGGTGGTCGCTGGCCCTGACGGCGCCGGTCCTCTACTTCTCCGAGACGATCCAGGGCTGGTTCGGGTACGAGGCCGTGTCGTTCCCCGGTGCCGAGTGGGTGGCTCCGGTCCTCGGCACCATCATCTTCCTCCACGGCGGGTGGCCGTTCCTGAGCGGTGCCGTCTCCGAGATCCGCCGGCGCCAACCGGGGATGATGCTGCTCATCGGGATGGCCATCACGGTCGCCTTCGTGGCGTCGTGGGCGACCACGCTCGGCTGGTTCGACCTCGAGTTCTGGTGGGAGTTGGCGGGCCTGATCACGGTCATGCTCCTGGGCCATTGGGTGGAGATGCGGGCCATCGGGCGCGCCCGCGGGGCCCTCACGGCCCTCGCCGAGCTGCTGCCCGACGAGGCCGAGCGGGTCACCGACGGCGGCACCGAGACGGTCCGAGTCGACGAGCTCGCCGTCGACGACGTGGTGCTGGTCAGGCCCGGCGCCCGGGTACCGGCCGACGGCGTCGTCGTCGACGGGCGCGCCGAGGTCGACGAGTCGATGGTCACCGGCGAGTCGAAGCCGGTCCCGAAGGCCGAGGGCGACGACGTCGCCGCCGGCACGGTCGCCACCGACGACTCGCTACGGGTGCGAGTGGAGGCCGTGGGCGACGACACCGCCCTCGCCGGCATCCGCCGCCTCGTGGAGGAGGCCCAGGGCTCGCGCTCGCGGGCCCAGGACCTCGCCGACCGCGCCGCCGCCCTCCTCTTCTACATCGCCGTCGGCGCCGCCGCGATCACGGTCACCGTGTGGCTCGCCATCGAGTCGCCCGACCAGGCGGTCGTCCGGACGGTGGCCGTGCTCGTGATCGCCTGCCCCCACGCGCTCGGCCTCGCCATCCCCCTCGTCATCTCCATCTCGACCTCGATGGCCGCCAGTGACGGCATCCTCGTGAAGGACCGGCTGTCGCTCGAGCGGATGCGACAGGTCGACACCGTGCTGTTCGACAAGACCGGCACCCTCACCGCCGGCTCCCACCGGGTGACCGATGTCGCCACCGTCGATCGGGACGAGGGCGACCTGCTCCTGCTGGCCGCGGCCGTCGAGGCCGAATCCGAGCACCCCCTTGCCCGCGCCATCGTCACCGCCGCCGACGAGCACGGCACCCCGCCGTCGGCCACCGACATCTCGGCGATGAGCGGCCGCGGCGTCGAGGCAACCGTGGACGGGCGCCCGGTGGCCGTCGGCGGGCCGGCGCTGTTGCGCGAACGCGACCTCGACGTACCCGAAGCGCTCGACGAGGCCGCCCGACCGTGGCGCAAGCGGGGGGCCGCCGTCCTCCACGTGATCGATGACGGCGCCGTCGTCGGGGCGATCTCGCTCGAGGATGAGGTCCGACCCGAATCCCGGGAGGCGATCGATCGACTGCACGACCTCGGGGTCCGGGTGGCGCTCATCACCGGCGACGCCCGGGAGGTGGCCGAGGCCGTGGCCGCCGATCTGGGCATCGACGACGTCCTCGCCGAGGTGCTGCCCGAGGACAAGCACGAGCGGGTGGAAGCGCTCCAGGACGAGGGCCATCGGGTGGCGATGGTCGGCGACGGGGTCAACGACGCCCCGGCACTCGCCCAGGCCGACGTCGGCATCGCCATCGGGGCGGGTACCGACGTGGCGATCGAGTCGGCCGGCATCGTGCTCGCCGCCGACGACCCCCGAGCCGTGGTCGCCGTCCGTCGGTTGTCGGAGGCCGGCTACCGGAAGATGCTCCAGAACCTGTGGTGGGCCGCCGGCTACAACGTCGTCGCCCTCCCGGCCGCCGCCGGGGCCTTCCTGTGGGCGGGCTTCGTCCTCGACCCGGCGATCGGTGCGGTCCTCATGAGCGCCTCGACCGTGATCGTGGCCGTCAACGCCCAGTTGCTGCGCCGGGTGGAGCTGCGGCCGGCCGACGGCTAGGCCGTCGCCGGGTACCGTCCGGTCCATGACCGAGGAACCCACCCCCGACGCCACCCATGCCGCGCCGCCCGGCGCCACCGCCGAGCTGACCTGGGAGGGGCCGGACGACCGCCTCGACTACACCGCCACCGCCGGCTGGACGGTGCTGCGCAAGGACGAACGGCCCGCCGCCGAGGTCTTCTCGGTGTCCTACGTCGTGGACGCCCCCGATCGGCCGGTGACCTTCGTCTTCAACGGGGGACCCGGGGCCTCGTCGGCGTACCTCCACATGGGTGCGGTCGGACCCAAGCGCGTCGACCTGCCCTCGGACGGGTCGTTGCCGACGATGCCGCCCCGCCTCGTCGAGAACGAGGCGTCGTGGCTGCCCTTCACCGACCTGGTGTTCGTGGATCCGGTCGGCACCGGGTTCAGCCGCATCATCCAGCCCGAGGGGGACGGCAAGGACGGCCACGACCCCCAGGAGTACTACGGCGTCAAGCGGGACCTCGAGTCGCTCGGCGAGTTCATGGGCCGGTGGCTGTCCGACAACGACCGCTGGGGGTCGGCGGCCTTCATCGCCGGCGAGAGCTACGGCGGTTACCGGGTGGGCCGGCTGGCCCGGATGCTGCAGGAATCGACCGGCATCGGCCTGAACGGGGCGATCCTCATCTCCCCCGCCCTCGAGGTGACCCCCCTCAATCCCACCGACTACGACATGGTGGGGTGGATCGACACGCTCCCGGTCATGGCCCTCGCCGCCGCCCACCATGGTCGGTCGCAGGCCTTCGGGCCCGACGACGACCCTGCCGAGGTGGCGGCGACCGCCGAGGCCTTCGCCACCGGCGACTACGCCCGCTTCCTCACCCAGGGGGCATCGATGGACCCCGAGGAGCGCGGGGCGGTCATTGGCCGCCAGGCGGCCCTGCTGGGCCTGCCGGTGGACGAGATCGAGCGCGCCGAGGGCCGGATCACGATCCGGGCCTTCGCCCGGGGCCTGTTGCGGGGCGAGCGCCAGGTGCTGGGCCTCTACGACGCGACGATCTCGGTGACGGACCCGTTCCCCGATCGCGAGTCCTTCCTCGGCCCCGACCCGACGCTGTCGGGTTCGACGGCCGCCTACACGACGGCGGTGAACCAGTTGCTTCGATCGATCATCGGGGTCGAGACCGACCGCGAGTACCGGGTGCTGAGCTACGAGGTCAACCAGGCGTGGAAGGTCGACATGGAGCGGCACGCCTTCGCCCCCGCCGAGGGCGCCACCGACGACTTCCGCTACGGCATGGCGCTCAACCCCCACCTCCGGGCCTTCGTGACCCACGGGATCCACGACCTCGTCACGCCCTATTTCGCCTCCGACCGCCTGCGGAACCTCATGCGCCTCGACCCGGCCATGGCCGACCGCTTGACCGTCCGCCACTTCCCGGGCGGCCACATGTTCTACGCCAAGGAGGCGAGCCGGCGGGCGTTCACCACCGCCATCGCCGACTTCGTGGCGTCGGCGCTGGGCTGAGCAGGGCAGGGCCAGCCGTGGGTTCGTATCGACGGCGCGTGGGGTTGGGTGGGACAGCGTGAACGTTGTGTGGGGAGTCGTGATGGCGGCGATCGGTGGCGCATTCGTGTACTGGGGTCGGACGGACTCGGGGTTCGTCGTCTACCGCGTCCTGGCGGCTCGTGCGAGGGTCCTGTGGGGGGACGGGGTCCATCGCTTCTTCCAGGTCGTCGGAGCCGTCTTGGTGGTGCTCGGCCTCCTCTGGGCCACCGGGGTCATCTGGTGACCGTCGCGACACACGGACCACCGGGCTTCGAAGCCATCGGACGTCCCCACCCGGCAGCACCAGTCCACCCGTGACAGCCGTGGTGGCCCGGCGCGATGATGCGACGGACGGAGGTGGTCGATGACGCAGGAGACGAAGCCGGCCCGGGTCCCGCCACGGTGGTTCGTGACGTCGGCCTGGCACGTGCACCGGGCACTCGTGGGGGCCTCGGGCGGCCGCCTGGGCCTCTGGCGACCCAAGCCGGGCAAGTGGGGCACGCTCCGGCTGACGGCGA
>CAZTLW010000125.1:0-7052 GCA_964614585.1 uncultured Acidimicrobiia bacterium | reverse complement strand
CATGGATCGGATCGTGGGCCGCCTGGGAGGCGGCAGTACCAAGTACTGAGTACCGAGTACCGGGTATCGGGAAGGAGATCCCCCCTTCGGGGGCGAGCCGAACTGGCGGTTCTTCGCGGCTCTCTGGAACCGCCCCCCTCCCACCGGCCAGGAACGGCCGACCGTCTTGGGAAATCCCCCCGGAGAGTGGGGCCTGCTTCGCAGGCTTGGCAGTTCCCGAAGGGAACTGCAACCCACCCGCCTCAGGCGGGTGGGCGGACCCACGGAGCGGAGCGGAGTGGGAGGGGGGACCCGAATCGCGTCCGAGGAGTCGGATAGCAACGGGCGTTCGCCGCTCTCTGGCACCACCCCCCTCCCACCAGCCTCCTCCGTCGGCCGGCGGGGCCCATCCCCCCTCCGGGGGGATCCCCTTCGTTGGTGGCTTCTTCGTCCCCCGATGTGTCGGGCGCGAACCACGACTGAACCCCCTTCGCCTTCGTGACACCCGCTGGGGGATCCCACCCACGCAATGAAGCCCGCCGGGAGGCGGGCTTCATGGGGTGGGCTCGAGGCCGGTCAGTCGCTGTCGACGAACTTGCCTCGGACCCGGGGATAGGTGATGGGCGCGTGCTGGTTGCAGTGCTCGCGGGTGTTGTACCGCGACAGGCGGGTTTCGCATCCGCTCTGGGCACAGACACGCTGGCCATCGACGGCGCGGGACGGACGAATGCCACCACGCAGTCGATGACCCTTCATCGTGGTGTTGACGGCCATGGTTCTCCTCTTTGTGATCGCTGTGCGACCGGCGGCGCGAGCCGCGGCAGTCGGCAGTTGGGTCCTCCGGATGCCCGTCCAGTAATCCGCTCGACCCGTCGTTCGTGATACGTAGCCACGGGGAGCGGTGGACGGTTCCCACTATGGGGATAGGGGCAATCTTCGCGCGATTGGGCCCGGCGTCCAAATCGGCGCCCGGCCCCGCACCGGCTCAGTCGTCGGCGGGGTCGAACTCCAGGGCGGCGCCGTTGATGCAATAGCGGAGCCCGGTCGGTCCCGGCCCATCCGGGAAGACGTGTCCGAGATGGGCACCGCAATTGGCGCAGGTGGTCTCGGTGCGGACCATCCCGAGCGACCGGTCCTGGTGCTCGGCGACGGCCTCGCCCTCGGCGGGGGCGGTGAAGCTGGGCCACCCGGATCCCGACTCGTACTTGGTGTCCGACTCGAACAAGGGCTCGCCGCACACGACGCACCGGTAGGTGCCCGCCCGCTTCTCGTTGAGGTACGGGCCAGTCCACGGTGCCTCGGTGGCAGCCTCCTGGGTGACCCGGTACTGCTCGGGGGTCAGGCGATTGCGCAGCTCATCGCGGTCGGTGGTCATGGTCCCGAGGCTAGGGCGCCCGGCCCGACATCGGCGCGGGACCGACCTCTCGGGCCAGCATCCGTACCCGCACGGTGCCGCCCTTGGTGTCCTGCTCGCCGACGGGCTCGAACCCATGGCGGTGGTGGAAGCGCAGCGAGCCCGGGTTGGCCGGCCGCACGTTCACCTCGGCGCAGACCACCCGGTGGCCGACGTCCTCGGCGTGGCCCAACAACGCCCGGTACAGACCCGAGCCGATCCCCGCACCCCGACGGGCCGTCGAGACCACGACCCGATCCACGTACAGGAAGGCGTCGTACCGGCCGCTGAACCACGCGTAGTTCTCGCTCTCGTAGTCGAGGCCGGGGCCATCGAGGGCGACGAGGCCGCCGACGACCGCGTCCCCGGCCACCGCCACCCGGGCCCAGGCGGCGGCGTCGACGAGTCGGGCGAGGTCCTGCGCCGGCAGTCGATTCACCGCCGGGGCGGCGGCGTTGTTCAGGTCCACCAGAGCCGTGAGGTCGGCGGGGGTGGGCGGGCGAAGGTCGAGCACGGGACGACCCTAGGCATCACGTACCAGGACCACCCCTCCCCGGGAGGGGTGGGAGGTCATTACACTGCCCCTCGTGAAGCCAGTCCACAAGACCCAGGTCCTCAATCGGCTCAAGACGGTTCGGGGCCACCTCGACTCGGTCATCGGCATGGTCGAGGAGGAGGCCTATTGCCCCGACCTCATGAAGCAGGTGTCGGCGCTGCAGGGCTCCCTCGAGCGGGTCAACCGCGTGCTCCTGCAGAACCACCTCGAGACCTGCTTCACCCACGCCGTCGCCGAGGGCCGGACCCCCGAGGTCGTGGATGAACTGATGGAGACGATGCGTTACACGAAGGCCGTCACCGGCCCCGCCTTCTCGGAGGAATCATGACCACCCTCACCCTGTCCGTCCCCGACATCTCCTGCGGCCATTGCAAGAGCTCGATCGAGGGCGCCGTCGGGCCCCTCCCCGGCGTCGAGCTCGCCGAGGTGTCGATCGACGACCGCACCGTGGACGTCACGTTCGACGACCCGGCCACCCGAGACGAGATCGTTGCGGCCATCGAGGCCCAGGGCTACGAGGTGGCGTCCTGAGCAACACGACCGAGACCCGATTCGACGTCGGCGGCATGACCTGTGCCGCTTGCGCCACGCGGGTCGAGCGCGTCCTCGGACGCCAGGAAGGCGTCGAGTCGGCGGTCGTCAACTACGCCACGGGCGAGGCCCGGGTGGTGGGACAGGTCCCCACGGGCGTGCTGGTCAGCGCCATCGACGGCATCGGCTACGAACTCATCGAGATCACCCCCGAGACCACGGGTCCGGGGATGGTCGAGCGCTACGACGTCGAGCAGCGCCACCAATGGCGGCTCTTCCTCGGGGCGGCGGCGCTCACCGTGCCCCTCATGGTCATCGCCATGGGGCTGCCCGAATCAACCGTCACCCGCTGGCTGCAGGCCATCCTGGCCACCCCGGTCGTGCTCGGCTTCGGGTGGCAGTTCCACGCCATCGCCGCCAAGGGCCTGCGCACCGGCCAGCTGTCGATGGACACCCTCATCAGTCTGGGCACCCTCGCGGCGCTTGGGTACTCATGGTGGGCCCTGCTGGTCGGCGAACCCCTCTACTTCGAGACCGGGGCGGCGATCGTCGCCTTCATCCTCCTCGGCCGCTACTTCGAGGCCCGCGCCAAGGGACGGGCCTCGGCGGCGGTGACCGCCCTCTTGTCCCTCGGCGCCGACGAGGCGGTCCTGCTCCGCGACGGCACCGAGGTCCGGGTCCCGGCCGACTCGCTGTCGGTCGGGGACCGGGTCGTGGTGCTCCCCGGCGAGAAGGTGCCCGCCGACGGCGTCGTGGTCGAGGGGCGTTCGACGGTCGACGAGTCGATGCTCACCGGCGAATCGGTGCCGGTCGACAAGGCACCGGGCACCGACGTGACCGGCGCCACCGTCAACCAGCACGGCCGGCTCGTCGTGGAGCTGACCGCCACCGGGTCGGACACGACGCTCCACCGCATCGCCCGGCTCGTCGAGGACGCCCAGGCGACCCGCGCCCCGATCCAGCGCCTCGCCGACCGCGTCTCCCAGTACTTCGTCCCCGTGGTGATGGTCATCGCCACCGTGACGCTCATCGCCTGGCTCGTGTCCGGGGCCGGCATCGAGACCGCCCTCACGGCGGCCGTGGCGGTGCTCATCATCGCCTGCCCCTGCGCCCTCGGCCTCGCCACGCCGACGGCGATCATGGTGGGCTCGGGCCGGGGTGCCGAGTTGGGCGTCGTGTTCAAGGGCGCGGAGGTCTTCGAGCGCACCCACGCCATCGACGCGGTCCTGTTCGACAAGACGGGCACCCTCACCCGCGGCGTCATGACGCTCACTCGCAACACCGGCGGGGACAACCTGCTGCGCCGGGCGGCGGCGGTCGAGACCGCCTCCACCCACCCCATCGCCAGGGCGGTGTTGCTCGCCGCCGAGGAACGCGAACTCGAGGTGCCCCCGGTGACCGACCCGATGACCATGCCCGGCCGGGGCGTCGTGGGCATGGTCGACGGGATCGAGGTCGTGGTCGGCCGGGAGTTGTTGTTCCGGGACCTCGGAATGGAGGTGCGCCAGGAGGACCAACTCGCCATCGCCGAGTTCGAGGCGTTCGGGGCATCGACGGTCGTCGTCGGCTGGGATGGCCGCACCCAGGGGGTGCTCGGCCTCGCCGATGCCCTCCGTGAGTCGTCCCGGGAGGCGGTCGCCGACCTGCACGCGTCCGGCATCGCGATCGGCATGGTGACCGGCGACAACAAGTCGACGGCCCGGCGGATCGCGACCGAGCTCGGCATCGACCGGGTCGCCGCCGAGGTGCTGCCGGGCGGCAAGGCCGACGAGGTCCGCGCCTGGCAGGCCGACGGGGCCACGGTCGCCTTCGTCGGCGATGGGATCAACGACGCCCCGGCCCTCGCCGCCGCCGACGTCGGGATGGCCATCGGCACCGGCACCGGGGTGGCGGTCGAGACCGGCGAGGTCATCCTCATGTCCGGGGACCCGAAGTTGGCGATGTCGGCGATCGGCGTCGGGCAGGCCACCTTCCGGGTCATCCGCCAGAACCTCGGCTGGGCGTTCATCTACAACGTGGCGATGATTCCCCTCGCCGCCCTCGGGCTGCTGCAGCCCATGTTCGCCGCCGCCGCCATGGCGTTCTCGTCGGTGAGCGTGGTGCTCAACTCCCTCCGCCTGCGCCGTTGGGGGCGCCGGGACGACGGCCGCTGATCCGACGCCGCATCAGCCGCTCGTAGATCGTCGACGAGCCGACGGCCGGCCGCCGAGCCGATGCCACCGGCGGCGCCGGTGGCGAGCACCCGGCCGGAGAGGCGCTCAGCCACCCTCGGTCGACGGCGGGGAACCTACCTCCCGACCGGCCCGCACCCCCGTTCTTGTGTCGTTCTCCCCTCGCATGGAGGCGAGAACGACACAAGAACGCACGACCGGGAGGGCTGAACCGCCACCCGGCCCCCCGGGCCCCGGCGTCCTCGCCCCCTCCAACCCGGCGTCCCGGCGCCTCGCCGCCGGCCTAGCGTCGGGGACATGCAGATCCACACCACGGCCATCGGCGACGTCACCGTCCACTCGATCGAGGACGGCCACTTCCTGCGGCAGCCCACCGTGATGTTCCCGGAGTCGGACCCGGCGGTCTGGGACCAGGGCTGGCCCGCCTACGGGGACGGCCGGTTGCGGATCTCGCTCGGCTGCTTCCTGCTCGAGACGCCCGACGGCCACGTGCTCGTCGACTCCGGCATCGGCACCCATGCCGACATCGTCGGCGGCGAGGGCGGCGACCTGCCACTCGCCCTCGACCAACTCGAGGTGGCGCCCAGCGAGATCGCCACCGTGGTCCACACCCATCTCCACCCCGACCACATCTCGGGCAACCTCACCCCCGACGGCGCGCTGGCGTTCCCGGAGGCCACGTTCTCGGTGCACGAGGCCGAGTTGGCCTTCTGGCAGGAGACCGACCACCCCACCGGCGAGGTGGTCCGGAGCATCTTCGGCCCGGTGGTCGACGCGGGCCGCCACCGGACGGTCACGGCCGAGACGCCGATCACTTCCCGGGTCTCGGTCATCGAGACCCCGGGCCACACCCCGGGCCACGTCTCGGTGGTCGTCGATGGCGGCGACGGGTCGAAGCTCGTCATCACCGGCGACGTGACCCACCACCCCGCCCAGGCGCGCCATCCCGAGTGGAACGCCGCCGCCGACATCGACCAGCCACTGGCGGCCGAGACCCGTCGGCGGGTGTTCGCCATGCTCGCCGACGAGGGGTGGGTGCAGGCTTCGGGCCACTACCCCCGGCCGGGGTTCGGCTGGGTGTCGCGCTCCGATGACGCCTTCGTCATGGCTCTCGAGCGATCGGGAGCCTGACGACCGTCATCGGTCTCGGCGGGGAACGGGAGGCTGGCGGGGAGCCTCGCCATCCGGGCGGTGGCCATCATCCGCCTGCTTCGTGAACTGCGCGATGCCGGGCGGATCATCGGTGTCTCCACCCACGACGCCCGCCTGGTGCCGGTCGGCCGACCGGGTGGTGGCCAGTACTTCGGCGAACTCGGCCCACTGCTCGGCTACCCGAGGTCGGCCTCGGCTCGGGCCCACACGGACGTGCGGCTCACGTCGTACGGCCCCCAGGAGTTCCGGGCGGAGGTGCTCGGCGGCTGATCCTCAGGCCGGCGGCTCGATGACCGCCTCGGCACCCGGGTCGGCGAACGAGAACCGCCACACCACCCCGGCCTCGACGGGATCGTCGAACACCGCCGTGGCCAGCACCCCGTCGGGGTCGATCGTGCCCCGCAGCGCCACGACACCCGCGCCGATGACGCCGTTGGTGGCCACCGACAGCTCGGAGGTGTCGAACTCGCCCCGATAGGCGGCGCCGACGTCGATCGGCTCGAGCACCACCCCGGTGACGTCGGTGCCGAGGTAGGCGGTCAGCCCCTCCGGCCCGAGCAGGACGGGCAGGTCGATGACCTCGATGGCGTCGAATCGCTCCCAGCCGCCGTCGAGGGGGTTGGTGATCCAGAGGTCGGCGCCCACGGCCACGAATGGCACCGAGGCACCGAGCGGGCCGATGCGCCCGGCCACGTCGCCCGCCGCCCGGTCGGGGACCACGAACGTGCCCGAGGCTCCCTCGACACCGAGCCCCGGCAGCGCGTCGAGGCTGAGTGGGGGCCCGTCCCGTTCCACGACGAACGTGAAGCCGCCGGAGTCCACCAGGCGCCGGGCGGCGTCGGCCAACTCGTCGGCGGGAGACGGCTCGGTCGGCACGGACGCGCCGGCACAGCCGGTGAGGAGGGTGAGGAGGCACAAGGCGACGATCGACCGCACCCGCCCACGATACGACGGAGGGCCGGCCCACTGGCCGGCCCTCCGCTGAAGATGGGTAGCGCTACTTGTTCTTGCGCTTGTGGCGATTGGCCTTCAGGCGCTTGCGGTACTTGTGCTTCGACATCTTCTTGCGACGCTTCTTGACGAGCGAACCCATGCGGCGTGATCCCTGTGGAGGCGGTTGGACCAATCATCGTACGGTCGTAGGTCCGGTATCTCAACCCGGTACCGGGTATCGGGTACCGAGTACCTATCGGTTCCGCGGTTCGAGTTGGCCGAAGGCGCTATACCCTCCGGCCCATGGACGACCTCGTGGCCCGGACCCGGGCGTGGA
>CAZTLW010000124.1:250-7083 GCA_964614585.1 uncultured Acidimicrobiia bacterium | reverse complement strand
CGGTACTCGGTACTCGGTACTCGGTACTCAGTCCTCGGCAATCGCCTCGTACACCCAGGCGTCCACCACCTCGCCGTCGTCGAGGGTGACCGGAGCGACGATGCGGCGGTAGCCGTCGCCCTCGAACCGGTCGAGACGCTGCAGGTGGCGGTCCAGGTCGTCCGTGGTGAGGACGTCGACGGGAACGGCCGCGCCGTCGGGGTCGAGGGTGAGGCCGGGGTAGCCCGCCGCCGGGCCCCAGGTGAGCTCGTAGACCCAGCCTCGGACCGTCCCGGGCGCCCAGCTCCCCGCGATGGCGGCCACCACGTGGTGGTTGGACCCCCCGCGTCGCAGGGTGCCGTAGACGGCGAGTCGCATGACAGGACCTCCTCGCGCCGGGACCCCGCGTCGGCGGGGTCCCGGTCGATCGATCGGTGCGCCGCGACTACTCGGCGTCGGCGCCCTCGGCGGGCTCGTCGGCGGACGTCGTCCCGGCCTCGCGTCGGGCGGCCTTCTTCGACTTCACGGTGCTGCCGTAGCGCTTGTTGAAGCGGTCGACCCGGCCACCGCTGTCGACCAGCTTCTGGCGGCCGGTGAAGAACGGATGGCACTCGTTGCACAGCTCGACGCGGAGATCGCCGCCGGTGGAGCGGGTCTGGAACGTGTTGCCGCACGAGCAGGTGATCGTCGCCTCGGCGTAGTCGGGATGGATGTCGGTCTTCATGGGGTCTCCTCGGGAGGCGCAGGCTAGTTCTTGGCCACTTCTGCGAGGAAGTGGGCGTTGGACGGGGATGTCTTGAGCCGATCCATGAGCAGTTCGAGGGCGGGTCCCGGCTCGAGGGCCAGCAGCACCCGGCGCAGCTTCCACACCTGGGTCAGCTCGTCGGGGGTGAACAGCAGTTCCTCCCGGCGTGTTCCCGACGCCTCGATGTCGATGGCCGGGTAGATGCGCTTGTCGGCCAATCGCCGGTCCAGCTTCAACTCCATGTTCCCGGTGCCCTTGAACTCCTCGAAGATGACCTCGTCCATCTTGGAGCCGGTCTCGACGAGGGCGGTGCCGAGGATGGTGAGCGACCCACCCTCCTCGATGTTGCGGGCGGCGCCGAAGAACCGCTTCGGCGGGTAGAGGGCCTGGCTGTCGACACCACCGGAGAGGATGCGCCCCGAGGCCGGCGTGGCCAGGTTGTGGGCGCGGGCGAGCCGGGTGATGGAGTCCAACAGGATGATCACGTCGATGCCCTGCTCCACCAGGCGCTTGGCCCGCTCGATCGCCAGTTCGGCGACCTGGGTGTGCTCCTCGGCCGGACGGTCGAACGTCGAGTAGATGACGTCGCCCTTCACGGTGCGCTGCATGTCGGTCACCTCCTCCGGTCGCTCGTCGACGAGGACGACCATGAGGTGGCATTCGGGGTTGTTCTCGGCGATGGAGGTGGCGATCTCCTTCAGGACCGTCGTCTTGCCGGCCTTCGGCGGCGAGACGATCAGACCGCGCTGGCCCTTGCCGATCGGGGCGATGAGGTCGACGATGCGCGGGAGGACCCGGGTGTGCTCGTCGGTCTCGAGCCGCAGCCGGATGTCGGGGAAGAGCGGGGTGAGCTTCTCGAACTTCGGCCGCCGCTTGGCCTCCTGGGGGTCCTCGCCGTTGACCGAGTCGATCCGGATGAGGGCCGGGTACTTCTCCTGGTTCCGGGCCGGCCGGATCGGGCCCTTCACGAGGTCGCCCTTGCGGAGCCCGTTCTTGCGGATGTGGTTGACCGACACGTAGGCGTCCAGGTCGCCGGGGCGGTAGTTCGTCACCCGGATGAAGCCGTAGCCCTCGGGGAGGATGTCGAGGAGGCCCTCGCGGAACTCGAGCTCCTCGTCGGGAATGGCCTCCCAGTCCTTGCCGCCACCCTGGCCGCCACGGCGCCGGCGACGCTTCTTGCCACCCTGGTCGCCGCCCTGGCCGCCGCCCTGCTGACCGCCGCCCTGGCCCCTCTGGCCCCCGTCGCCGCGTCCCTGCTGGCCGCCACCCTGGGACCTCTGGCCACCGCCACCGTCCTGGCCGCCGCCGTCACCCCGCCGGTCGCCGCCCTGGCGATCGTCGTCCTGGCGGTCGTCGTCCTGGGAGTCCCGGCCGCCGCCGTCACCCTGGCGGTCGCCACCGTGGGAATCCTGGCCCTGCTTGCCGCCGCCCGAGCCGTCGTCGCCGCCGCCCTCGGGCCGCGTCTCCACCACGGCGGGCGGTTCGACGGCAGGATCGGCGCCGCCGTTGGGGGCTTCGGGTAGCGATCCGGAATCGAGGATCGCGGAGATGAGCTTGGACTTCTGGAGGCCGTCGGCCTCGACGCCGATCGCGTTGGCGATCTCACGCAGGTCCCCGACGGACTTCTGCTGCAGGTCGGCTCGGCTGGTCACCTGGTTCCTTTCGGATTCTGGCCATGTCCGGTGGGATTCCGGGGCGGCACCCGCCGGTGATGAGGACCCTCTCCGGTGCCGGACCGCTGAACGGGTACGCGACGTCGCCCGGATGAGGGGGGAGTGCCGAATGGCTGGCGCCAGTGTAACACCTCCATTCGGCTGCCGCTCCGACCGGCCGGGGGGCGGTCAGAGCCGGTCGGCGAGGAGGGCGGGGTCGGACTCGATGACCTCGAATCGCTCGGGCCGGTCGAACAGGTCGGCGAGGTCGTCGGGCAGCGATGGACGGATCCCGGTGGCCGCCTCCACCGCGTCGGGGAACTTCGCCGGGTCGGCAGTCGCCACCGCCACGAGCGGCGCGCCGGGGTGGGCCGCTCGCATCCGACCGATTGCCAGACCGATCGCCGTGTGGGGGTCGACCAGCCGACCGGTGCGCTCGTGGGTCTCGGCGATGGCGGCGAGCACGGCATCGTCGCCCATCCAGCCGCTCGAGAACCGGGCCCGGAACGGGGCGAGGGCGCCGCTCGGCACCCGGAGCCGGCCGGTGCGCCGATAGCGGGCCATGAGATCGGCGGTGGCGGCGGGGTCCCGGTCGAGTGCCTCGAAGATCAGCCGCTCCAGGTTGGACGGCACCTGGATGTCCATGGCCGGGGCATGGGTGGCGGCGACCTCGCCGATCTCGAGGCTGCCGGTCTCGAGGAAGCGAGCGAGGCGGTTGTTGGCGTTCGTCGCCACGACGATCTGGGCGATCGGTGCCCCGAACCCGGCCGCGACGTGGGCGGCGTAGGCGTTGCCGAAGTTGCCCGACGGGACCGAGACCACGATCGGACGGCCCGTGGCGCCGAGGCGCACGGCGGCCCAGGTGTGATAGGCGGTCTGGGCGGCGATGCGGACCCAGTTGATGGAGTTCACCGCCACGAGGTCGTGGGTCTCGACGAGGTCGTCGTGGGCGAAGGCGCCCTTCACGAGGTCCTGGCAGTCGTCGAACGATCCGGCGACGGCGAGGTTGGTGACGTTGTCGGCGAGGACGGTGGTCATCTGACGGCGCTGGACGTCGGACACGCGGCCGGCCGGATGCAGCATGACGACCCGCACCCGCTCGAGTCCGGCGAGGGCGGCGATCGCCGCCGACCCGGTGTCGCCGGACGTGGCGCCGAGCACGGTGATGGAGCCCCCCGAACGCTCGAGGGCGGCGTCGAGCATCCGCCCGACGAGTGAGAGCGCGAAATCCTTGAACGACAGGGTGGGGCCCTTGGTGAGGTCGAGCAGGTGGACATCGCCCCACAGGTGCTCGATGGGTGCGATGGCGGGGTCCCGGAAATCGGCATAGGCGGCCCCGGCCATGGCCCGCAGGTCGGTGAGGCCGAAGTAGGGCTCGACGAAGGGCAGCAGTACCCGGGCGACGACCTCGGGGTAGGGCAGGTCGATCCAGTCGGCGTCGACGTCGAGCTCCGGTCGGGCCTCGGGCAGGTAGAGGCCGCCGTCGGGGGCGACGCCACCGGTCAGGACCTCGCCGAACCCGACCGGGCCGTGGCCGCGGGTGGATCGGTACTGCACGCTCAGGCGCCCGGATGGACCCTGAGGACCGCGGCGACGTCGACCACCACGTCGAGCGCCGTCAGATCGGCCATCGCTGCGTCGTGGCTCGACTCGAGCGCCTCGTGGGTGACGAGCAGAAGGGTGGCGCGGCCTCCCACGCCTTCCTGCCAGACCGACGCGATCGACACCTCGTGACGTCCGAAGACCTCGGCGATCCGGGCGAGGACGCCGGGGGCGTCGTCGACCACGAGGCGGTAATAGCGGCTCGTCCGGATGGCACCGGCGGCGAGGACCCGGGACGGCTGGAAGCGCACCGGCGGCGTGACCTGGGCGCCGGCCAGCAGCTCTCGGGCCGCGTCGATGACGTCCCCGAGCACGGCCGTGGCGGTCGGCTCGCCGCCGGCCCCGGGGCCGGAGAACAGCAACTCCCCGATGGCCGGACCCTCCACGAAGATCGCGTTCTGGGCTCCTCGGACCGTTGCGAGCGGATGGTCGAAGGGGATGAGGGTCGGCTTGACCCGCACGGCGACGCCTTCGGGACCCTCCTCGCCGATGGCCAGCAGCTTGATGGCGTAGCCGAGGTCGGCGGCACGGGCGATGTCCTCGACATCGATGCCCTCGATGCCCACCCGGGGCACGTCGGCGCCCGCGATCCACGACCCGAAGGCGAGTGAGGCGAGGATGGCGGCCTTGGCGGCGGCATCGGCCCCCGACACGTCGGCGGTGGGGTCGGGCTCGGCGTACCCGAGGGCCTGGGCCTCGGCCAGCGCCTCGGTGTAGGCGGCGCCCTCCTCCGACATCTTGGTGAGGATGTAGTTCGTCGTGCCGTTGACGATGCCCATGACCCGGGTCAGTCGCTCGCCGGCGAGCGACTGGGCGAGCGGGCGAATGATCGGGATGCCGCCGCCCACCGCCGCCTCGTAGAGGAGCGCAACGCCTCGCTCGTGGGCGAGATCGAACAGCTCGAGACCTCGGGCGGCGACGAGTTCCTTGTTGGCGGTGACGACGGGTTTGCCGGCCCGCAGGGCCCGTTCCACGAGGGTGCCGGCAGGCTCGAGGCCGCCCATGAGCTCGACGACGAGACGCACCCCGGGGTCGTCGACGACGTCGGTCGGGCGATCGGTCAGCCGGTCGGCCGGCAGGTCGAAGGGGCGTTGCTTGGTGAGATCGCGTACGCCGATGCGACGCACGTCGAAGGCGAGGCCGGATTTCGCCTCGATGGCGTCCGCCTCGTCGATGAGCTTGGCGGCGAGGGTGCCGCCGACGACGCCCGCGCCCAGTATGCCGATCCCGACCTCCATGGGTCGGGGAGGGTAGCCCCCCACCCCCTCCAGCGAACCCAGGGTTCGGCACCGGGCGCGACGCCGTTCTCCGGTGCGAGGACCAGACCCATCCTGGTCTCGTCACCGGAGTTCGCCCCTAGCCTGCGCCGCCATGGCCGGACCGCTCCCCCGCCACCTGCTCCCCGACACCGCCGACACCGACTCCCATGGGAGCCTGGTGGTCGGCGGGGTGACCGTCGACGAGGTCGCCGAGCGATTCGGGACGCCGGTCTTCATCTACGACGAGGCCCACCTGCGGGCCCGGTGCCGTGAAGCCGTCGCTGCCTGGGGCGACGGCGTGGCCTACGCCACCAAGGCGTTTCTCTGCACGGCCATGGCGCGCCTCGCCCACGAGGAGGGGATGTGGCTGGACGTGGCCACCGGCGGTGAACTCGCCGTGGCCCGCCGGGCCGGCGTGCCCGCCGAGCGACTCGTCCTCCACGGCAACAACAAGTCCGAGGCCGAGCTGGCGGCGGCGATCGGGGCCGGTGTCGGTCGGATCGTCGTCGACTCGTTCGACGAGCTCGATCGGATCGACCGCCTCGCCACCGACCCGGTCGACGTGCTGGTCCGCATCACCCCCGGGGTGGAGGCGCACACCCACGAGTTCGTCGCCACCGGCCACGACGACACGAAGTTCGGCTTCACGGTGTCCACCGGCGCCGCCACCGAGGCGGTCGAGCGGGTCAGGCGCTCGCCCGCGACCCGTTTCCGGGGGGTGCACTGCCACATCGGGAGCCAGGTGTTCCGCCTCGAGTCGTTCGCCGAGGCGGCCCGCATCGTCGCCCGGATGGTGCGGAGCTACGAGCCCGAGGAGGTGTCACTGGGCGGCGGCATGGGCGTGGCCTACGTCGAGGGCGAATCGGCACCGTCGATGACCGCCTGGGCCGAGGCGGTTCGCGGGGTCTTCGCCGAGGAGGGGTTCGAGGGTCCGGTCACCGCCGAGCCCGGCCGGGCGATCGTCGCGCAGGCCGCCATCACCGTCTACACGGTCGGAACGATCAAGGAGATCCCGGGCGTGCGGACCTACGTGGCCGTCGATGGCGGGATGAGCGACAACCCCCGGCCGGTGCTCTACGGCTCCGGCTACGAGACCTTCCTGCCCCGGGCAGTGGGCGCCGAGAGGCCGCGCACGGTGACGGTGGTGGGCAAGCACTGCGAGTCCGGGGACCTGCTGGTCCGCGAGGGATCGGTACCGGCCGACCTCGCCGTCGGCGACCTCCTGGCCACCCCCGTGACCGGGGCCTATGGGCACTCGATGGGCTCCAACTACAACAAGGTGCCCCGCCCCCCGGTGGTCTTCGTCGCCGGCGGCGAGGCCCGGGAGGTGGTGCGACGGGAGACGCACGAGGACCTGTTGCGGCTCGACGTCGGGTACTGATCGGCGAGGGGGCTATCGGACGGCCACCGGTACACTCGGCGTCCCTGCCCTCGTAGCTCAGGGGATAGAGCACCGGCCTCCGGAGCCGGGTGCGCAGGTTCGAATCCTGCCGAGGGCGCCTGCTCGGCTGTGCCGAGCAGGTTGCAGTTCGCACGGCGAACTGCGCCTGTTCTTTGGCCAGCTCGGGGTTCGTACGAGTTCGCTCCGCGAACTCG
>CAZTLW010000124.1:0-240 GCA_964614585.1 uncultured Acidimicrobiia bacterium | reverse complement strand
AATCCTGCCGAGGGCGCGAACCCCGAGCGAAGCTCGGGGTTCGTTCGAGTTCGCACCGCGAACTCGGCCACCGGGACCACCCCACACCACCCTCGGGGTTCGTACGAGTTCGCTCCGCGAACTCGGCCACAAGGACCACCCTCACACCAAGCTCGGGGTTCGTTCGAGTTCGCTCCGCGAACTCGACCACAAGGACCACCCACCATTGGGGATCCCCCCGCCAGGGGGCGCCGACCTTCG
>CAZTLW010000123.1:0-7176 GCA_964614585.1 uncultured Acidimicrobiia bacterium | reverse complement strand
AAGGGACACCACTCACCGAGGCGGAGGAGCGCGCCCGGCGGCTGCTCCGGCGGGTAGGTCTCTCGGACAAGGCGGATGCGTATCCCGACGAGCTCTCGGGCGGCCAGCAGCAGCGGGTGGCCATCGCCCGTGCCCTGGCCATGGATCCCAAGGTCATGCTCTTCGACGAGCCCACATCCGCCCTCGATCCCGAGATGATCAAGGAGGTGCTGGACGTCATGAAGGAGCTGGCCCGCTCGGGCATGACCATGCTCGTGGTGACCCACGAGATGGGATTCGCCCGGGAGGTCGCCGACCGGGTGCTCTTCATGGATGCGGGCCAGGTGGTGGAGGAGGGCACCCCCGAGCACTTCTTCACCAACCCCCAGCACGACCGGACGAAGCTCTTCCTGAGCCAGATCCTCTAGGCGTCGTCACCTCCTCGATCTGCCCGTCCGCGATCAAAGGGCGCGGCGGTAGCCCGGGAGCGCCGTAGCCTGACGGTGGCCCCAGCACCTGGAGCCGCTGGATCGCCCGACGGCGCCTCGCCCTCGGGTGGTCGTGGAAACGAGAGGATGTGTCCATGGACGAAGTCGAGATCTGGCGTTGGGTATGGACGGGCGTGACGATGGTGTTCGCCGTCGGCGAGATCATCACGGCCGGGTTCTTCCTCCTGCCGTTCGCGGTGGGCGGGGCCGTGGCCGCGATCCTGGCCTGGATCGGGGTGGGCGTCGGCTGGCAGTGGGCTTCGTTCCTCATCGTCTCCGTCGTCTCCCTGTTCTTCATGCGCCGCTTCAGCGCCGACGCCGAGCCCGGCCCGGCCATCGGCGCCAACCGCTACGCCGACGCGCTGGGCACGGTGATCGAGGCCGTCGATCCCGACACGCTCACGGGATCGGTCCGGATCGGGACCGAGGTCTGGCGGGCGGACGCCACCGAGGCCATCGAGGCCGGCGCCCGGGTGCGCGTCACCGACGTCTCCGGCACCCGGATGCAGGTCGAGCGCATCACCGAGTGACCTGAACCAAGATCAACCAGAAAGGAGAGGAGAACGATGACCGGAGCCCAGCTCCTGCTCATCGTCATCGCCCTCTTCGTACTGCTCTACGCGGCGGCCGCCCTGCGGATCGTCCGGCAGTACGAGAAGGGCCTCGTGGAGCGGTTCGGCCGCTACGCGAAGACGATCGAGCCAGGCTTGAACTTCATCATCCCCTTCATCGACAGGGTCGTGAAGGTGGACATGCGCGAGCAGGTGGTCGACGTCCCACCCCAGGACGTCATCACCCGTGACAACGTGGTGGTGACCGTCGACGCCGTCGTCTACTACCAGCCCACCGACCCGGTGAAGCTGCAGTACAACGTGTCGAACTTCATCGTGGCCGCGACGAAGCTCGCCCAGACCAACCTGCGGAACATCGTCGGCGACCTGGACCTCGATGGCGCGCTGACGTCCCGTGAGCTGATCAACACCCAGCTGCGGGAGGTGCTCGACGACGCCACCGATCCGTGGGGCACGAGGATCGTGCGTGTCGAGATCCAGCGCATCGAGCCGCCGCCGGACGTCACCCAGGCCATGCACCGCCAGATGAAGGCCGAGCGCGAGCGCCGCGCCGCCATCCTCGAGGCCGAGGGCCAGAAGCAGAGCGCCATCCTGAAGGCCGAGGGCGTCAAGGAGGCCGCCATCCGACGCGCCGAGGGTGAGGCCCAGGCCATCCGCGAGGTGGCCGACGCCCAGAAGTTCGAGAAGCTCACGGTTGCCGCGGGTGAGGCCGACGCCATCCGGTCGGTGTTCCAGGCGATCCACGACGGCGACCCGACCGACGACCTCATCGCCATCAAGTACCTCGAGGCGCTGCAGGGCGTCGCCGACGGGCAGGCGACCAAGGTCTTCCTGCCGCTCGACACGAGCGGGGTGCTCGGCGCCGTCGCCGGCATCGGCGAGCTCTTCAAGGAGCGGTCCGAGGACGGCCACCAGGGGCAGCTCCCGCCCCCGGCCTAGCCCCCATCATCCGTTCCTGTCGGCGTCGGCCATCTCCACGAAGGCTCGGCCCGACAGGAACGGGATGTGGGGCTCGGGTGCCGCCAACCCGGGCCCCATCTGGCGGGCCCTCGTCAGGCGGGTCCGGCAGCCTGCCGTTCGCCTACCTAACGAGCGTTAGGTAGGCTTGCGTCCATGGAGAACGGACGCACCCGCATCCTCGACGAGGCAGCCCGGCTGTTCCTCGCCCAGGGGTACGCCGAGACGACCCTGCGGGACATCGCCGATGCGGTGGGGATCAAGGCGGGGTCGATCTACTACCACTTCGACTCGAAGGAACGCCTCCTCGGCGAGATCCTCGACCAGGGCATCGACCGCATCACCGCCGAGCTGGACGCGGCGCTGGCGGGCGCCGCCGACGACCCGGCCGACCGGCTGCGGGCGGCGATCGGCGCCCACCTCCGGGCCTTGTTCGAGCACGGCCCCTACACGACCGCCCATGTCGGCGTCTTCGGCGCCGCGCCTGCCGAGGTGCGGCGGGCGGGCACCCCGGCCCGCGACGCCTACGAGAAGCGGTGGGCCGACCTGTTGGCCGACGCCGAACGCGGCGGGCTGGTCGGCCCGGCCGTCGACCTCCACGTCGCCCGGCTCGCCCTGCTCGGGATGATGAACGCCACCCTCGACTGGTACCGACCCGACGGCGACCGGAGCCTCGACGACGTCGCCGACACCATGGCCGCCGTCGTCCTCGGGGGCCTGCTCACGACCCGCCCCGTCCCCCCGGAGGCCCCATGACCCAGCCCGAGACGACTCAGCCCGAGACCACCCTGCCCGAGCTGGCCCAGACCCGCTACGAGGTCGACGAGCGCGGCGTCGCCACCGCCACCTTCGACCGGCCCGAGCGCCACAACGTCATGAACCCGGCGTTCATGGAGGACCTGCATCGGGTCGCCGAGCACGTGGAGGCGGGCGGCGTGCGGGCCCTCGTGCTCACGGGTGCCGGCGAGTCCTTCTGCGCCGGCGGCGACCTGGGTTGGATGAAGAGCCAACTCGACCTCACCCACGCCGAACGGGTCGCCAACTCGGGCGACCTCGCCACCCTCCTGCGACGCCTCGACACCCTCCCCACCCTCACGATCGCCAGGGTCAACGGGCAGGCCTTCGGGGGCGGCGTCGGCATGATCGCCGTCTGCGACATGGCGTTCGCCGTGCCGACCGCCCGCTTCGCCCTCACCGAGGTCACGCTCGGGCTCTCCCCCTCCAACATCTCGCCCTACGTGGTCCGGCGCATGGGCGCCGCCAACGCCCGCCGCACCTTCCTCAACGCCCGAATGATGGACGCCGCCATGGCCGCCGACCTCGGGCTCCTCACCGCCGTGGTCGACGACCTGGACGCGGCGATCGAGACCGAGATCGCTGCGGTCCTGCGGTGCGGCCCGGACGCCGTAGCCGCCACCAAGGAGCTCATCGAGTTCGTCGACACCCACGACCACGAGGCCAACGCCGCCTACACCGCCCGCCACCTCGCCGACGCCTGGGAGCGCGCCGAGGGCCAGGAGGGCATCGCGGCGTTCCTCGAGAAGCGTCCGCCCGCCTGGCGCGCCTGACCCGACCCGAAACAGGAGAACCCCCGATGCCAGCACTCGCCCCCCACCCGCTCATCGACGACGAGTTGGCGGCCCTCGCCGAACAGGTCATGACCTTCTGTGAGAAGGAGGTCGTACCCAACGCCGACGCCTGGGAGGAGGCCGGCCAGGTCCCCCGCGAGGTGCTCCGCACGATGGGCGACCTCGGGATGTTCGGCATCCAGGTGCCGGAGGAGCGAGGGGGTCTCGGCATGGGTCCGGTGGCCTCGACCGTCTTCGCCGAGGCCCTCGGCGCGTCCTCGACGCTCGGCGGGTTCGACGCGACGGTGCTCGTCCACACCGACATGGCCTCCCCGCACCTGCTCCACTCGGGCTCCGAGGAGCAGTTGGACCGGTTCCTGCCGGGGATCCTCTCGGGGGAGATCATCACCGCCATCGGGGTGACCGAGCCCGACGCCGGCTCGGACGTGGCGGGGATCCGCAGCCACGCCCGCAAGGACGGCGACGGGTGGCGGATCAACGGGCGCAAGATCTTCATCACCAACGCCGTGTACGGGAACCTCGTGATCATCGGTGCCCGGACCAACCCCGACGCCCCGCGAGGAATCTCGATGTTCCTCGTCGAGAAGGACCGCGAGGGATTCGAGGTGGCCCAGGAGCTCGACAAGCAGGGGTGGCGCTGCTCGGACACCGCCGAGCTGGTGCTCGACGACGTCTGGGTGCCTGACGAGAACCTGCTCGGGACGCCCCACCGAGGCTTCTACGAGATCATGAGGAACTTCCAGAACGAGCGCCTCGTGCTCGCTGCCCAGGGCGTCGGGGCCGGTCAGGCGGCCATCGACCTCACGCTCGAGTGGGTGCGCAACCGGCAGGCGTTCGGGGCGATGCTCTGGGACAAGCAGGCGATCCGCCAGCGGCTCGCCATGGCCCAGGCCCGCATCGACGCCGCGCGGGCGTCGGTGTACCAGGCGGCATGGCTCATGGAGCAGGGGATCGACGCGACGAAGTACGTGTCGGGGGTCAAGGCCCACGCGCTCGAGACGGTCATGGAGGTGCTCTACGAGTGCACCCAGTTCCACGGCGGCATGGGCTTCATGGTCGAGACCCCCGTGAACCGGATGTACCGCGATGCCCGGGTGAACACGATCGGTGGGGGTGCCACCGAGGTGATGCTCGAGGAGGTCGCCAAGCGGATGTGAGACCGCCTCGGCGGCCGATAGGCTGGTGGGGAGCGAGGAGGACACATGCGTGCACGTCCCGTCTCGGGAGCCATCGTCGGGGCCCTGATCGGCCTCGCCGTCGTCGTCATCGTCCAACAGGCCGGTGCCTGGCCCTTCGACCGGGCCGCGTTGTTCGGTCTCATCGGCCTCGGCGGCTTGCTGGGGGCGATCGCCGGGAAGCTCGGCCGACCCGGCTCCACGGCCTCGTTCAGTGTCGTCCTCGTCCTCTTCGCCGTGTCCCTCGGCTGGGGGCTGACCGGCCTGGCCTCGGCCAACGAGTCCGGCGAGATCAACGGGGGGTGCACCGCCGAGGCCGTCTCCGAGATCGACGAGACCACCGTGACCGACACGTCACGGCGCGACCCGTTCGACATCGACCCGGCCGGCGATCTGGCCTGGTCTGCCACCAGCCCGGCGCCGATCGAGAACTACTCGTTCGAGATCTGGGTCGACGTGGGTGGGTTCCAACTGACGATCGACTCGGAGGAGAACACCAACGCCAACCTCAACACCGAGAACTCGGGGGTGGCGGCCGTCGGCGACTACGTGGCGCTCCTCGAGGACTTCACGGGTGTCGAGGCGCGGGGCACCTACGTGGTCGGCGGCTTCATCGAGGGCGAGGGCGGTTCGTGTGACGGCTTCGCCTTCGTGCGGATCCCTGCCGAGGGGCTCTTCGACGGCCCCATCGCCATCGGCGCCTGGGTGCTGTTGGCGATCCTCGTGGTGGTGCTGGTCGTCATCGTCGCCACCGGGCGTCGCGGGTCGCCGGGGGCGCCGACGCCGCCGCCGCTGTGATGGAATAGACCGCCGACCTGGTGGTTGCATCGGGCGACGGTTGACGAGATATACCCCCCGGAGTATACTCCGATCGTTCCGACCTCGACTGCCGGAGACCTTCCATGGCCACCATCGACCTCACGCTCGACTCGTTCGAGTCGACCGTCACCGACAACGACATCGTCCTCGTGGACTTCTGGGCCGAGTGGTGTGGCCCGTGCCGCATGTTCGCCCCCGTCTACGAGAAGGCGTCCGAGACCCACGACGACATCACCTTCGCCAAGGTGGACACCGAGGACCAGCAGGAACTCGCCGGCCAGTTCGGCATCCGCTCCATCCCCACCCTCATGGCCTTCCGCGAGAACGTGCTCCTCTACGCCCAGCCCGGCGCCCTGCCCGAGTCGGCCCTCGAGGACCTCATCGGCCAGATCCGCGCCCTCGACATGGACGAGGTCCGGGCCGAGATTGCCAAGCACGAGGCCGAGCACGCCAACCAGTCCTAGACGTCCCGCCTCCTTCCCCGGTTCGATGGGCCCCGCATGGGGCCCATCGGCCGTTGCGGGGTCAAGGGGCTTCGTCGGCGAACACGGTGATCGTCCCGCCGTAGGCCGACACCCACACCTCCCGGGCGGCGGCGTCGTAGGTGATGCCGATCGGGTGGTAGCCCGCGGCCAGTTCCTGGGTCTCCACCATGTCGGCGGTACGGACCTTGCTCATCGTCCCCGATTCGTAGTTGACGACGTAGAGGGCGGTCCCGTCGTCGGAGATGTCCATGCTGCGGGGTGCCACGCCGGTCGCCACCTTGGCGAGCACCTGCCCGGTCGCCAGGTCGACCTTGGCGAGGCGTCCCTCCCGGTTGAGGCTGACGTACAGGAGGTCGCCGTCGGGCGAGAGCACCAGGTGGCGGGGTGACGAGCCGACCACGATCTCGTCGACGACCTCGAAGGAGGCCAGGTCGACCACCGCCACCCGGTTCGAGCCCATGACGGCGACGTAGGCGACCGATGAGTCGGGGGCGATGGCGATGCCGCGGGGGTAGCGGCCGATCTCGACCCGGGCGATCTCCCGATCGCGGTCGAGGTCCACCACCGACACGTCGTAGGAGCACCAGTTGGACACGACGAGCAGCCGGTCGTCGGGGGTGACGGCGAGGTATTTCGGCACCGCCCCGACGGGGATCGCCCGGTCGATGGCCAGCGCCTCGGCGTCGATGCGGTACACGAAGGAGTCCTGCCACTGGCCGGGTGAGCACGAGTCGCCGGCCCCCGTCCGGCGGCCCGCTCCGTACATCTCGTAGTTGGAGACGTAGGCGAAGGCCCCGTCGGAGGTGAACGCCGCCTCGACCGGGGCGCCCTGGTAGCGGCCCTCGTAGCCGGCGAATCCCAGGGCGGCGAGGTCCACGTCGTCGGGGATGGTGGCGACGAGCTCGTACGAGCGGTCGTACACCGTGACCGTGTGGCGATACATCATGTTCTGGGCGAAGAACAGCCCGGTCCCCGACGCCACCACCGACTTCGGGGAGATCGAGCCGCCGATGACGGTGACCCGCTCGAGGGTGCGCTCGGCGGCGGTCGCGCCGTCCGGTGGTACCAGCGTTGTCGTTGTCGTTGTCGTTGTCGTTGTCGTTGTCGTTGTC
>CAZTLW010000122.1:0-7191 GCA_964614585.1 uncultured Acidimicrobiia bacterium | reverse complement strand
CGATGTCTCGGACGATGTCGACGACCCGTCGGACGACGATGACGACGATGACGACGACGATGACGGCGACGATGACGACGACGGCGATGACGACGACGGCGACTGAGGAGTCCCGGCCGCGACGGCCCGTCTCGGCCCGGATGCGAATCCTTGGTTGGTACGTCGCCCTCCTGGCGGTGGCGCTCGTGGCGGCCCTGTTCCTCCAGCGGGCCCTCCTGCTCTCGCAGGTGTCGTCCGATGCCGACGCAGCCCTCGACCAGGAGGTCGAGGAGCTGCGCCAACTCGCCGGAGGCAACGACCCCGAGACGGGCGAACCGTTCGGCGGGGACGTCGCCACGATCTTCGACGTGTTCCTGTCACGCAACGCTCCGTTGACCGGGGAGGCCGTGGTGACGTTCGTGCAGGGCGACCCCTACAAGGCGGACATCACCGGCTCGGACCTGGTGGGCACCTCGCTGGCCGAGGAGTGGGCGACGCTCACCGAACCGAGCCGGGGGGAGGTCGACACCTCGGCCGGGCCGCTCCGATACCTGGCGGTGCCCGTCGCCTTCGATGGCGAGGTCGCCGGCGTGTTCGTGGTGGCGATCTTCCTCGCCGACGCACTGGGCGGGGTCAACGACGCGCTCCGGGTCGGGGCGCTCGTGTACGGGAGCATCTTCCTCGTCGCCACGGCATTCGCCTGGGTCGCCGCCGGAGGTGTCCTCCGGCCCCTCCGCGACCTGTCCGACACGGCCGGGGCGATCACCGACACCAACGACCTCTCCCGTCGGATCCCCGCCGAGGGCACCGACGAGATCGCCGACCTGGGCCGTACCTTCAACGCCATGCTCGACCGCCTCGAAGAGGCCTTCGAGACCCAGCGCCGCTTCGTCGACGACGCCGGCCACGAGCTGCGCACCCCGATCACGGTGATTCGCGGCCACCTCGAACTCATGGGGGACGACCCGACCGAGCGGGCCGAAACGGTCGAGATCGTGACCGACGAGCTCGACCGGATGTCCCGGATCGTCGACGACCTACTGCTGCTGGCAAAGTCGGAGCAGGGCGAGTTCATCGATCCCCACCCGATGGACCTCGGGACGTTCACCACCGAGATCGTCGACAAGGCGCGGGTCTTCGACGACCGGCCCTGGTCGATCGACCGTCGGGAGGAGGCGGTGGTCGTGGCCGACCACCAACGCCTCACCCAGGCCGTCATGAACCTGGTCCGGAACGCCGTCGAGCACACCCCGGCCGGGACGCCGGTGGCCGTCGGGAGCGCCCGGGTCGGGGACCAGGTGGAGATCTGGGTGCGGGACGAGGGCCCCGGCATCGATCCCGCCGAGGTGGAGCACCTCTTCGAGCGGTTCCACCGCGGCGCCGAGGGACGTCGGTCCACCGATGGGGCCGGACTGGGCCTCGCCATCGTCCGGGCGATCGCGGAGGGTCACGGCGGCACGGTCGTGGTGACGGGCGGCCCGGGCCGTGGCAGCACCTTCACCATCAGGATCCCCGCCGAGGGAGGATGACCGGATGCACCGGATCCTGATCGTCGAGGACGAGCCGCGGATCTCGGCGTTCCTCAAGAAGGGCCTCGAAGCGGAAGGGTTCACGACACTCGTCGTCGAGGACGGCCGGGTGGCGGCGTCGGCGGCCCGCGACGACGACTTCGACCTCATGGTCCTCGACCTGGGTCTCCCCGGCATCGACGGCCATGAGGTCCTCCGCCGGGTCCGGGAGCGGGGTGAGCGGATGCCGGTCGTGATGCTGACCGCCCGCACCGACACCCGCGACACGGTGGCCAGCTTCGAGGGGGGTGCCGACGACTACGTGACGAAGCCGTTCCGGTTCGAGGAACTGCTCGCCCGCATCCGGGCCCGACTGCGTGATCGGGGGACGTCGGATGCCACGGTGGTGGAGGCCGGCGGCGTCCGCCTCGACCTGCGGTCGCGCAAGGCGGCCGTGGGCGGCCACGAGGTGGAGTTGTCGGCCCGGGAGTTCACCCTCGCCGAGACCCTGATGACCCATGCCGGCCAGGTGATGTCGCGCGAGCAGTTGCTCAGCCGGGTGTGGGGGTATGACTTCGACGGGGCCAGCAACGTGGTCGACGTCTACGTGGGCTACCTCCGCAGGAAGCTCGGCGCCGACCTCATCGAGACCGTCCGCGGGATGGGCTACCGCTTCATCGGTTGAGGGTCCGGACGGCGTGGCTGGTCACCAGCTGGTCACGACCGGTCGTCCAGCCAGTTCGCCCACGTGGATCCGGCAGCCGTAGACCTCGGTCAAGAGCTCCGCGTCGAGGGCCTCGCGGGGATCGCCACAGCCGGCCACCGTCCCCCCGGTCAGGACGACGACCTCGTCGGCGTAGCGGGCGGCGAGGGTCAGGTCGTGGAGGATCACCATGACCGTCCGTCCCTCGGCGGCCAACTCCGAGGCGATTCGGAGGGTCCGGTGCTGGTGGGCGGGGTCCAGCGAGGAGATCGGCTCGTCGAGGAGGACGACGGGGGTCGCCTGGACGAGCACCCGGGCGAGGGTGGCCCGCTGCAGCTCCCCACCCGACAGCGTGAGGATCGATCGTTCCGCCAGGTGGCCGATCGAGACCTGCGCGATCGCCGCCTCGATGGCGTGGTCCTGCTCCTCGCGCACCAGCGACGCCGCGTGGGGGTGAAGGCCCATCTCGACGTATTCGCGCACCGTGAACCCGAAGGAGATCGTCGCCTGCTGTGGCATCACGGCCCGTAGGCGCGCCAGGGCGGCGGGCGTGAGGTCGAACACCGGCTCCGAATCGATCCACACGTCCCCTTCGTCGGGGACGAGGTCACCGGCGACCACCTTCAGGAGCGTCGACTTCCCCGCTCCGTTCGGACCCACCACCGCGGTGAGGCGGCCGGGCTCGAACGACGCGTCGACCCCGTCGAGGATCGTGGCGCCACCCCGCCGGAGCGTCACCCCTCTGGCGCTGACCGGGCGGCTCACGACAGGACCCGCCCGGCTCGGGTCGACCGGATGAGGAAGAGGAAGAAGGGGCCACCGAGGATGGCGGTCACCACGCCGATCGGGAGCTCGATCGGCGCCACCACCACCCGGCTCAGGAGGTCGGCGCCCCCCATCAGGATCATGCCCGTGAGCGCCGCCGCCGGCAGCAGCGTCCGATGGCGTGGTCCGCCCATGAGGCGCACCACGTGGGGCGCGACCAGGCCCACGAAGCCGATGACGCCGGCGGCGGCGACGGTGGCCGCCGTGGCCAGCGCGGCGGCCGCGATGACCGCGGCGCGGGTCAGTTCCGGTTGGACGCCGAGATGTCGGGCCTCGGCCTCACCCAACAGCATGAGGTCCAGGTTCCGGCCCTGGGCCAGGATGACGGCGACGCCGACCGCGACCAGCCCGAGGGTGACGAAGACACTCGACCAGCTGGCGCCGGCCACCGAGCCGAGGAGCCAGAAGACGATCGTGCGCAGTTGGTCGTCGTCGGCCAGGAAGGTGAGGAGCCCGGTCCCTGCCCCGGCGATCGCCGCCACCGCCACACCGGCGAGGATGAGCGTCACGACGTCCGTCCTGCCCTGGTACCGGGAGGCCAGGAAGGTGGCGGCAGCCGCCACCGTCCCGCCGACGAACGCACCGCCGGCGATGCCGAGGGGGCCGACGGCGCCGGCTCCCACCACGATCCCGAGCGCCGCCCCGAGCCCGGCCCCACTCGATACGCCGATGATGGCCGGCTCCGCCAGCGGGTTCCGGAAGATCCCCTGGAGACCCGCCCCGGCGACCGCCAGGCCGGCGCCGATGACCAGCGCCAGCAGCGTGCGGGGCAATCGGATCGACCACAGCACCGATGCCTGGGCCTCCGTGAAGCGGGTGCCCGTCTCGAGGCCCAGTCGGTCGCCGAGGATCGCCAGCACCTCGCCGGGCGCGATCGGCACCGCGCCGATGCCGACGTTGAGCAGGAAGACGATGCCGAGCAGCGCCGACCCGGTGGGCACGATCG
Source organism: uncultured Acidimicrobiia bacterium (assembly GCA_964614585.1). Taxonomy (GTDB): domain Bacteria; phylum Actinomycetota; class Acidimicrobiia; order Spongiisociales; family JAENVV01; genus JAHEFX01. The sequence goes on along the minus strand of CAZTLW010000122.1, from coordinate 3,230 downwards.
CCGATCGCAGTCCCCGGCCCCGCATGGTGGCGGCGATGCGGGCCTCCGCCGTCACCCGTCCAGCCCGTGGAGACCCTCGATGAGGGAGCGGAGCACCTCGCCAACGCGGGGGGTCAGCCCGTTGAAGGCCAGGTCGTCGAACGTCAGCACGGCCCGGTTCTGGCCGGCCGTCGACAGCGCCACGCCCGGGACCTCGAGCAGGCCGTCGATGCCGCCGAGCGATTCGAGACCGGCGTCGAGGAGGATCAGCACGTCCGGATCGGCCGCGACCATCGCCTCGGGCGTCAGGGGCACGAAGCCCTCCAGCCCCGACTCGCTGCCGACGTCGACACCGCCGGCTGCTTCGATCATCGATTGGGCGGTCGTGTCCTTCCCCGAGAGGAGCACCGTGTTCGGCCCGCGGGCATAGATGAAGGCGGCCCGCGGGCTGGTCTCCACCCCGTCGAGCAGGCTGCGAGCGTCCGCGATCTCGGTGCGCACCCGATCGGCGAGCACCCGCCCCTCGTCCGCCATGCCGAGCGCCTCGGCGACCTCCGCGATCCTCGTGGGTGCGTCGTCCACCTCGCTGTAGGAGGGGAGGATGAGCACCGGCACGCCGGCGGCGCGAATCTGGTCGATCACCTCGGGGGGACCCGCGTCCTCCGTCCCGATCACCGCCGTGGGTTCGAACGAGAGCAGGCTCTCGGCGGCCAGGGTTCGCTGGTAGCCGACCTTCGGCGACTCGTCGAGCTCCGTCGGGTAGGTCGCACTGATGTCCGTCGCCACGATCGAGTCGCCGGCGCCGAGTTCCCAGATGATCTCGGCGATCGAGCCGTTGGTGGGAATCAGGCGGGAGGTGTCGGCGATCTCGACCTCGACGCCGTCGACGCCGACCATCGTGACGGGTTCCGGTGACGAGTCGTCGCCTTCGGCTGCCGACGTCGTGTCCGGTGAAGCGGGTGCTGACGACGTGGAGGGAGCCGTGCCCTCGGCGGCCACCGCCGCATCGTCCACGACCTCCGGTGAGGCGCATGCGGCGGTGGCGACCGCCACGATGGCGACCAGGATGGCCATGCCCTGCGTGATCGAGGCTGGGCCGGCGTCCCGCTCCGGGAGGTGGTGGCGACTCACGGGCACGGCGTCCTCGCCGTCGCCATGAAGCCGCAGAACTGGTCCTTGGTGACGAGCCATTGGCCGTCCACGTTCACGGCTTCGCCGGTCAGGTCCGCGTAGGCCACGGCATCCGCGAACAGGACGTCGTAGGTGACGGTCGCGGCGGTGCCGTCGATCTCGACCGACTTCGGCTCCAGCTTGATGCCGCCGAGCGCGGCCCCCGCCTCCTGGTAGGCGGCGATCGTGTCGGCCAACGAATCCGAGTCCTCGATGAAGGTGGCCTTGGACTCGAAGTCCATGGTCGAGTCGAAGGCCGTTCGGTAGGCCTCCACGACGGCATCGACCTCGGGATCCTCGCCGGCGACGATCGCGGGCGGCGCTTCGATGGTGGTCGGGGACGACGTGGTCGTGGTCGGCTCCGGGGCCGTGGTGGTCGTCTCGACGGTCGTGGTCGTGGTCGACGTCTCGGCGGCGCCCTCCTCGACGTCGGTGGCGACGTTGGTCGAGGCGCAGCCAGCCGTGACCAACGCGAGGGCCGCCAGCGCGGCGACCATCGAGCGTCTCCCGATGACAGTCATGACTCTCCTTGTGAAATTTGTATGGTTGGCCATCACACTTTATGGTGGTGTCGTTTCGACACCGAGTCGGATCGGTGGGACGGTTCTGCCCGGTCCCCGATCCCCGAGCAAAAGGAGGCGACGCCATGGCCGTCGTGAAGATCAATGCGATCGAAGTCCCCGAGGGTGGAGGTGCCGAGCTGGAACGCCGGTTCGCCCACCGAGCCGGAGCCGTGGACGACGCTCCCGGCTTCCTCGGCTTCGAGCTGCTGCGCCCGACGGACGGCACCAACGTCTACTTCGTCTACACGCGCTGGGAGAGCGAGGAGCAGTTCCAGGCCTGGGTGAAGAGCGACGCGTTCGGTCGCGGACACGCCGAGTCGTCCCAGCAGCCGGTCGGGACGGGCTCCCACCTCAAGGAGTTCGAGGTGGTGCTGGCCACCTAGCGAGAGGCGTCCCGCCCGCGCGCCCGGCCGGATCAGATCGAGGCGGCGTAGCGGGCGAAGGCGGCCGAGGCGGCCGACTCGATGGGCCCGGAGTGGCCGAAGAGGGCCGTCTCGAAATCATGCTCGGCGAGGTGGGCGATGCTCCCCCGCCACGTGGGTGTGGTCCGGTTGAAGAAGCCTCGGCCGATGGCGCCGTCCTTGGCGACGGCGGCGTCGCCCACGAAGAGGATGCCGCCCGCCCGGTCGAGGAGGTAGCAGACGTGCCCGGGGGTGTGGCCGGGGGTCTCGAGCACCGTGAGGTCGCCGGGGAGACCGGTTCGGTGGGTCTCGTCCACCGTGTGGTCCACGGTCACCGGCTCGGCCTTCGGGACGAGTCGGGCCAGGAAACGCAGCCAGCCGTCCAGGATCGGCGGCGGCGGGACGGGCTCGTCGCCGCGCACGGCGGGGGCGTCCCCGGTCGAGGCGATGACGGGCGCCCCGGTCGAGGTCGCCAGGCGGGCGGCACCGCCGGTGTGGTCGGCGTGGGCGTGGGTCAGGAGGATGGCGACGACGTCGGCGGGGGCCCGCCCGATCTCGGCGAGGGCCGATTCGATGACGCCGTGGCGGCGCGGCAGGCCGGTGTCGACGAGCACCACCCCCTCGTCCCCGTCGATGAGGTAGGCGTTCACGTTGCCCGGAGCGACCCGGTGGACGCCTTCGGCGACTGGTTCCATGGTGGGCACCCTAGGGAGGCCGGACCCCGGGTCACCGAGGTGACCCGAACCAGCCGCTACAACTTCCCGATCACGTGGCCGAGCACCTCGGACATCTGGTCGTGGGGGCTGAACTCCACCATGCGCACGTCCTCCTCGACGACGATGGTGTGGCCGGAGGGCCAGTAGTAGAGCTGACCGGCTTCGACGGTCTCCTCGGTGCCGTCCTGGTAGCCGACACGGATGCGGCCCTCGATCACGAACCCCCAGTGGGGGCATTGGCAGTGGTCCTGCTCGAGGCCCTCGAGGAGGGGGCCGAAGTCGAGTCCGGCTGGGTACTCCATGTAGGCGGTCGTCATGCCGCCCCAGTTCTCTCCTCGGATCATCTCGCCCAGTGCGTCGGCGGCGGTGGGGAGGTCGGTTGTGGTGGTTCGCATCGTGTG
>CAZTLW010000121.1:0-7209 GCA_964614585.1 uncultured Acidimicrobiia bacterium | reverse complement strand
CGATGAGACCGGCGACTCCCCAGACGTAGTCGACGACCAGGAACACGAACGGGACGCCGACGAGCGCGACCGCCAGCGCCTTCCAGGGCGATCGGCGCACGACGACCTTCGGCTTCCTCATGCCGTCACCCCGAGGTCCGACGGCTCGAACAGTGCCTCGTAGGGCACCCCTCGCGCGGCCATGCCGGCGGCGACGGCCCCGGCGGACCGGTCGACGAGGCAGATGGCCTGGACCGGCACCAGTCCCTCGGCGACGGCGACGTCGTGGGCCTCGAAGAACGCCCCGCCGGTGGTGGACGTGTCCTCGAGCAGGCAGACCCGGGCACCGGCGGCGACCGGCCCGACCAACCGCCCCCCGGTGCCGTGCCCCTTGGCCGCCTTGCGGATCGAGAACGCGGCCAGTGGCCGTTCCCCCGCCGAGGCGGCGATGGCGGTGGCGACGGCGATCGGGTCGGCCCCCATGGTCAGACCACCGACGGCAACCACCGAGTCGTCGAGTCGGTCGAGCAACGAAGCCCCCACGGCCCGGGCGCCGTCGCCGTCGAAGGTGGTCTGGCGGGCGTCGAGGTACCAGTCGGCCACGACGCCCGACCGCAGCGTGAACGGACCGTCCGTTCGGAGGGCGTGGGTGGTGAGATGGTCGAGGAGGCGCTGGCGGGCCGACATCGCCCGCAGGGTAGGACGGACCGACCCCCACGGGGCGACCGGCCCGCATCGGGCGCCTACCCTCCGGCGACGTGGAGCTCGTACTCATCCGTCACGCCGAACCGGCGTGGGTCGTCGACGGCAGGACGTCCAACGACCCCGACCTCACGGCTCGGGGCGTCGAGCAGGCGAAGGCCGTGGCGACCCATCCGGCCCTCGAGGATGCCACCGCGCTGTGGGTCTCGCCCTACCTGCGCTCCCGTCGAACGGCCGAACCGGTCGCCGACCGGCTCGGCCTCGACCCGATCGTCGAGCCGTTCCTCGCCGAGGTGACCAACCCGCCGTCGTGGCACGGGGGCACCCCCGAGGAGGTCTCCGAGGCGATCGCCACCTTCCAGGCCCGTCACCCCGACGAGTGGTGGGCGGGCTTCGACGGTGGCGAGACGGTGCGCGACTTCCACGACCGGGTGACCGGCGGCTTCGAGAAGGCGCTCACCTCGCTCGGTGCCACCCGCTCGGCCGACCACCCCGTCCTGTGGGACCACGAACTCGCCGACCACCGGATCGTGATCGTCGCCCACCAGGGGACGAACGCCATGCTGATCACCTTCCTGCTCGGCCTCGACGTGGTCGCCTGGGAGTGGGAGCGCTTCTACAGCGCCCACGCCTCGGTGGCCGTGGTCGAGACCTCCCGCATCGGCCTGCGGAAGGCGTTCTCGCTCCGGGCCTTCTCCGACACCCGCCACCTGCCGACCACCATGGTGACCCGATGACCCGACCGATCGGTGCCCACGTACCCGCCGACTCCCCACTTGCCGCCGCCGCCGAGCGCGACGCCGACATCGTCCAGATCTTCGTCTCCAATCCCCAGTCGTGGAAGGCGCCGGTGGCCCGACTCGACACCGAGGCGATCGTCGCCTCCGACGTGGGCATCTACGTGCACGCTCCCTACCTCATCAACGTCGTCTCCCCGAACAACCGCGTACGGATCCCCAGCCGCAAGGCGATCCAGCAGGCCTGCGACGCCGCCGCGGCCCTTGGCGGGCTCGGCGTGGTCGTGCACGGCGGGCACCTGACCGACGACACCGAGCCGATCACCGAGGGGTTCACCCGCTGGCGCAAGGCCCTCGAGGCCGTCGACAGCGAGGTCCCGATCCTCATCGAGAACACCGCCGGCGGCGATCGGGCCATGGCCCGAAGGGTCGACGTCATCGCCCAACTGTGGGACGAGATCGGTGACCTGGGCCCGGGGTTCTGCCTCGACACCTGCCATGCCTGGGCGGGGGGCGAGCCCCTGGACGAACTCGTCGAGCGATTGCAGGCCATCGTCGGCCGCATCGACCTCGTCCACGCCAACGACTCCCGCGACCCGTTCGACTCCCGCCGTGACCGCCACGCCAACCTGGGCGACGGCGAGATCCCCCCCGACGACCTGGCCGAGGTGATCCGCGTCGCCGACTGCCCGGTGATCGTCGAGACCCCCGGCGGCGCCGCCGAGCAGGCCGCCGACATCGCCTGGCTGCGCGAGCGGCTGTAGCGTCTGGGTCATGGCCGAGGCTCGGGCGGCTCCGCCCCGCTGGCTCAACGCTCTCATGACCGGGATGCTTCGCACCCCCGGGCTCCAGCGCCTGGTGGGGAAGGGAACCCTCCTGCTCAGGTTCACCGGTCGACGGTCCGGCACCGAGTACACGACACCGATCAGCTATGCCCGCTCGGACGGTCGGATCCTCATGATGTGTCATCCGTCCCGGCAGTGGTGGCGCAACCTCGAGGCGAACCCCACCGTCGGTCTCCGACTCGCGGGCGACGACGTGACCGGCACCGCCACCGTCCTCGACGGCGAGGCGGCGGCCGAGGCGCTGACGACGTTCTTCGCCGCCCAGCCGACCCTCGCCCGGGCGGTGGGCGTGAAGCGTGGCCCCGACGGGCGCCCCGACCCCGACGACGTGGAAGCCCAACTCGACTCGACGGTGGTGGTGGCAGTCGATCTGGGACGTAACAAGTACTGAGTACTGAGTACCAAGTACTGAGTACTGAGTACCGAGAAGACCGAGACTCCCGTCTCCCGCCCGTGTCCCGTGTCCCGTGTCCGAGACCCGGGTACCATGACCCCAGACACCGGTGACCCCAGGCGGCGTCGGATGTCGACCGACGAACACCTGATCCGCCCACGATTCCCCCAACCCACCGCGGTGGGGAGAAGGAGCGAACCGATGTCCGACCGCCGGAAGGTCACCGTCCGTCACGTCCGCGCCCGCAAGGGCGGCGAGAAGCTGGTGATGGTCACCGCCTACGACGCCCCCACCGCCTCGATCGTCTCCGAGGCCGGTGCCGACCTCATCCTCGTCGGCGACTCGGTCGCCAACGTCGTCCTCGGCCACGAGTCCACCCAGGCGGTCGACGTCGACGTGATGGTCCACCACACCGCCGCCGTGACCCGCGCCCGGCCCCACTCGCTCGTCGTGGCCGACCTGCCGTGGATGAGCTACCACCTGTCCCAGGAGGACACGGTCCGCAATGCCGGCCGCCTCATCCGTGAGGGTGGCGCCGAGGCCGTGAAGCTCGAGGGCGGTGTCAAGCGACTGCCGATGATCAGAGCGATCCTCGACGCCGAGATCCCCGTGATGGGCCACCTCGGCCTCACGCCCCAGTCGGTCCTGTCGATGGGGTACGCCGTCCAGGGCCGCCAGGCCGACCACGCCCGGCGCCTCGTCGAGGAGGCGAGGATCCTGGACGAGGCCGGTGTCTTTTCCATCGTCCTCGAGGGGGTGCCCGCCGCGGTCGCCGCCGCCGTAACCGATGCGGTGTCCTGCCCGACGATCGGGATCGGTGCCGGCGACGCCACCGACGGCCAGGTGCTGGTCTTCCACGATGCCACGGGCCTCCACGACGGCCACTACCCGAAGTTCGCCCGGCGGTTCGCCGACCTGCGGTCCGCGGCGGTGGAGGCGCTCGGTACGTTCGCCTCGGAGGTACGGTCCGGCGCATTCCCGAGCGACGACGAGACCTATCACATGAGCGACGAGGAACGCGAGGCGTTCCTCGCCACCAGCGAGGCCGGGGCGGACTTCGTGCCGTCGCCCTGGGCCTGACGCTCGCCGCCTGCGCCGGCCCGGCTGCCGACGCCCCCGCCCCGACGGACGCCGTCCCGACGACCACCGAGACGACCAGCCCGGCGACCACCACGACGGTGCCGGGCGGGGGGACGATCACGGCCCCGGTCGACGTCGACACCGGCGACGTCGCCGGTTTCGGGCTCACCGAGATCGTCGTCGGCGGCGACGTCCTGCCCGTGGCCCTCGCCGAGACCCGCGAGCAGCGGGGTCGGGGGTTGCGGGAGGTCGCCGACCTCGGTGACCTCGCCGGGATGTTGTTCGTCTGGGACGAGCCCACCGGCAGCGGCTTCACCATGGCGCAGGTGCCGATCGAGCTCGACATCGCGGTGCTCGACGCCGACGGGGTGGTCCTCGAGGCCCAGAAGGCCATCCCCTGTCGCCAGCTCCGGTGCCCCACCTACCGCTTCGAAGCCCGCTTCCTGTACGCCATCGAGTCCCCGGCGGGGACGCTGGGCCTCGAGCCGGGCGAGGTCGTCGGGCTCCCCTGAACCGACAGGTGGTCGTTGGCCGGGTGCCCGGCTACGATCCCACTGCTCCTTCCGGAGCCATTCCATCCGTCCCCTGCCCCTTCGGGGGCCGTCCCACACCGGGATGTCCACAGGAGGTACCACGTGCGGACCTACGAGGTCATGACCATCCATCGCCCGGAGATCGCCGAGTCCGACATCCGGGCCCGCGTCGACGAGATCGGCGCACTTCTCTCGGCCCGCGGGGCCGAGGTCGCCGAGAGCGACATCTGGGGCAAGCGCCGCTTCGCCTACGAGATCGACCACCTCACCGAGGGCTACTACTCGGTCGTGTCGTTCTCCGTCGACGGCGACGAGCTGACCGCCGTGGAGGACCTCGACCGGGCCCTCAACCTCCACGACGCCGTGATCCGCCACAAGATCGTCCGGCTCGACACCAACTAGCCCCGTCGCCCGTCACACCCATCCGCGAGGATGGGGCCACGGAGGACGATCAAGGAAGGATCAGCATCATGAGCCGAGGCAACAGCGTCACCGTCGTGGGGAACCTCACCATGGACCCCGAGCTTCGCTACACGTCGTCGGGGACGGCGATGGCCAACATCTCGGTGGCGGTCAGCCGCCGTTACCAGGACCGCAACAACGAGTGGCAGGAGGAGACGTCGTTCTTCCGCGGCACGCTCTGGCGTGAGCAGGCGGAGAACGCCGCCGAGTCGCTGCACAAGGGCGACCGGGTGATCATCTCCGGCAGCCTCGAGCAGCGCTCGTGGGAGACCCCCGAGGGTGACAAGCGCTCCGTCATCGAACTCCGCGTCGACGACATCGGCCCCAGCCTCCGCTGGGCCACCGCCACCGTGAACAAGACCGCTCGTTCCGACGGCGGCGGCGGTGGCGGCTGGGGCGGTGCGCCGTCCATGCCCGCAGCCCCCGTCGCCCGCGACGATTTCGGTCCCGACGAAGCCCCCTTCTGAATCCCGAGGAGATCCCATGGCACGCAAGCCCCGCCGCCGCCGGCCCGACCCCAACAAGCGCTCCCGCAACAAGCCTTGCCAGTTCTGCCAGGAGAAGGCCACCACCATCGACTGGAAGGACGTGGCGTTGCTGCGCAAGTACATGTCCGACCGCGGCAAGATCCGCGCCCGCCGCATCACGGGCAACTGCGAGCAGCACCAGCGGCTGCTGGCGGTCGCCATCAAGAACGCCCGTGAGATGGCCCTGCTCCCCTACGTGAACCGATGAAGCTCATCCTCACCTCCGACGTCGACGGCCTCGGCGCGGCCGGCGAGATCGTCGACGTGTCCGACGGGTACGGCCGCAACTACCTGCTGCCCCGCAACCTCGCCCAGAAGGCGACGCCCGGGGCCATCCAGAACGCCGAGCGGGTCGTCGAGATCCGCCGGGAGGCGGAGGCCAAGGCGAAGTCCGAGGCCGAAACGGTCGCCAAGAGCCTCGTCGGCACCCGGGTCGTCATCGCCGCCCAGGCCGGTGACGAGGGTCGGCTCTTCGGGTCGGTCGGCGTCGCCGACGTCGCCGAGGGCATCAAGCGCTTCACGGGGGTCGAGCTCGATCGCCGCACGATCTCGCTCGATTCCCCCATCAAGAGCATCGGGCTCCACGAGGTGCAGGTGCAACTCCACCCCGAGGTCGTCTTCCCGCTCACCATCGACGTGGTCCCCGCCTAGCCCGCCGGTGTACGAGCCGACCGAGCCCCCGCCCGACGAACCGCCGGCCGGCGGGGGTCGGGCGCGGGGGCTGCGGGTGCCGCCCCACAATCGGGAGGCCGAGCAGTCGGTGCTGGGCGCCTTGCTGCTCTCGGCCGACGCCGTCAACCTCGTCATGGACCGCCTCGGTGGGGAGGACTTCTACGTCCCCGCCCACCAGTCGGTCTACGAGGCGATCGCCCACCTCTACGCCCACAACCAGCCCATCGACGCCATCACGGTGGCGGACCACCTCCGCAAACACGGGGAGCTCGACCGGGTGGGCGGCATCGGCTTCCTGAGCGACCTCTCCGAGATGGTGCCCACGGCCGCCAACATCGAGTACTACGCCTCGATCGTCTCCGAGCAGGCGGTCCGTCGTCGCCTCCTCGAGGCCGGCGCCACCATCGGCCAGCTGGCCACGACCACCGACCAGGAGATCGACTGGGTCATCGACGAGGCCGAGCAGGCCGTGTTCCGGGTGGCCGAGGGCAAGGTCGGCGACGGCCTGACGTCCATCGGCCAGCACATGGACGCCACGATCGCCCGCATCGAGGAGCTCGAGAGCACGGCCGGCCACGTCACCGGCCTGCCGACCGGGTTCCGTGACCTCGACGAGAAGCTGTCGGGCCTCCAGAGGGCGAACCTCATCGTCGTGGCGGCCCGGCCCGGCATGGGCAAATCCGTGCTGTCGATCAACGTCGCCCGCAACGTCGCCCTCCGCGGCGCCACCGTCGCCGTGTTCTCGCTGGAGATGAGCAAGGACGAGATCATCCAGCGGCTGCTGTGCTCGACGGGCCGCATCGACAACACCCGCCTGCGGTCGGGCAACCTCGGCGCCGACCTGTGGCCGCGGGTGCTCGACGCGGCCGACAAGCTGTTCAAGGCGCCGGTGTTCATCGACGAGTCGTCCTACCTCACCGTCACCGACGTGCGGGCCAAGTGCCGCCGCCTGCAGCGCAAGCACGGCCTCGACCTCGTGATCGTCGACTACCTGCAGCTGATGCAGGGCCGCTCGCGCGAGAACCGCCAGCAGGAGATCGCCGAGATCTCGCGAGGGCTCAAGAATCTCGCCCGCGAGCTCGAGGTGCCGATCATCGCCGTCTCCCAGTTGAACCGCTCCCTCGAGGCCCGGATGGACAAGCGCCCCCAGCTGGGGGACCTGAGGGAAAGTGGTGCAATCGAGCAAGATTCTGACATCGTGATGTTCATCTACCGGGACGAGTACTACAACCCCGAGTCCGAGGACCGGGGCATCGCCGAGGTGGCCATCGCCAAACA
>CAZTLW010000120.1:0-7216 GCA_964614585.1 uncultured Acidimicrobiia bacterium | reverse complement strand
CACTCGACCTCGGCCTACCCATGTGGCGTCGAGGAGTTGAACCTGCGGATGATCCAGACCCTGAAGGCCTTGTGGCCCGAGGTGGCGATCGGCTACAGCGGCCACGAGGTCGGCCTCTCCCCCACCTGGGCGGCGGTGGCGCTCGGTGCCACCTTCGTCGAACGACACGTCACCCTGGACCGGGCGATGTGGGGCTCCGACCAGGCCGCCTCGGTTGAGGTCATGGGCCTCCACAACCTGGTGCGCAACATCCGCGACATCGAGACCGCTCTCGGCGACGGCGTGAAACAGGTCTACGAGTCCGAACTCGCCCCGATGCAGAAGCTGCGCCGGGTCCAGACGAACGCCTGAGGTGCGGATCCGGCGCCTGCCACGCGGCGACCGGCGGGCCGCCACCGCCTTCGTCGACCTCCCGTACCGGCTGAATGCCGCCGCCCCCCAATGGGCGCCCGACGGCCTGTACCGGGAGCAGTTCCGGCGGATGGACCCCGCACGGCATCCGTTCTACGCCCACTCCGAGGCCGACTTCTTCCTCGCCGAGGAGGGCGGCGAGGTGGTCGGACGGGTGGCGGCGATCGACAACCGCCGATTCAACGAGCACAAGGGGACCGCCGAGGCGTTCTTCGGCTACCTCGAGATGGTCGACGACGGCGCCGTCACCGCCCGGCTGCTCGACACCGTCGCCGAGTGGGCGTCGCGCCGCGGTCTCGAGGAGCTCTCGGGGCCCCGCGGGTTGCTCGGGTTCGACGGCTCGGTCCTCGTGGATGGCTTCGAGTTCCCGGCGGTCGTCGGCGTCCCCTGGAACCGGCCGCACTACGGGCCCTCGATCGAGGGTGCGGGCTTCGCCGGCGACGAGGACTACCTCTCGGGCTTCATGGACACGGCCACCGCCATCCCCGAGGCGGTCATGCGCCTCGCCGATCGGGTCGTCGCCAAGGGCACCTACGCCGTCAAGACGTTCGACTCCCGGCGCGAGCTCGCGGCGTGGGCGCCACGGATCAAGGACGCCTACCTCACGTCGGTGGCCGAGCTCGACAGCTTCTACCCGCCGACCGACGAGGAGATCGACGACCTGCTCGGCACCGTGCTCACGATCGCCGATCCCCGAGGCATCAAGCTGGTCCTCGCAGACGACGACATCGCCGGGTTCCTCTTCTGCTACCCGGACCTGGCCCCTGCCCTCAGGTCCACCGGGGGGCGCCTGTGGCCCCTCGGCTGGGCCCGCCTCCTCTGGGCGCGGTCGCACACCGACCGCTACTGCATCAACGGGCTCGGGATGCTCCCGGACCACCGCGGGCGGGGCGGCAACGCCATCCTCTACACGGCGATCACCCGGACCGCGATGGAGATCGGCATGGAGGGCGCCGAGGTGGTGCAGGTGGCGGCGCACAATGCCGCCTCGTTCAAGGACATGGAGAAGATCGGCACCCGGTGGCAGAAGCGCCATCGTCGCTACCGCCGGGCGCTGACGTGACGGAGGGCGACGGTGCGACGGATAGCATGCGCCCACTCGGGAAAGGACCGGAGATGATCGACCAGGAACGCCGCCGCCAACTGCGCGAGCAGGGATTCGTCGTGGTCCCGGGGCTCCTCTCGCCGGAGGAGGTGGAGCACTACAAGGGCATGATCATCGAGATGTCGGGCGTCGACCCGGAGACCTTCACGAGCTCGGGGCGCGGCTTCGCCGGGTGGAACCTCACCGACGGCGTCTCCAAGACCAAGGAGTTCTGGCCGCTCATCGCCCACGAGGGCCTCCTGGGGCACCTCCACGCCCTCCTCGGCGACGACGTGAAGTACCTCCAGCACTCCGACCTCCAGGCCGGCTTCTCGGCCGTCTCGTGGCACCGGGACAACGTCCATCGGACGTACGGCGTCGGGCGGGATTGGGAGGAGGACGACGAGCATCCCTACGACCTCGTCCGGGTGGGCATCTACCTGCAGTCCTACGAGGAGTCCAACTTCCGGCTCGGCTTCATCCCCGGCAGCCACCGGTTCACCGCCGAGGGATCGGCGGCCGCCCGCACGCTGAACGAGTGGAAGTTCAAGGCGATGGGCGGGCTGGCCTGGCTCGGCCCGACGTTCCAGGACCTCACCCCCGGTGCCGAGTGGGTGGCCACCGATCCCGGCGACGCCATCATCTTCGATCCCCGGATCCTCCACTCCGGAAGTTACATCGAGGCACTGAAGCTCTCGATGTTCGTCGGCTACGGGGTGCCGTCGCAGCACTTCGCCGACCTGCAGAACTACTACCGCCACGTCCGTCCCGAGCTCGGGTACGAGCCGTTCTCCGACGATCTGGTCGCCTTCCTGCGGGAGCACGACCTGTACGCCGAGGGGATCGAGGACACCGACCAGATCCCCGACGCCTACGTGCCCACGGCGGCCCTCCGCAAGGTGGTGGCGTCCCGTCGGGCCGGTGGCGAGCAGGCCAAGTCGGGCGGCGGCCGGTTCCGGGAGCTCTAGGTCTCGACGAACCTGGAGGCGACGGCCTCCGCCCACGCCCGGACGGTCGACCGATACGCTTCCGGGGAACTCGGGTCGATGTCGGCCACCGTCACCGCCCACGGCTCCTCCGGCGTCGGCCCGGGCTCCCGCCTCGCCACCCGGATGGCGCCGCTCGCCGCCTGCTGCACGGCGGCCGTCGACGCCGGTCCGGGTGGTTCGTCGAGGTGGTCGAGGACGAATCGAGCCACGACGCCCTCGAACTCGTCGGCGTAGGTCCGGTGCTGGAGGGCGTAGGCGTGGGCGCTCAGGTGGTGGACGGCGCCGTACCGGGCGTCCGAGAAGTCGAGGGCGAGGCACTCGTCGAAGCGATCGTGACACGCCTCGACACCGCACCAGCGGCACGGTCCGATCATCAGTCGGCGAGCGACTCCACGGCGGCCTCGAGGCGCTCGAGGCCCTCGTCGAGATCGTCGGTGGGGATGTTGAGCGCGGGGGCCAGCCGAACCACGTCGGGCCCGGCCCGCAGCACCATGACCCCTCGGTCGAAGGCGGCTGCGGCGACGTCCTTCGACCGCCCGGCCCAGTCGCCGTCGAGAACCGCGCCCAGCCACAGACCCCGGCCTCGCACCGTCGACCAGGCCCCGGTGCGGGCACCGATGCCGACGAGGCCCGCCGTCAGCCGTTCGGCACGCTCCCGCACGCCGGCGAGGAACTCGGGCGTGTCGACCACCTCGAGGACCCGGAGCGCCACCGCCGCCGCCAGCGGGTTGCCGCCGAACGTGGAGCCGTGGGTGCCGACCACGAACGACTGGGCCACGTCTTCGCGGCACAGCATCGCCCCGATGGGGAACCCACCGCCGAGGCCCTTGGCGGTGGTGAGGATGTCGGGCTCGACGCCCATGTCCATGTAGGCGTACAGCGCACCGGTTCGCCCGACCCCGGACTGGACCTCGTCGAAGACCAGTACGGCGTCGTTGGCGGTGCACCGCTCCCGGACGAGATGGGCGAAGGCCGGCTCGGCGGGGACCAGGCCGCCTTCGCCCTGCACCGGCTCCATGATGACGGCGCAGGTGCGCTCGGTGATGGCGTCGCCGACTGCGTCGAGATCGTTGAACGGCAGGTGGGTGATGCCCGCCGGGATCGGCCCGAAGCCCTCCCGATAGGCCGCCTGGCCGCCGACCGAGACCGTGAAGAGGGTGCGGCCGTGGAACGAGGAGGTGAAGGAGATGATCTCGTGCTTCTCGGGTCCGTGGCGATCGTGCGTCCAGCGGCGGGCGAGTTTGAGGGCCGCCTCGTTGGCCTCGGCGCCGGAGTTGGCGAAGAAGACGCGGTCGGCGAACGTCCGCTCGACGAGGGACCGGGCGAGGGCGATGGCCGGCTCGTTGGCGAACGCGTTCGACAGGTGCCAGAGGCGTTGGGCCTGGTCGGTGAGCGCCTCGACCAGTTCCGGGGGCGCGTGGCCGAGCGTGTTCACCGCGATGCCGGCCGCGAGGTCGATGTACTCCGTTCCGGACTGACCCCAGACCCGGGAGCCCTCGCCGCGGACCATGACGTCGTCGGCCGGGGCGTAGTTGGGGGTGAAGTACCGGTCGTAGTCGGCACGGACGACGGTGGCCATGAGGGGCGGAGTCTACCGGGTACCCTCGGGGAGCCATGGTCCCGGCCCCCTCCCCCGACCAGATCGCCGCCGCCGAGGACCGCCTCCGGGACCTCGTCGGGCAACCGTCGTGGAGCCTGGCGGTCGGCGATCTCGCCGCCTGCGCCGGGCTCGTGGCCGACCTGTTCGCCCCGATCGCCGACGAGGTGGACCTCGTCGACCTCCAGCCCCTCGAGGAGGTCGACGAACGCGGGCAGGTCCGCCCGGTCCCGCTGGGGCGGGTGGTGCGGGCCGTACGGCGCCCGCGGGCGCCGCGCCAGGTCCTGCTGGTCGGCCACTACGACACCGTGTTCCCGCCCGGGTCGACGTTCGTCGGCATCGCCGAGGAGGACGGCATCTGGCGGGGTCCGGGCGTGGTGGACGCAAAGGGGGGCCTCGTGGTGGCCGCGCTGGCGCTCGAGCTCGCCGAGGCGGTCGGCCTCGAGGTCGGGTGGGAGGTCCTCGTCGTCCCCGACGAGGAGATCGGCTCGCCCGGCTCGGCGGCCGTGTTGGCGGCGGCGGCCGTCCACGCCGACCTCGGTCTCGGGTACGAGCCGGCGATGCCCGACGGCGCCATCGCCGCTGCCCGGCCGGGCTCGGCGAACTGGGTGCACGTCGTCCGCGGCAAGGCCGCCCATGCGGGCCGTGAGCTGGCCGAGGGGCGCAACGCCGTCCTGGCGGCCGCTGCCCTCGCCGCCGGCATCCACGGCCTCAACGACGATCCCGAGCTGCTCGCCAATCCCGGCATGCTCCACGGCGGCACCGCGCTCAACATCGTGCCCGATCTGGCGATCCTGCGGTCGAACGTCCGGGCGACCACTGCCGAGGCGATGGATCGGGCCACGGCCATGATCGCCACCGCCGTCGCGGAACTCGCCGTCGACGGCATCAGCATCGACCAGCATGGCGGGGTGACCCGACCGCCGAAGGAGTTGACCGACGACTACACCCGATTGCTGGCGGCGGTGATCGAGACCGCCGACGACCTCGGTGTGCCACTGCGCCAGCGCGACACCGGTGGTGTCTGCGACGGCAACGTCCTCGCCGGCGCCGGCCTCGTCAACGTCGACAACCTCGGGCCCGTTGGCGGCGACCTCCACCGGCCGTCGGAGTACCTGCTCCCGACCTCGATCGGTCCCCGGGCGCAACTGAGCGCCGAGGTGCTGGCGCGCTTCGACCGGGGTGAGCTCGGGGTCGGGACGTGATCCGGGTACGCAATGGCGGCGTCGCCGACCTGGACGCCCTGCTGGCGTTGCTGGAGGAGGAGGGAGCGGCAGGCCACCTCGCCGGGATGACGTCGCTGCGGCCCGACCCCGACTTCATCGCGGGCCGGTTGGCCGCCTCGGAGGAGGCCTTCGCCACCGACGAGCCGCCCACCGACAAGGAACTCGACTATCTGTTCCTGCTCGAGGACGGCGACCGGGTGATCGGTCTCGCGGCGATCATCGCCAACGTGGGGGTCACCGATCCGTTCTACTCCTATCGCATCGGGACGACCGTCCACGCCTCCCGACGGCTCGGGGTGTTCGGTCGCTTCCAGACCCTGCACCTGTGCAACGACTTCACCGGCGCCACCGAGATGGCCTCGCTCTTCCTCCACCACGACCACCACGGGTCGGGTGCGGGGCGACTGCTCTCGCTGTCGCGCATGCTCTACCTCGCCGAGCACCCCGAGCGCTTCGACGAACTCGTCTTCGCCGAGATGCGGGGCTTCCAGGACGACGACGGCTCGGCGCCGTTCTGGGAGGGCCTCGGGCGACGCTTCATCTCGATCCCCTTCCCGGCCGCGGTGCGGCGGGTGGGCGAGGGCAAGAAGGCCTTCATCGCCGAGCTGATGCCCCGCCATCCGATCTACGCCGACATGCTCCCCGAGTCGGCCCAGCGAGCGATCGGTCGGGTCCACCCCTCCACCGAACCGGCGCGTCAACTGCTCGAGGCCGAGGGCTTCTGGAACCGCGGCTACGTCGACATCTTCGACGGGGGGCCGACCATCGAGGCCCGTCTCTCCGACATCCGCGCCGTCTACGAGTCGATGGAGGTCACGATCCGACCCGGTGACCGGGCGGCCGACGACGACCCGATCATCGTCGCCACCCGTTCGGCCCACGAGTTCCGGGCGGTCTTCATCGACCAATACGAGGTCGAGCACTCCGACGTGCTCGTGGCCGGTCCCCACGTCCTGGCCGCCCTCGAGGTGGACGACCGGGCCGACGTCCGGATCACGCCGGCCCGGCCGGGCCTCCCGGTGCTCTGACCGGCCGGCCACCCACCACGAGGCCGTCGAGGAGGGCGTCCGTGGCGTCGGCGATCGAGCGGACTGCCGCGTCGAACACTTCCTGGTTGGCGGCCGACGGCGTCCGGAAGCCGGAGACCTTGCGGACGTACTGGAGGGCTGCTGCCTCGACGTCGGGGCGGTCGGCGGGCGGGTCGGCCCGCCGCAGATCAACGATCGACCGGCACATCGGTCTCCTCCCGGCGCTCGGGGACGGTCGGTCGCCGCGCGAGGCGACCGAGGGGGCCCCGACCGAGTTGGCGGCCCACCAGCGCCGCGAAGCCGACGACGGCGACGATCGCGAAGCCGATCCACTGGATCACATAGGCGGTATGGGGTCCGGCGTCGGTCGGGTCGGGCAGGTCGAGTGGGAGTGGCGGGCTCGACGCCTCGCCGACCGCCTGGATGACGACCGGCCCCAGATCGGCGCCGAGCTGGGCGCCGAGGCGATCGAGATCGAGGTTGGCGAGCACGTCGAGCTCGCCCTCGGGGGGGTCCTGGGGACCGATCCGGGTCGGCTCCTCGTCGGGCATGGTGATGCCCGCCACCGTCACCTGCCCGGCCGGTGGGACCACCCGTGGGTCGTCCGGCGAGTCGATCTCGAGCGGTACCCACCCGCGATTGACGGCGACGAGCGACCCGTCCGATCGCTCCAGGGGCGCCACCAGCCAGGCACCGGGGGTGCCGTCGTTCGCCCGGCCCCGGATCAGGACCTGTTGGTCCCCGATGAACCGTCCGGTCACCTCGACCGGCCATCCGATCAAGTCCTCGTCCGCCTGCTCGACGTCGGGGAGGATCAGCGCATCGAGGGGCACGGGGTCGCTGGCGAGGCGACGGGCGAGGACCTCGTTCCGCTCGGCCAC
>CAZTLW010000119.1:0-7268 GCA_964614585.1 uncultured Acidimicrobiia bacterium | reverse complement strand
ACGTTCGACGGGTGGCGCAGGCGCGACACCGCTCGGCGCTCGAGCTGGCGGACCATCTCGCGGGTGAGGTCGAGCTCCTCGCCGACCTCGGCCAGGGTCCGGGGGTCGTGCTCGTCGAGGCCGTAGCGCAGCACCAGCACCGCCCGCTCCATGGGGTCGAGCTGGGCGAGGGCGTCGAAGAGGTACCGCTTGCGCAGGCTGAGGACGGCGGCGTCGAAGGGGTCCGTCGCCTCCTCGTCCTCGATGAGGTCCTGGAGGGAGGCGTCGCCGTCGTCGCCGACCGGCCGGTCGAGCGAGACGGTGTCGCCGGGGGCGTTGAGGGCGATGCGGACCCGCTCGGAGTCGAGGCCGCTCGTCTCGGAGATCTCCTCGACCGATGGGGGTCGCCCGAGGTCCTCGAGCAGCGACTGGCGGGTCTCGTGGACCGTCCGCACGATGTCGACCATGTGCACCGGGAGGCGGATGGTGCGTCCGTGATTCCCGAGGCCCCGGGTGATGGCCTGGCGGATCCACCACGTGGCGTAGGTGGAGAACTTGAAGCCCTTGCGCCAGTCGAACTTCTCGACGGCCCGGATGAGGCCGAGGTTGCCCTCCTGGATGAGGTCGAGCAGGTCGAGGCCCCGACCGGAGTAGCGCTTGGCGATCGAGATGACGAGGCGGAGGTTGGAGCGGATGAACTCCTGCTTGGCGTCCTCGCCGGCCCGGACGATGCGGCGGAGGCGGGCGCGGTCCTCGGCGCTGAGCGCGTCGCCCTCCTCCTCGAGCTTGGCGGCCGCCTTCAGGCCCTTCTCCATCGCCCGGGAGAGGCGCACCTCGTCGTCGGCGGTGAGGAGCTCGTGATCGGCGACGCGATCGAGGTAGGCGCCGATCGTGTCGGTGAGGGAGGCTTCGCGCTGGTGGGGAAGTCGCCGGGCCTTCTGAGTTGAACCCGGGATGGCGCGTTCCGTGGTCATGCCCGGCGGACGGTACCGAGGCCCCCCCGTGGCCGTCAAGCAGAAATCCGAACGATCGTTCGTCGGGGGTCGTCGTCTTACACAGCAAGAGTCGATACGCTGGCCTCTCCACCATGGCACGCCTGCTCCCCCTGCTCGCCCTCGTGCTCTCCGCCTGCGTGGCCACCCCGCCGATCGTGATGGGGGAGGCCGCGCCGCCGATGACGATGCCGCCCGACGAGATGGTCGTCGAGGTCCTCGACCACACCGGCGTCCCACTCGTCGGTGCTGTCGTCGCCGCCGCCACCGACTCCACCGAGGAGGCGGTGCCGACCGGCCCCGACGGACGGGCGACCGTCCGCTGGATCGAGGGCGGCGTCGAGCTCGTCGTCGATGGGCCCGCCCACCAACCCCGACAGGTGCCCGTGACGGAGCTGCCCCCGGTCGAAGGTCTCAGCGTCCAGCTGGAACCGACCGTCGTCGAGGGCGTGGTGACCGGGATCGGTGGCACCCCCCTGCGCGCCGCCGCGGTGACCCTCGGCGACGAGACCGTCATGACCGACGACGCCGGGCGGTTCCGATTCCTCGCCGCCGAACCCGGGGAGGTCACCGTCGAGCGGCCCGCCTACCTGCCGACCACCGCCACGGTCGCCGAGGCTTCCCCGGTCACCATCGGCCTCGAGCCTCGCACCGTCCGGGGGCTCTACGTCAACCCCGGGAAGATGGCGGGCGAGGACTGGGAGCGGATCCTGGAGGCGGCCGCCACGACCGAGATCAACACGCTCGTCATCGACATCAAGAGCGAGTCGGGCAAGGTCTACTACGACACCGACGTCCCCCTGGCCACCGAGATCTCGTCGGAGGCGATCACCTACGACCCCGTCGACATCCGGCGCCAGCTCGACGAGCTCGGGGTCTACCTCATCGGCCGCGTCGTCGCCTTCCAGGACCCGATCGCCGCCCAGGCCCGACCCGACATGTCGATCATCGACAGCGCCACCGGCCAACCGTTCAACGCCAAGGGCCAGTGGTTCCTCGACCCCACCGACACCAACGCCCGCCAGTACAACCTCGACCTCGCCATCGATGCCTGCGAGGCGGGCATCGACGAGATCCAGTTCGACTACGTCCGGTTCCCCTACAACATTCCCGAGACCGGGGTGGTGGACGGTTCCCGCTCCGACGAGGCCCGACCCCAGGTCATCGGTGACTTCCTCGCCACCGCCCGTGACGAGCTGCACGCCCGCGGTTGTGCCGTCTCCGCCGACATCTTCGGCTTCATCACCCGCGAGCGGGCCGACGGCGGCATCGGCCAGAACCTCGAGATGCTGGCCGAGGTCACCGATGCCCTCTCGCCGATGATGTACCCCTCCCACTACTCGACCGGGTGGTACGGCTTCGAGGTCCCGAACGACCATCCGGGCCCGGTCGTGGCCGGCGCGATGGACGAGGGCCTCGAGCGGATCGGCGATGACGTCATCCTGCGGCCCTGGTTCCAGGACTTCTGGTACGACGCCTCCCAGGTGCGGGCCCAGATCGACGAGGCCGACGCCCGGGGCGTGGGTTGGATGCTCTGGCACCCCGGGTCGAACTTCACCTACGACGCGCTCCGACCCACCGCCTGAGCGCCGTCGCCGACCGCCCCGGGATAGCCGCGAGGCCACCGGTACCATCGGCCGCCAGCCAGCCATCGACGGAGGACCGCCGACCGTGACCGCCGATCTCGACGCCCGACGCGCCGAAGGGGCCTCGGTATTCGCCTCATTGCCGACCCCCACCGAGAAGCTCGAGCACTGGAAGTACGTCGACCTCGGCTTCGACCCCGAAGCGCTGACCGCCCCCGCCTCGCCCTCGGCGCCGATGGGCCCCGATGCCGTGGTCGAGGCCCTCGTCGACGCCGCCGCCCGCATCACCGTCGTCGACGGTGCCGTTACCGACGTGTCCGTCGATGCCGAGGGCATCGACGTCGTCCGATTCGCCGACGTCGGTGACGGCCTCGCCCCGTCGCTCGCGGCGGCGCTGGCCGCCGGGATGTCCCCCGACCGGGACCGCCTCTCGGCCGCCAGCCTCGCCCATGCCACCGACGGCGTGCTCGTCCGGATCCGTCGCGGGGTGGAACTCGCCGCACCCGTGGTGGTCGACGTGCAGGCCGTCGCCACCGACGTCGTCACCTACCCCCATGTCGCCGTGCGCGTCGACGACCTCGCCCGGGGTGCCGTCGTCGTGGTGTATCGATCCCCGGACGGGTTCCGGGCGGTCGTCCCCCGCCTCGACATCTCGGTCGGCGACGGTGCCGGCATCGACGTCACGACCGTCCAGACCTGGGGCGGCGAGACCCGCGCCACCGCCTACGAACGGCTGGTCCTCGGCCGGGACACGTCCGCCCGGATCGGCGAGGTCGGCCTCGGCGCCGCCCTCGGCCGCCTCGACCTGCGGGTCGACCTCGAGGGCGACGGGTCGTCCGCCGACATCGACGGGCTCTCGTTCGGTGACGGCGACCAGACCCTCGACTATCGGGTGGTGATGCGCCACGCCGGCCGGAACACCTCCTCCAATGTCTTCCTGAAGGGTGCGGTCGAGGACCGTGCCTCGTCGGTCTTCACGGGTCTCCTGCGGATCGAGGAGGACGCCACCCGCACCTCGGCGTTCGAGACCAACCGCAACCTCGTGCTCTCCGACGATGCCCGGGCCCAGTCGGTGCCCAACCTCGAGATCCTCTGCGACGACGTCGTCTGCGGCCACGGCTCCAGCGTCGGCCAGCTCGAGGAGGAACCGCTCTACTACCTCATGTCCCGTGGCCTGCCCCGCGACCACGCCGAGCGGGTCATGGTGCATGGCTTCTTCGAGGAGATCCTCGACGAGCTCCCGTCGACCCAGGTCCGCGGTCCCGTCCGCGACGCCGTCAACGCCAAGTACGAGGCCGCCCAGGCCGAGGGGCGAGTCTGATGGCCTGGACGAAGATCGCCGCCACCGCCGAGCTGCCCGAGGGCCGCGGCGTGCGTGTCGACGTGGGCTCCCACCGGATCGCCATCTTCAAGGTCGCCGGCGCCGTGTACGCCGTCGGCGACCGCTGCTCGCACGCCGAGGCCTCGCTGTCGGAGGGCACCGTCTGGGACACCTCGGTCGAATGCCCGCGCCACGGCGCCGAGTTCGACCTCGCCACCGGTGCCGCCGAGACCCTGCCCGCCTCCAAGCCCGTCCCCGCCTACCCCGCCCGGGTCGACGAGGGGATGCTCTACCTGGACCTGCCCGAGGAGGACGCATGACCGTCGCCCTGTCCATCCGTGACCTCCGGGCCTCCATCGGCTCGGTCGAGATCCTGAAGGGCGTCGACCTCGACGTACCGTTCGGCGAGGTGCACGCCCTCATGGGCCCCAACGGCTCCGGCAAGTCGACGCTCTGCCATGCCCTCACCGGCAAGTCCACCTACGAGGTCTCCGGGTCGGCGACGCTCGACGGCGTCGAGCTCCTCGACAAGCCGGTCTACGAGCGGGCCGCCCTCGGCCTCCAGCAGGCCTTCCAGTACCCCGTCGAGATCCCCGGCGTCCGTCTCGGCGAGTTCATGGCCGAGGTCGGCGTCGCCCGCGGCGCCGACGCCGACGCCTTCGCGGCGACGATCACCGAGCAGGCCGACCGCTTCGGGGTGACCGACTTCCTGGGTCGGGCCATCAACGACGACCTTTCCGGCGGCGAGAAGAAGCGGTCGGAGATGTTCCAGATCGGGGTCCTCTCCCCGAAGGTCGCCGTCCTCGACGAGATCGACTCGGGACTCGACATCGATGCCGTGCGCCAGGTCGCCGAGGCCGTCGAGCAGCTGCGCTCGCCGGACGTCGGCATCCTCGTCATCACCCACTACTCCCGGATCCTCCAGTACATGGCGGTCGATCGCGTGCACATCATGCTGGGTGGTCGCATCGTCGACTCCGGGGGGCCCGAGTTGGCCGACGAACTGGAGGACGGTGGCTACGAGGCGGTTCGGGAGCGGCTCGGGATCGAGGCCCCGGCGCCGGCGGGCGCCACGCCGTCGGTCGCCGACACCCTCACCGACCTGCCCTTCTGACCGACCCTCAGGTCACGCAGAACTCGTTGCCCTCGGGGTCGGTGAGCACCACCCAGTAGTCGTCATCGCGATCGAAGCGGGCGATCTGGGTGGCCCCGGCGGCCACCAGCTCGGCCACCTTGTCGTCGACGAGTGGGCGCCGGTTCTCGAGCGAGACGGTCGGTCCGCCCGAGACGGACACGTCGAGGTGGACCCGGTTCTTGTGGGCCTTCTCCTCGGGCACCCGTTGGAAGAAGACTCGAGGTCCGGCGTCGGTGGGATCCACGATCGCATGGGCGTCCCGGCGGCGCTCCGGGGGGATGCCCATCGCCTCGCACCAGGCGTCCCACGAGTCGTGGCCGTCGGGGGGCGGTTGCTCGACGTAGTCCAGCGCCAGGGCCCAGAAGGCGCCGAGGGCTGGTGGGTCGGCCGCATCGAAGGTGACCTGGATCGGGTTGGCCATGGCGCGCAGGCTACGTGGCCGGGGCGGTACCGTCCCGTCGATGCTCACCGATGACGACCGGGCCTGGCTCGAGGCCCTCACCCACCTGCCGACCGTTGCCGGGCGCGAGGAGGCGGTCGTCGCCTTCGTCGAACGCTGGGCGGCCGATCGGGCCGGCGTGGCGATCCGGCGAGACGCCGCCGGCAACCTCGTCCTCTCCGGTCCACACCCGCCCCGCCGCCCCCCGCTGTGGATCACGGCCCACCTCGACCACCCCGGCTTCGTGGCCGGGGACGGCGGGGCGGTCTCGTTCCGCGGCGGCATGGGGGCGCCGTACTTCGACGGCGCCCCCGCCGTCGAGTTCTTCCCGATCGACGGGGCGCCGGTCGTCGGGACGCTGACGACCTGGGACGCCGATGCCGGCGTCGGCACCGTCGACCTCGACGTGGCCCCGGGCACGATCGGGCGGTGGCACTTCGACCCGACCGACCTCGGCATCGTCGACGGCGTCCTCCGGGCGCCGGGGTGCGATGATCTCGCCGGGGTGGCGGCGGCGCTGTCGGTGCTCGAGCGCACCCGCACCGATCCCGACCTCGGCCACGTCGGCCTGCTCCTCACCCGGGCCGAGGAGGTGGGCTTCGTCGGCGCCATCGCCGCCTGCGTCGAGGGCACGATCGCCGCCGACGCCCGTCTCGTGTGTCTCGAGACGAGTCGCGCCTTCGACTGGGCACCCGTCGGTGCGGGGCCGGTGGTGCGGGTCGCCGACCGGGTGAGCGTGTTCACCCCCGAGCTCACCGATCGGGTGTCCGTCATCGCCGGTGACCTCGACCGACCCACCCAGCGGAAGCTGATGGACGGTGGCGCCTGCGAGGCCACGGCCTTCGTCGCCCACGGATTCGCCGCCACCTGCGTCTGTCTCCCATTGGGCAATTACCACAACCAGGGCGATCTCGACCGGGTCGAGGCGGGCGATGGGGGGGCGGCACCGGCCCCCGAGTACATCTCCCTCGACGACCACGCGGGTCTCGTCGAGCTGCTGGTGGCGGTGGCGCGGCGACTGGACGAGTCGGGGGAGGACCTGTCGGACCGGCTCCGGGCCAGGTTCGAGACCCAGCGGCACCTGCTCGAGCCGAACCCGAACCACGGAACCGCGGAACCTCGGAACTGAGGGGCCTTCGGCCCCCAGGGAGCCGAGCGGCGGGTGATTCGGAAGCCGGGCCGTCGGGTAGGGGGTCGGCATGGCCGATGAATCACCCCGGGCGCCGCGGCTCGTCCGCAAGTACCTCCCCGAACTGGTCTACGGCTCCAACGACGGCCTCATCACGACGTTCGCCATCGTGTCCGGGGTCGTAGGGGCCCGGCTGGCCAACTCGGTCGTCGTCATCCTCGGGCTGGCAAGCCTCTTCGCCGACGGCATCTCGATGGCTGCCAGCGACTTCCTGGCCGAGCGCAGCGACCCCGAGGAGCAGACCGGCCGACTCCTCGCCGCCCGCAAGGGTGTCGCCACCTTGGCGGGGTTCGTCCTGATCGGTGCCGTGCCCCTCGTCGCCTACCTCGTGCCCCTGCCCGACGACCTCCGATTCCCGGTGGCGGCGGGCATGACCCTGGTGACCCTGTTCGTGGTCGGGTCGGGCCGGTCGTCGGCGCACGAGGACATCGCCTGGTTGCGAGGCGGTCTGGAGATGCTCGTCGTCGGCGCCATCGCCGCCGGCGTCGCCTTCGGCATCGGAGCCCTCAGTTCGACGCTGGGCGGGGCTGGTCCTGCGCCGTGAGCCCGTTCCGGGCGCTCGGAGGCGGTTGGGCTCCCCCCTCCCACTCCGCTTCGCTCCGTGGGGCCCATCCCCCCTCCGGGGGG
>CAZTLW010000118.1:0-7320 GCA_964614585.1 uncultured Acidimicrobiia bacterium | reverse complement strand
CACCGGACCCACGCCGCAACCGCCGATGGCGGTCACGTCGTGGGCCCGGCAGGACTCGAACCTGCGACCGAGGGATTATGAGTCCCCTGCTCTAACCACCTGAGCTACGGGCCCGCGAAATCGCCCGAAAATCCGGGTGATTTTGGGGGTTGGAACCCCGTCGGGAAGGTAGCACAACGCCAGTTGGGCGGATTGGGCGTCCCTTCCAATTCCGGGCGGCCCCCTGGTGACGGCGCTAGACCGAGGTGCTGACGAGAACGGCGACGGACCGGGCGAGATCGTCGAGCCGCTCGCGGAATTCCCCGACCGGCGGGGCGTCGGACTTGAGCCCCATGGGACTGAGATCGAGCAGGCGTACCGCCGAGCTGACGACCGACTCCGAGGCCCCGGTATCGCGCAGCACGGCCACGAGCTGACCACGACGCCGCTCGCGGGCGGCCTCGGCGATGTCGGCCGCGAACGCATGCTGGGCCTCGAGGATCTCCTCTGCGTGCGTCAGGGTCGAGAGTCGCTCGTAACCGTCGGCGAGTCCACGCTGCAGGTATCCGCTCAGCCGCGTGGCGAGGTCCCCGTCGCCCTCGAGTGCGGCGATGGCGGCGTCCGCCGCGTCGCCGTGCGTGGTCTCGATGACGGCGCGGAACACGTCCTCGCGGTTGTCGTAGTACTGGTAGAGCGCCGACCTCGAGACACCGACCGCATCGGCGATGAGGGCCATCGAGGTCCGTCGGAAGCCGTGCTCGGCGAACACGTCCACGGCCGCGCGGCGGATCTGTTCGATCCGTTCGTCCCGTGTCGTGGTCTCCGCCATGGGTCGATGTTGACATCTTCGACCATGAATGTCAGCCTGACATCCTGACAGCAGAATGTCAGAGCGTCACCCGAGGAGACCATAGTGCCCGACACCGTCCTGATCACCGGCGCCTCTTCCGGCATCGGCCGCGCCACCGCCCACCGCTTCGCCGACGAGGGATGGAACGTCGTTGCGACGATGCGCAACCCCGATGACGCCGGCGAGTTGCTCGAGCGCGACGAAGTGCTCGTCGCACGACTCGACGTCCTCGACGGCGACTCGATCCGAGCTGCCGTCGCCGGCGGCACGGAGCGGTTCGGGGCGATCGATGCCCTGGTCAACAACGCGGGATACGGCGCCTATGGCCCGCTCGAGACGATGCCGATGGAGGTGCTGCGCCGCCAGATGGACGTCAACGTCCTCGGCCTGCTCGAGACCACCAAAGCCGTCCTGCCGGGCATGCGGGAGCGTCGCCGCGGCACGATCGTGAACGTCTCCTCCGTCGGTGGCCGCATGGCATATCCGCTCGGCACGCCGTACCACATGTCGAAGTGGGCGGTCGAAGGCGCCAGCGAGGCCCTCCACTATGAGCTGCGGCCGTTCGGGATCGCGGTCAGGATCGTCGAACCGGGTGGCGTCGCCACGGACTTCTCCGGCCGGTCGTTCGTCGCCTCCTACGACGAGTCGGTCGAGGACTACCAGCCGTTGGTGCAGATGCTCGTCGGCGCCATCACGTCGGACGACGACACGACCCCGACCGGCGCCATGCAACCCGAGGACTGCGCTGCCGTGATCTGGGACGCCACGACCCACGACGGCGACACGATGCGCTTCGTTGCCGGCGACGAGGCGAAGGCGTTGCTGTCCCAGCGCTACTCGGCGGAGCAGGACGAAGCGTTCCTGGCTGGCATGCGGGGACAGTTCGGGCTCTGAACCGTCCCCGCCACAAGAGACACGGTGTTGCTCCTCGGTGGTCAGCGCTCGGTCGCACGAATCGCGCCGGTACCGGCCCTGGGTCCATCAACTCGTGAACACGGACAGGGCCAGGGTGAGCGAGTCGCGGACCTCGTCGGGGTCCTCGCCGGATGCTCGCTGGGTGAACGCAAGCGCGATCTGCTCCGAGAGGTGGCGTGCTCCGGTCTGGACGCTTGGGCCTGCCGGCCATTCACCTGCGTCGCGACGGTCTTGGAGGAACGCCTCGTACGCCGCCCGGGCCCCGGCATCCAGTTCGTCCACCCGGGCGCGCGTCCGTGGCCCGAGCCGATGCTTCCCGTTGCGCATCTTGTAGAACAGGCACCCGGTCGCCATCCGAGGGTCGTCGCACGCGAAGTCGACCAGCGCGTCCAGTGTCTCCGTCAATCCTCGTCCGGCCTGCAGGATTGCGAACACGTCCGAGAGCACCTGCTCGGCATAGCGGTCGAGCGTCGCTCGCGTGAGACCGTCCTCACTGCCGAACTCGCGGTAGAGCGATGGCTTCGACACGCCTGCCAGCCGGCAGATCGCGTTGAGCGACACGTCCGCCGGGTCGTCATGCCAATACGCGGTCATGGCGACGTCGAGCACGTGTGCCGGATCCGTCGTTCGCGGACGGCCTCTCGGGCGGGCGGGGTCGTTGGTGTCCATATTTTTATACCGAAAGGTACGAATTGGCTTGACTCGTGTCTCCGGTCGGAGTATACCATTTCCGTACCAGCCGGTACGCCAGTATCCGGGACCAAGGAACGGAGAATCCACATGCAAACCCGCACAAGCGACACGGACACCGTGCGCGCCTTCTACACCGACGTGCTCAGCGCACCGGCAGAGACCACGAAGGAGCGCTACTACGAGCTCTTCTCGCCCGAGGTCGTCTCGATTCCGACGCCGCCGGGCGGGCCGGGCGCAGAGGGCATGGTGAACACGATCGCCTTTCTGGGTCAGGTCGTGCCCGACCTGACCTGGGAGCCGCAGGAGATCATCGAGCTCGACGACGGCCGCTACGTCGTGCGCGGCCTGGCGTCGGGCACGCCGGTCGGCCCCTTCTTCGGTGTCGAGACACCCACGGGGCGCAGCTTCGAGATCATGTCCATCGACATCCTCACCCTCGAGGGCGGCAAGATCACGCACGTCTACCACCTCGAAGACTGGACATCGGCGATCGCCCAGCTCACCGCGGACGAGTGAGCGAACCTCGCCTCCCCGCGTCAGCGATGGGGGCTCAGACCACCGGAGCATCGGTGACCATTGGGTGGCCGGGTCGTCACGACCCGGCCACCCAACCCGGTGGGATCGACCTCGTGGATGGAAGGGCACTCCGTGGCCCTTTGGTGAGTCACCTGCTCTGACCACCTGAGCTGGGGGCCCCGGTGGGCCGGTCCCATGGAGCCCGTGCCCGGGTCCGCCGGTTTCGTCTCCGGCCCCGAAGCTCCCGGCGAACCCCGGAGCCGTCCGTACACTCGCCGCCCATGGACACACTCTGGTCGCTGATCGCGTTCGGCGTCGTCTGCCTCGCGTCGTACATGATCGGCCAGGGGTTCAAGGCGCTCAAGCTGCCGACGATCACCGGGTACCTCTTCGCCGGCGCCCTCGCCGGGGCCTTCGGTGTCGGGTTCCTGGACACGGTCGACGTCGAGAGCCTGCGGTTCATCGACGAGATCTCGCTGGCCGTGATCGCCTTCGTCGCCGGTTCGGAGCTCTACATCAAGGAACTCCGGCCCCGCTTGCGGCCGATCCTCTCGACCACCGCCGGCATCCTCGTCGTCGGCTTCACCTTCCTGACGGTGGCGATCTACTTCGCGACGGAGTTCCTGCCCTTCACCTCGGATTTCTCGACCCCGGCCAGGCTTGCGACGGCGCTACTCGGGGGAGCGGTCCTCCTCGCCCTCTCGCCGCCCTCCACCATCGCCGTGATCAAGGAGGTGCGCGCCCGCGGCCCGTTCACGCGGACGGCGCTCGGGGTCACGGTGCTGATGGACGTGGTCATCATCGTGCTCTTCGCCGCCATGGCCTCCGTCGCCGCGGCCCTCCTCACCGATTCCACGCTGGACATCGGGTTCGTCGGGTTGCTGCTCCTCGACCTGGCGGCGGCGACCACGCTCGGCATTGCCACGGGCTACCTCCTCCGCACCCTGCTCTCGCTCCGGATCCACCGGCTCGCGAAGATCGCCGGGGTCCTCGCCCTCGGCTTCGGGATCTACCAGCTCGCGGCGTTCGTGGACACATGGAGCGTCGCGACCTTCGGCTTCGAGATCTACATCGAGCCGTTGCTGATCGCCCTGATCGGTGGGTTCTTCGTCACGAACTTCACCAACTTCCGGTTGGAGTTCGATCGCCTGCTCCACGACGTGGGCCCGGCCGTCTACGTCGCCTTCTTCACGATCACCGGTCTGGCGCTGAAACTCGACGTGCTGTGGGAGACCCTGCCCATCGCGCTCGCCCTCTTTGCCGTCCGCGTGGTCGGCATCGCCATCGGCTCGGGCATCGGCTCCACGATCGCCGGTGAGTCCAAGCTCGTCCGCCGCACGTCCTGGATGGCGTTCATCACCCAGGCGGGCATCGCCCTGGGCCTTGCCCGCGAGGTCTCCGTCCAGTTCCCGGACCTGGGCGACGCCTTCGCCACGCTCATCATCTCCGTCGTGGTGATCAACGAGGTCGTCGGCCCGCTCTTCCTGAAGTCCGGCCTGAAGCGGGTGGGCGAGGCCAACCTGCCCGAGGCCGGGGAGCTCGAGGGCGGCAAGGTCGTGATCTTCGGGGTGGAGGGACAGTCGATCGCATTGGCCAGGGTGCTCATGGGGCGCGGGTGGGACGTCGTGGTGGCCGACACCGATCCCGAGCAGGTCGAGCGCATCTCGGCCTCCGACGTGGAGGAGGTGCTGATCCCCGACGTCTCGGAGGAGACGCTCGCCGGACTCATCGACGAGGAGGCGGCCGCCGTCGTGGCGATGCTGCCCGACGACGCGGCGAACCTCGACGTGCTCCGCTTCGCCTACGAGCGACGCGGGATCGAGCGACTCGTCGCCCGACCGGTCGAGGCGGCGGCGGCGGCGGACCTGGCGGGTCTGGGCACCTTCGTCGTCGATCCGAGTTCGGCGATGGTCACCCTCCTCGAGCAAGCGGTGCTCTCGCCGCAATCGACGGCCCTGTTGTTGCACCAGGACCCCGACCGGACCGTCGTGCAGATCACGCTCACGAATCGCGACGTCCATGGCATGTCGCTGCGGCAGATCCGACTCCCGCCCGACGTGCTCATCCTCGAGGTCCGCCGGGGCGACACGACGGTCCTGGCCCAGGGATCGACGGTGTTCCGGGTCGGCGACGAGGTCACGCTGGTCGCCGAGCAGGACTCCCTCGACGAGGTCCGCCTCCGGCTCGGCGGCTGACGGTCGGCGTCGTTCCGTGGCCCGGCGTCAGCGCCCGACCCGGGCGATCCAGTTCGGGTACGAGAGGCTGCATTGCGGCCCCAACTCGAGATCGGCGGGGATCGGGGTCTCGGCGATGAATCGGTCGATGCCGTGGCGGAACGCCTGTGCTCGCAGGGTCGGATCACCGTACGTCTCGAAGCACAGCGACCATGCCTCGGCGCCGTCGGTCTCGACCTCGACCAACTCCGCCTCGCAGCCGGCGTTGCTCCCCGGCAGCGGGTAGCGCCTCGTGTGCAGGGCCTTTGCCAACTCGATCGGCGCCACCAGGCGCGGTCGGGACGGGTCGGCAGTACGGCTCACCTTGCGCCAGTCCTCGAGGCGACCGGCGAGCCGTCCGGCGAGGAGGACGTCCCCGAGGTCCCTGACGCGGACCTTGACGTCGACCAACTCGCCATTGCGGTGCTTGCGGCCGATGCCACGTCGAGCCGACTCGACGTCGTAGGTGTCCACCCGCTCACCGGACTCCACGTCCGGGGCGGCCGTGAACCACCCGGCGACCGCGGACGGCAGGTGGCCGTCGACGAACCACCGAGCCTCGCGCGTCAGCAGTTCGTCGACCAATGAGGGCGGCGCGAGGCCACCGTGACGATCGGAGTGCAGCAAAGCAGGCGCTACTCAAGCACCACGGTGGCCTTTGACCAAAGGGGCCCCACTCGGCACGGGTCAGAACAGGTCCTCGCCGGCGAGCTCGGCGCCCTGGCGCACCCAGGCGACGAACTGGCCCTCGTCGAGGTCGTCCTCACCGATGTGGAGGTAGCGCACGTCGGGGTGCTTGGAGTCCACCGGTGGGAGGGGGTCGAGCGAGGCGCCGTTGTGGAACGTCACCTTCACGTAGTTGGTGAAGCAATGAAAGCTGACGAACCAGCCGCGGCCTTCGACGCCGTAGAAGGGCGAGTTCCAGCGGACCGCCTTGCGCACGTCGGGCACCGTGCCGACGATGAGCTCGTCGAGCCGTCGCCCCAGGTCCGCCTTCCACCCGGGCATGGCCTCGAGGTAGGCCTGCACCGGTGCGTCGCCGTCACCCTTGGGGATCTGGGGGTTGCCGCCCGAGAGCAGCTTCACGGTCTCGGGTTTCTGCCACTCGTCGGCCATGCCGTCACCTTCACTCGTCTGGGCGGGAACGCTACCGCCGCCGTGGTCGTCGGCCCCGTCGGCGTGGGAGACTCGGCTCATGCCCGACACGATGCAGGCCGTGGTCACGACCGGCACCGGCGGCTACGACCGCCTCGAGGTGCGCGACGTCCCCGTCCCCGAACCGGGGTCGGGCGAGGTCCTCATCCGGGTGCTGGCCGCCGGGGTCAACAACACCGACATCAACACCCGCCTCGGCTGGTACTCGTCGTCGGAGGCCGGCAGCACCGAAGCGGCCGCCGAAGCTCCGTCGGAGCGAACCGACGGCGGCTGGGACGAGGCGACGCCGTTCCCGCTGATCCAGGGCACCGACTGCTGCGGCATCGTCGAAGGGCTCGGGCCGGGAGCGGATCCCTCGTTGGTGGGCCGTCGGGTGCTCGTTCGCGCCTGTATGCGGCCGAACGGATTCGGGTCGATGGAGACCGTGTGGCTGGGGTCGGACTTCGACGGGGCCTTCGCCCAGTTCGTGGTCGTTCCCGGATCCGAGGTCTTCGCGATCGACGTCGACTGGACCGATGCCGCGCTGGGCTCGATCCCGTGTGCCTGGGGCACGGCCGAGAACATGCTCCACCGAGCGGGTGTCGGGCCTGCCGACCACGTCCTCGTCACCGGCGCCTCGGGCGGGGTCGGGTCGGCGACGGTGCAACTGGCCAAGCGCCGTGGCGCCACGGTTGCGGCGGTGACGTCGGCGTCCAAGGCGGAGTCGGTCCGAGCGCTGGGCGCCGACGAGATCGTCGACCGTGGCGAGGACCTGGCCGAGGCCCTCGGGTCGGAGTCGGTCGACGTCGCCGTCGACAACGTCGCCGGGCCGGGGTTCGCCGGGGTGCTCGACGTGCTCCGGCGCGGCGGCCGCTTCGTCTCGTCGGGGGCCATCGCGGGGCCGCTGGTCGACCTCGACATGCGGACCATGTACCTGAAGGACCTCACGCTCATCGGGTGCACCGCGTGGGACGAGCCCGTGTTCGGGAACCTGATCTCCTACATCGAGGCCGACGAGGT
>CAZTLW010000117.1:0-7387 GCA_964614585.1 uncultured Acidimicrobiia bacterium | reverse complement strand
TGCTGATCTCCCAGCCCGACACCGGTGAGCAGGCGCTCGAGATCACCGACATGCTCATCCGTTCCGGAGCGCTCGACGTGGTGGTCATCGACTCGGTGGCCGCCCTCGTGCCCAGGGCCGAGATCGAAGGTGAGATGGGCGACAGCCACGTCGGCCTGCAGGCCCGGCTCATGTCCCAGGCGCTCCGCAAGATCACCGGCACGCTGAGCCGCTCGAAGACGACGGCGATCTTCATCAACCAGCTCCGGGAGAAGATCGGGGTCATGTTCGGCTCGCCCGAGACCACCCCGGGCGGCCGGGCGCTCAAGTTCTACTCGTCGGTCCGCCTCGACATCCGTCGGATCGAGTCCATCAAGGACGGCCAGGAGAACATCGGCAACCGTGTCCGGGTGAAGGTCGCGAAGAACAAGGTCGCCCCGCCGTTCCGGCTGGCCGAGTTCGACATCATGTTCGGTGAGGGCATCTCCCGGGAGGGCAGCCTCCTCGACGTCGCCGTGGAACAGGGCATCGTCAAGAAGGCCGGTGCCTGGTTCTCCTTCGACGGCGACCAGCTCGGTCAGGGGCGGGAGGCCTCCAAGCGCTTCATCCGGGAGAATCCCGACATCGCCCTCCAGCTCCATACCCGGGTGCTCGAGGCGGTTGGGCTGCTGGACGACGAGGACGCCGACGCCGACGACGTGCAGGCGCCGGTCGAGGAATCGGCGGACCTCGACGCCGAGAGCTGACAACGCGTGGCGTGGCCCAGTGACCACATCACGCGCTCCCGGATGGCGTGGGTCGGCCGGGTACGATGACCTCCTGAGCTAATGAACGCCGGCCTCCGGGGCCGGCGCTGAAAGGACGGACATCGTGGACCCTGTGTGGATCGTGGTGATCGCCGTCGTCGTCGCCGTCGTGGTCGCCGCCCCGCTGGGCTTCATCGCCGCACGGGTGGGCACCCGTCGCCGGGCCCCGGAAGGGGACCAGACCGCCGAACACGTGCTTGCCGAGGCACGGCTCGAGGCCCAGCGCATCCTGGCGCGGGCCGAGGACGAGTCACGGGCCCTCGCCGACTCCTATCGGGAGCGGGAGGACGCCACCCTCGAGCACAAGCGGGTGGAGGTGCGGACGTCGGAGGAGCGGATCTCCCAGCGCGAACAGACCCTGGAACAACGTGCCTCGAACCTCGCCCAGCGCGAGGAGTTGTTGGTTCGCCGGGAGTCGGAGTTGGACGGCGCCAAGGACGAGGTAGAACGCCTTCGGAAGGAGGCGCGCTCGGACCTCGAGCGGATTGCCGGCGTCGACGTCACCGCCGCCAAGGAAGCCCTCTTGGCCGATGTCGAGGACGAGGCACGCCGTGACGCGATGCGGCTCGTGCGCGACCTCGAGGTCCGCGCCCGGGAGGAGGCCGATCGCCGCGCCCGGCGGATCCTCGCCACCGCAGTGCAACGACTGGCGTCCGACGTCGTCCAGGAGACCACCACCTCGACGGTGGAGCTCCCGTCGGACGACATGAAGGGTCGCATCATCGGTCGGGAGGGGCGCAACATCCGGGCCTTCGAGGCCGTCACGGGCACCAACCTCGTCATCGACGATTCGGTGGACACCGTCTCGGTCTCGACGTTCGACCCGGTCCGGCGCGAGGTCGCCCGCATCACCCTGCAGAACCTGGTCGACGACGGACGCATCCACCCGGCGTCGATCGAGCAGTTCCACGAGAAGGCGAAGGACGAAGTCGAACGCTCCGTCCGCGACGCCGGCGAGTGGGCGCTCGTCGATGCGGGGATCAGCCGGGTCCACCCCGAACTGGTGACCCTGCTCGGCCAGCTCAAGTACCGCACGTCCTATGGCCAGAACGTGCTGGCCCACAGCCTGGAGGCGGCCCACGTGGCCGGCCTCCTGGCTGCCGAGCTCGGGATGGAGCGGGAACCGGCCGTGCGCTCGGCACTGCTCCATGACATCGGCAAGGCCGTCACCCACGAGGTTGGCGGCTCCCACGCCCTCATCGGGGCGGAGATCGCCCGTCGGTTCGAGGAGGACCCGGCCATCGTCCACGCCATCGAGGCCCACCACAACGAGGTGGAGCCCCGCACGGTGCTGGCGGTGATCACCCAGGCGGCCGACGCCGTCTCGGCGGCGCGGCCGGGTGCGCGCCGGGAGCAACTCGAGTCCTACGTCCGGCGGCTCGAGCGGCTGGAGGAGATCGCGGGGTCGTTCCCGGGTGTCGAGCGGGTCTTTGCCATGCAGGCGGGGCGGGAGATCCGGGTGGTGGTCGATCCCGCCGACATCGACGACCTGGCTGCCGCCACCCTCGCCACGCGCATCTCGCGCCGCTTGGAGGACGAACTCCAGTACCCGGGCCAGATCCAGGTCACGGTCATCCGGGAGTACCGGGCCACGGACTACGCTCGCTGATCCCCATGGCGGACACCGTCCTCCTCGGGACGCCCTCGGTCCGCACGGCCGAGTGGCGTCGTCCCACCCGCTCCGGGCAGTCGTACTTCATCCGTACGTTCGGGTGCCAGATGAACGAGCACGACTCCGAGCGGGTCGCCGGCCTGTTCGAGGCCGACGGGATGACCCGCGCCGAGGCGGTCGAGGACGCCGACGTCGTGTTCGTCAACACGTGCACCATCCGTGAGAACGCCGACAACAAGTTGTACGGCACCCTCGGCCACCTCAAGTCGATCAAGGACGCCAACCCGGGCAGTCGCCTCGTCGTCGGTGGGTGCGCCGCCCAGAAGGACCGGGACCTCGTCCGCGACCGGGCCCCATGGGTCGACGTGGTGGTCGGCACCCACAACCTCGACCGGGTCGTCGCCCTGCTGGACCGCGCCGAGGAGTGGGGGCCCGTCACCGAGATCCTCGACGAGTCGGTCGGCGCCACCGCCGCCGACCTCCCGGCCCGCCGCGAGCACGCCCACAGCGCCTGGGTCACGATCCAGACGGGCTGCAACAACACGTGCACGTTCTGCATCGTCCCGTCCGTCCGGGGCGGGGAGGTGAGCCGCCGGCCCGGTGACGTGCTGCGCGAGGTGCGCTCGCTGGTCGCCGACGGCGTCGTCGAGGTCACCCTGCTCGGCCAGAACGTCAACACCTACGGTCGGGACCTGGCCCTCGACGGGCGGCGCCGGCCGATCTTCGCCGACCTGCTCCGTCGGGTGGGCGAGGTCGACGGACTCGAACGGCTTCGGTTCACCTCGCCGCACCCGGCCGACATCCGCGAGGACGTCGCCGCCGCCATGGCCGAGACTCCGGCGGTCTGCGAGCAACTTCACTTCCCGCTGCAGTCCGGCAGCCGACGGATCCTCGCCCGGATGCACCGCGGCTACACGCCGGAGCGGTACCTGGAGCGTCTGGCGATGGTGCGCGACCACCTGCCCGACCTCACCGTCTCGACCGACGTCATCGTGGGCTTCCCCGGCGAGACCGACGGGGACTTCGAGGCGACCCTCCAGGTCGTCGCCGAGGCTCGCTTCGACTCGGCCTTCATGTTCATCTTCAGCCCCCGTCCCGGTACCGCTGCCGCCGAACTGGTCGGCGAGTTCGTCGACCCCGACGTCGTGCAGGAGCGGTTCCAGCGACTGCTGGCCCTGCAGTCGCGGATCAGCCGCGAGCGCAACGAGGCCCTCGTCGGCCGGCGCCTGTCGGTCCTGTCGGAGGGCCCGTCGGAGAAGGATCCGTCGCGGTCGACGATGCGGACCCGCGGCGGCAAGCTCGTCCACGTCGACGGCGTCCATCCGGCGGGCACCTTCGCGGAGGCACTCGTCGAGGGCGCCGCGACGTTCTACCTCACCGGGAGCGTGGTCTGAGCCGGGTGCTGGCGCTCGTCGGGCCCACGGCGGGCGGCAAGAGTGAGTTGTCACTTCGCCTCGCCGAACGCTTCGATGCGGAGATCCTCTCGGTCGATTCCATGCAGGTGTACCGCGGCATGGACGTGGGCACGGCCAAGCCCACGTGGGAGGAGCGCCAGCAGGTACCCCACCACATGCTCGACCTCGTCGAACCCGAGGAGGAGTACTCGGTGGCGGCGTTCCAGCGGCGAGGTCGGGATGTGATCGAAGCCGTCCACGCCCGGGGCCGCAACGTGCTGGTCGTCGGCGGCTCCGGCCTGCACTTCCGGGCGCTGCTCGATCCCCTCGAGTTCCCCGGCCACGACCCGGTCGTCCGGCAGGCCGTCGAGACGCTCGAGCCGGACGCGGCACGGGCGGAGCTCCTCGCGGCCGACCCCGGCGCCGGCGACCACGTCGACCTCGAGAACCCACGTCGGGTGGCCCGGGCACTGGAGGTGGTGCGGATCGGCGGGGGCACCCCCAGCGAGCGGGCCGGATCGCCGGCGGCGGTGGCCGTCCGCGAGTACCGCGCCCTCGTCCCGTTCACCGGCGTCGTGATCGACCCGGGCGATGGCCTGAGCACCCGGGCCCGGCGACGGATCGACAAGATGCTGAAGCGAGGCCTGCTCGCCGAGGTGGAACGCCTCGCCCCTCGACTGGGGCGGACCGCCTCCCAGGCCGTGGGTTACAAGGAGTTGCTGCCGGTGGTCGAGGGTCGGCTGCCGCTCTCCGCCGGGGCGGCCGACGTGCTGACCGCCACGCTGGCCCTGGCTCGCCGACAGCGAACGTTCTTCGGACGTGATCCGCGCCTGCTGCCGATACCGTGGGTGTCGGTCGTCGAGCAGCGACTGGCGGCGGTCGAGGAGGCGTTCGGCGGGTGAGGTTCACGAAGATGCACGGTGCCGGCAACGACTTCGTCGTCATCGACGGGACGGTCGAAGACGCCCCCAGCCCCGACCGCGTCGCCGAGTTGTGCGACCGTCACACGGGCGTCGGCGGCGACGGCCTCCTCCGGGCGACGCCCACCGAGGACGGGGTCCGCATGGAGTATTGGAATGCCGACGGGTCCGAGGCCGAGATGTGTGGCAACGGGCTGCGTTGTGTGGCCTGGTTCGCCCATGTTCGGGGTTGGGTCGGTGAGTCGTTCACCGTCGACACGCCCCGAGGGCCGCTGCCGGCGGAGATCGTCGGTGACCATCGGGTGCGGGTGGGGGTTGGGTCGGTGGGCGTGGGGGAGCGCGGCGAGTTGCTCGGCGTTGAGGTGACCCGGGTCGACGTCGGCAACCCGCACGCCGTCGTCGAGGTCACCGACGTGGCGGCCGCCGAGGTCGGCTCCGTCGGCCGACGTCTCGATGCGGGCGTGCCGGGCGGGATCAACACTGGCTTCATGGCGGTGTCGGAGGGGGGCATCGCGTTGCGCGTGCACGAACGGGGGGTGGGGGAGACGCTGGCGTGCGGGAGCGGGGCGGTGGCGGCGGCCGCCGTGGCACTGGGTGGCGACGGCGTGATGGACGTCCACCTGCCCGGTGGGACGCTGACGGTCGAGGTGGCCAACGGCCAGGCCTGGCTGACGGGCCCGGTGGCCGAGGTCTTCACCGGCCAGACCCCCTGAGCAACCCAGGGTTGGTCAGGGGGTTGGCGGGACGAGGCCTGGGCCGGAGGGGGCGCAGGACACCGCCAGCAACCCAGGGTTGGTCAGGGGGTTGGCGGGACGAAGCCTGGGCCGTAGAGGGCGCACAGCCCCGCCACGAACCCAGGGTTCCCAGCGGGGCTCAGACCGAGCGGAGCACCGAGACGACGACGCCCAACACCGCCACGCCGTCGGTGAACACCATGGGCTCATAGGCGGGGTTGGCAGCGTGCAGCACGACCGTGCCGTCGCGACGCTCCAGTCGCTTGACCGTCGCTTCGTCGTCGCCGACTAGGGCGGCCACCAACTGCCCGTCGCGGGCATCGGGTTGGCTGCGAACCACGACGAGGTCGCCGTCGAGGATGCCGGCGTCGACCATCGAGTCGCCCTTCACCCGGAGCATGAAGACCGGCCCCGACCCGACGAGCGCCTCGGGGAGGGGGAACACCTCCTCGACCTGCTCCTCGGCGAGGATCGGGGTGCCGGCGGCGATGCGGCCGACCAGCGGCACGTCGCGGACGTGGTCCCGCTCGGGGAGGGCGGTGACCGACGGTGTCTCGTCCACGACCTCGATCGCCCGGGGCTTGGTGGGGTCACGACGGAGGTAGCCGTACTTGACCAGCGCCGAGAGGTGGGCGTGGACCGTCGATGGCGAACTGAGCCCGAGCGCCTCGCCGATCTCCCGCACCGACGGCGGGTAGTGGCGGTCCGCGACCGTCTCTCGGATGAAGTCGAGCACCTCGCGCTGGCGGGTGCTGAGAGCGGGGCGCTCGTCTGCCACGGTGGTCCTCCCGAACGTGTGTACGGTCAGGATACCGACCCGACCCGGCCGGGGCAAACACCTGTTCGGGGTCAGGTGGCGACAGGTTCGGCTGCAAGGAGAGGCAGACGTCGATGAATGGCGATCCCGGAACCGGTCTCGGCGTCTGAGCGAGCGTCAGGGTCGCTCACCCGACCGGCGAGCAGGATGCCGCGCCGCCTCGGCGATGGGTCGAACCGGGGGCTCAGGGAGCGGGGTGCGAAGCTCTCATGCTCCGGTTTCGGGGGTGGTGGCTGCTTGGGCGACGGCGAACGGGGTGCCGTCGCAGCCGAGGGTGTCGACGTCGGCCCCGACGTCGGCGGTGCCGAACAGCTCGGCGAAGGTGGTGGGGGCCAAGAAGGTGTGGGGGAAGGGACCGTCGCCGACCGGGTCGACGTCGAACCCGGCCCGATCGAACACCTCGAACAACACCCGGCCGGGTTGGGGGAAGAGGAGCAGTTCGTGGCCGGGCGGCCAGACCGCCAGCCAGCGGGTCCCGGCCCCGTCGACGAGGTGGAGGCAGGTCCCATCGAAGACCAGGTCGCCGACCACGGACTCGGTGTCGGACACCGGAGCCTCGGACGTCCGGGTGGGCAGTGGGAACACCAGCGAGTTGGCGGCTCGGCACTCGGCGACGATCGGGGCGACCCGCTCGTCGCCCTCCCGGGCCGAGCCGACGACGGAGTCGGGGTCGGTGTCGGGGAGCACGTCGATGTCGACGAACGGCAGGTCGGCTTCGGCCACCCAGACCCCACCGTCGGCCACCCACTCGTCCAGCGTCGGCGGGGCAGGCAGGTCGACCGCAAGG
This sequence comes from uncultured Acidimicrobiia bacterium, assembly GCA_964614585.1. Classification (GTDB taxonomy): domain Bacteria; phylum Actinomycetota; class Acidimicrobiia; order Spongiisociales; family JAENVV01; genus JAHEFX01. The sequence continues at coordinate 338 of CAZTLW010000117.1, read as the reverse complement.
ACCTCATCGAGGCAGGCGTGCTCGGCGACCTCCCGCGACCAGACCAACTCGGAGCCCTGATCGCCGGCCGAGGGCGGCTGGTCCCACTCGAACGCCCACCAGAACAGCCCCGCACAACCCATACCGACCCCGAGCACGTCGCGGCCCCGGACGTCGACGGTGCGACGGCGGCACTCGTCGAGGAAGCCGATCCGAACCTCACCCTGGTCGTCGAGGCCGCGAACCGTGCCGGCCGCATCGGCAACCAGCCGCTGGGCATCGCTCGGGACCGCCACCACCAGCGCCCCCACCTCGACCACCTCGGCATCATCCCACTCGTAGACCACCGACCGGTCCAA
>CAZTLW010000116.1:7085-7388 GCA_964614585.1 uncultured Acidimicrobiia bacterium | reverse complement strand
GGAAGGCCGGCATCGTGTTCTCGGGCCAGAGCAGGCGCGAACCACGATGGGCGGCCGCCACGGGCCATTCGCGCTCGAGAACCGGGTGCATGGAGCGCAGCCTATGGGGCTCTCAGTACTGAGTACTGAGTACTGAGTATCGGGTGCTGCGGTATCGGGTACCGGGAATACGTGCCGGCCCGGTCGGGTTGGATGGGGTGTCTCACATTCCTCCTCCCTCCCAGCCCAGTGAGACCCACCACCGGGGGCGGCCCACACCAGGGCCGCCCCGGTGGTAGACGACACCCCACCCAACAGGCGATA
>CAZTLW010000116.1:0-7075 GCA_964614585.1 uncultured Acidimicrobiia bacterium | reverse complement strand
TCAGTACCTGGTACTTGGTGCGACGAGGCTAAGCCTCGCCTAGCGTCCCCCCCATGCCGACCACCTACGAACTCCGCGGCGACGTCGCCGTCGTCACCATCGACCGACCGGGCTCGTTCAACGCCATCGACCTCGAGACGAGCCAGTCGGCGCTCGCCGACCTCGACCGGGCGGGACGGGAGGCCCGGGCACTGGTGTTGACCGGGGCGGGGCGGGCCTTCAGCTCCGGGGTGGACCTCGCCGGGCTCAAGGAGGAGTACGACCGGGGGGCGCCCGACCTCGCCGCCACCATCCGCGACGTGTTCAACCCCCTCATCGAGGGGCTGCACGCCGCCGAGGTGCCGACCATCGCGGCCGTGAACGGGGCGGCGGCCGGGGCCGGGATGGGCATCGCACTGGCGTGCGACCTCCGGGTCGTCGCCGATTCGGCCTTCTTCATGTCGGCGTTCATCAACGTCGCCGTCATCCCCGACTCGGGCACGCCGTGGTCGCTGCCCCGGCTGGTCGGGCTGTCGCGAGCCATGGAGATCGCCTACTCCGGCCGGCGGGTGGCGGCCGACGAGGCGGTGGCGATCGGCCTCGCCCATCGGGCGGCAACCGACGAGGCGGTGGTCGACGAGGCCGTGGCCTGGGCGGCGCAGCTGGCCGAGGGCCCGACGGCCGCCTACGTGGCCACCCGCCGGCTCCTGCTGTACGGCTCGAGCCACCCGGTGGGCGACGTCCTCGCCGAGGAGATGCGGGTGCAGGGCGAGATGGGCCTCCGTCCCGAGCACCTCGAGGCGGTGGACGCCTTCCTGTCCAAACGGAAGCCGGATTTCAAGGGTCTGGGCTGACGCCCAGCGACGTACTGAGTACTGAGTACTGAGTACCAAGTACCGAAGTACCGTCGTACCTCTGACGGCGGCAGAGCCGCCGTCAGGCCTTTGCCAGGTACACCTCGAGGGTGAGCGTCGTGCCTCGGGACTCGCCGAAGGCGACGCCGATCGAGCGGTTGAGGAAGGCGAGGTCCTCGTTGGCGGTCTCGAACATGAGGAGCTCGTGGGGATCGGCGTCCCCCCGGGTCTCCGTCGGGAGGGCCAGTCCGGTCGCGGTGTAGAACACGCTGTCGGCACCCTCCCCGATGCGGGCGGTGATGCCCAGGACGACCGTGCCGTCCTTGCGGACCCGTCCGTGGTCGGTGCCGACGACGGGGAGCTCCCCCTCCCAATGGGGTCCGGTGGCGATGCCGCTGAAGGGGAAGTCGATGCGGAACCCGTCGGGCATGGCGCCGAGCATGGTCGGCGCCATCTCGGCGGTGATCGTGCAGAACGGCTCGAGCGTGGGCATGGGACCTCCGGTGGGCGACGGGCCGACGCTACCCGCGCCGGTCAGCGCAGGCCGCCCAGGCAGAACGCCGCCAACTCGTCGACGATCTCCGCCCGCGACAGCGAGCCTTCGGGGTCGTACCAGCGGATGAGCGCGTTGAGCGTCGACAGCACGAGGATCGATCCCAGCCGCGGGTCGAGGTCCTGGCGGAACTCCCCGGACGCGACCCCCTCGGCGATGACCTCCCGCCACCGGGCCTCGTACGCATCCCGCATCGCCACGGCCCGACCCCGTTCCCGGGAGTCGAGGAAGCGGGCCTCGTCGAGGAACGTGCGGGCCTCGGCGGCGTGGTCGACGAGGACGTCGACGTGGCCGGCGATGAGCCGCCGGAGCCGCTCGGTGGGCGTGCCCGACGAGGCGAGGGCGGCGTCCGCGGCAGTCGCGAAGAACGCGTCGCCGCGGGCGATGACCTCGACGAGCAGCTCCTCCTTGCCGCTGACGTGGGAGTACAGGGACGACCCCAGCAAGCCCAACTCGTCGCCGAGGTCGCGCATGGAGGTGCCATGGAACCCGCGCTCGGCGAAGAGCCGTCCGGCGGCGCCGATCACGTCGTCACGAGAGGTCCTGGCCATCGGCCGGAACCTAGCCAACGAACGTTCGTCGGGACGGTCCCCCGAGGAGCGTTCCTGTCGGGCTGGGCCGTCACATGGATGGACCGGCCCGACAGGAACGGGATCCGCGGGGTCAGACCTCGAGCGCTGCCTCGACGGCCTCGACGTCGATGAGCTCGTCGCCGCGACGGCGGTGGTAGCGGTCCCAGATCACGAGCATCGACGGCAGCAGGATCAACGAGCCCAGCAGCGCGAAGAGGATCGCCCAGAAGGTCACCTCGCCGAACTGCTGGAACGGCGTCAGGTTCGAGGTCACGAGCGAGCCGAACCCCGCCATGGTCGTGAATGCCGAACCGGTGAGCGCCGCCCCGGTGTGGCGGGTGGTGGACCGGATCGCCTCCTCGGTCGAGTCCATCCGCACCCGGTCCTCGAGGAACCGGTGGGTGATGTGGATGGTGAATGGCACGCCGATGCCCACCGCCAAGGCCGAGATGGTCGCCGTCACCGGGCCGAAGGGGATGCCCCGGAGGGCCATCATCCCGAACGTGAGCAACACGACGAGGCCCACCGGGAGCATCGTCAGCACGCCGAGGATCGGGCGGCGGGCCTCGATCCAGAAGTTGACGACGAGCAGCAAGGTGGCGGCGGCCAGGGTGATGAGCAGCGAGGAGAGTTGGGATTCGCCGAGGGAGTCCACGACGACCGTGTTGATGATGTTCTCGCTGGTCGGGACCGCGGCGACGCCGGCATCGGTCACCGGGGCGAAGTCCTCGTTCAGGTTCACCCGGAGCTCGGAGGCACCGGTGTCGCCGGCACTCGTGTTGATGGTCCACAGGGCGGCGTCGTAGCCGCCGTCGGCGGCGTGGAGGGCGGCGTCGGCCGCCTCGGGGGCCAGGTCGAAGAGCAGGTCGTAGAGGGCGACGACGTCGGAGCCGTCGGCCACCCGCAGGTCGTCGCCGACCCCGGCGGCGGCCAGCGCCTCGGCGGCGGCCGGATCGTGGATCTCCGACTGCGGGTCGGCGAGGTCGACGATGACCTGGATGGGCGAGACGTCGACGGCCGGGTCGTCGCCGAACTGGGTCACGTCGGGGGTGTCCCGGAGGTTCTCCCAGGCCTCGACCTGGGCGTTGTGGGCGGCGACGGTGGCGATCTCGGAGCCCTCGCCGCCGATGAGCACGCTGGTGGTCTCACCGAATCCCCCGCCGAAGTCCTCGGTGATCCGATCGAAGGTCTCGAGGAGTGGGTTGTCGGTGGGGACGAAATCGGTGAAGGAGAAGGACGTCTCCAGCTGTTGGCGGCCGAACTCGCCGACCCCGGCGAGCACGAGCGCGATGACGACGACGCCCCAGGCGAACTTCTCGGCCACCACGGAGACGACGCCGGTGATGCGCGGCAACTGGAGCAGCGTCACGCCGACGACGGCGCCGATGGCGACGAAGACACCGAACCGGGCCGGGTCGAAGACGTCTCCGAACGCCGCACCCTCGATGGCGACCTCGAGGCCGACCGAGGCGAGGTAGGCGAAGGCACCGCCGACGACGCCGAACACGAGTGGGCCGACGAAGCCGGGCGTGTGCTCGAGGTCGAAGTCGGTGCCGTCCAGACGACCGGCGCGCTCGGCCCGACGGTCCAACAGGAGCCGGATCGCGGGCACGAACGTGAGCATCAGCAGGAACGCCGAGAGGATGCCGGCGGCGGCGAGCACGCCGAAGTCGGCCAGCGCGGGCACCGGGCTGACGAGGTTGGTGAGGAAACCGACCACCGTGGCGAGCGTGGCGAGCACGAGGGCGACGCCGACCGTGCGGATCGCGTGGCGGATCGACTCGGGCACGTCGTTGCCCGCCGCCAACTCCTCGCGATAGCGCGACGTCATGTGGATGCCGTAGTCCACCCCCAGCCCGATGATGAGGATCGGGAGGATCTGGACGATCTGGTTGAAGTACCCGATCACGCCGAGGTAGTCCGGCCCCAGCAGCACCCCGATCCCCTGCATCCACGTGATGGCGATGAGGATCGTGACGAGGGTGAGGAGGGTGTCGGCCGCCGTCCGCCGGATCGCCCGCCGGGTGCCACCGGCACCCCGCACCCGGATCCAGAAGTTGAAGAGGAGGACAACGACGATGATCGCCGCCGCCAGCCCGAACATGCGGCCGATCTCGCCCGTGGCGTCGCCACCGGCGGAGAAGATGAGGCCGAACGAGAACGCCCCGGCCTCGTACCCCTCGGGTACGTCGGCGGCGTTGAGTTGGTCGACGAAGGCCTGTTGCCGATCGGAGAAGGCCTCGAACTCCGCCTCCGTGGTGGGGCTGTCGAGGAAGACGATCATGAGCCCCGACGAGGCCGTGACGGCGTCGGGGTCGGCGTCGTCCGACAGCAGCGACTCGACCTGGGAGGCGAACTCGGCGGGGATGAAGGCGAGGTTGTCGGTGTAGGCCTGCTTCAGTTGCTCGGTGGTGGGCTCGACGGGCAGGTAGCCGACGGTGAACCCGTCGGGGGTGTCGACGTCGGCGAGGGCGGCGGCGAGCGACGCCGACTCGGCGGCCGTGAGGTCCTCGGTGAGGGAAAGGACGACGAGACCCTTCTCGGCCTCGGGGACGGCGAGGTCGCCGTCGGTCGACGCCAGGAACGGCAGGAACTCGGTGGCCTCGGCCGGCAGGAAGTCGACGCGGGTCAGGTAGACGTCCTTGAACGTCTCGACGTCGGACGGTGCCGGGGGCAGGTAGGCGAGCTCGTAGCCGTCGGCGGCGGGCACGGAGGCGACGATCTCGGCGAGTTGGGCCTCCTCGTCGGCCGTGAGCGGCTCGGTCAGGTTGAACGAGACGATCCCCTGGGATGCAGCGGGCACCGAGAGGTCCTGGTCGTTGGACAGGAGGAAGGGAATCGCCCCCGCCGCCTCCTGCTGGAGTTGGTCGAAGCCCTGGGTCCAAGCCGCCTTGACGGCCGGGGTCGGGGCGGCAGGGTCGAACCGGCCCTGGTCGATGGCGCCCTCGACCGGCGCCAGGAACCCGAACACGGGCGGTTGGGTGGGGTCGCCCCCGGCGAGCTTGGCGGCGAGTGGCGACTCGAAGACGGCCTGCTGGAGGGCGAGCGACGCCGCGAGCCCCTCGGCGGTGATGACGTCGCCCCCCTCGGTGGCGATGACCACCTGGGCGGTCGGTCCCTGTCCGGACCCGGCGAGCATCGGGGTGAGGAAGCTGGACACCGGGCCCCCGGCGGCCTCGGTGTCGAGCTTGGCGGCGGAATCCGAGCCCGTTGCGGCGTCGATGACGGCACCGACGACCTCCTGGCCCTCGGGCGTGAAGACGTCGCCGCCGTCGGTGCCGACGACGATGCTGGCAGTCGGGCCCTGGTCGGGGTCACCGAGGCCCTCGACCGGGGCGAGGAACGACACCACCGGGCCCTGGGCGCCCTCGGCGAGGTCCTCGGCGAGTGGCGAGTCGGTGAGGACCTCGGTGACCACCCGGGTCGTCTCGAGGCCGTCGGTCGTGATGACGTCGCCGCCGTCGGAGGAGACCACCACCTGCATGACGGTGCCGGAGCTGTCGTCGCCGAACAACTCGCCGATCTCGTTGGAGGCGTCGAGTTCGGGGGCGTCGGGGGCGAATCCCTCGTTCCCCTCGGCGATGACCTGCTGGCCGGTGAAGTAGCCGAGGACGCCGAAGATGGCGAGCACCACCACGATGGTGAGCCACGGGAAGCGGCGCACCGCCGCCGAGAGCACGTTGACGAATCGAAGCACGGGGAACCCTTCTGGACCGTCGCGGAGGGGTGTGACGACACCCCGTCGGAAAACGCATTGTGTACGGACCCGGGGACAAGTTGGATGCCCCTGCGGTCGGCTCGGGACATGATACACCTTGTCTCATGTGAGCCAACCAGTAGCATCTCGACATGACCGTCCCCAACCGCCAGGTCCGCCGGACCCGGGCGCGCGTCTTGGAGGCTGCCCACCGCCTCCTCGCCGACGAGGGCCCCGACGCGGTGACCCACCTGCGGGTGGCCGAGGCCGCCGACGTGGCCCGGGCGACGGTCTACCGCCACTGGCCGGACCGCATCGACCTGTTGGTCGACCTGCTCGAATCGGGCGCCTCCCCACCGGTCTTCGAGCCGCCCCCCGGCGACGACGCCCGCGCCCGGATCATCGCCGCCCTCGGTCGCGCATCGGACAACTTCGAGGGCGAGCTGGGTCGCTCGCTGCGGCTGCTGTTGGCCCGGGCCGACTGGGACGAACGCTTCGCCCATGCCAAGGCCGCCATCACGGGGGCCGGCCGGGCGGTGCTGGTCGGCCTGCTGGAGGAGGGTCGCCGGAGCGGGGAACTCGCCTTCGAGGAAACGCCCGAGGTGCTCGTCGACCGGCTGCTGGGCCCGATCGTGGTCCGCAGCCTCCTCTTCGACGACCCCGTCGACCAGCCCTACCTGGAGTCCCTGGTCGACGCCATCCTCGGGTCTCAGTACTGAGTACTCGGTACTGAGTACTCAGATCACAGCACCTGGTCCAGGGCCATCAGGAACCGACGGTTCTCGATCTCGGTCCCCACGCTGATGCGCAGCGCCCCGTCGAATGGCCGGACGATCATCCCCTTGCGCAGGAGTCGATCATTGAGGTGGTCGGCAACCGGGCCGACGTCGGTGAAGACGAAGTTGGCCTGGCTGTCGGCGACCGCCAGACCCCGATCCGCCAGGCCCGTCTCGAGCACCCGGCGCCCGGCCGCGTTCTCCGCCGCCCGCTGGGCGACGAGGGCCGGGTGCCGCAGGGCCTCGGCGGCCGCCACCTGGGCCAGTTGGGTGACGGTGAACGGCCGCTGGGGCCGCCGGAGCGCCGTCAGCGTCTCGGGTCGGCCCACCGCGTACCCGATTCGGAGGCCGGCGAGGCCGTAGACCTTGGAGAAGGTGCGCAGGACGACGACGTTGGGCCGCTCGAGGGCCAGCGGCAGCATCGTGCGGTGCCGGGGGTCGGTGACGTACTCGTGATAGGCCTCGTCGACGACCACGACGACGTCATCTGGCACGGCCCGGCAGAACGCCTCGACCTCGTGCCCCGCCACCAGGGTCCCGGTCGGGTTGTTCGGGTTGCAGACGTAGACCACGGTGGTCGTCTCGTCGATGGCGGCGGCGAGGGCGTCGAGGTCGTGGCGGAAGTCCTCGTCGAGCGGCACCCG
>CAZTLW010000115.1:0-7396 GCA_964614585.1 uncultured Acidimicrobiia bacterium | reverse complement strand
AGGGTGAGGACGCGGCGGACGTCGCCCGTTCCTTCCTCATCCAGCAGGGTCTCATCGGCTGTGGGGACTTCGAGGGCCCCGAGTGCTGATCCACTGACCCCGACCCCCGTGGGGGGCGGCTCCGGCCGCCCCCCACGAACACCCCTCACCCACCCGGAAGGAGATCCGTGGACGGCATCATCAGCTGGTTCCAGTTCGTCGGCGACAACCTCGACGACGTCGTCGACCTGTCGCTGGAGCACCTGCTGCTCACGTTCGCCCCGGTGACCCTGGCGATCATCGTGAGCGTCGGGCTCGGCATCGTCTTCCGCCACCAGCCGGCGATCCAGAACCTCAACCTCGCCATCGCCGGCGTCTTCCTCACGATTCCCTCGCTCGCCCTCTTCTCGATCTCGATCCCGCTCGTCGGGATCGGCTTCTGGCCTGCCTTCATCGCCCTCTTCCTCTACGCCATCCTCCCGATCCTCCGCAACACCGCCACCGGGCTCGCCGAGGTCGACCCCGCCGTGCTCGAGTCGGCACGCGGCATGGGCCTGTCGGCCACCGAACGCCTCTGGAAGATCGAGCTCCCCCTCGCCTGGCCCGTCATCCTCGCCGGCATCCGCATCTCGATGCTGCTGACCTTCGGCATCGCCGCCATCGGTGCCCTCGTCGACGCCGGGGGCCTCGGCGAGTTCATCGCCGAGGGCACCTCCCGATTCCCGCTCCCGACCTCGGTCGAGCGGGTGTGGACGGGCTCCATCTTCATCCTCGTGCTCGCCCTCATCACCGATCGACTCCTCGCCCTCACCGGGCGCCTCACGACCTCGAAGGGACTGACGTGACCATCGAACAACCAGCCGACGCCCTGATCTCCCTCGAGGGGGTCTCGAAGATCTACCCCGGGACCACCGTCCCGGCCGTGGCCGAGCTCTCGATGGACATCCCCGAGGGGGAGATCCTCGTGTTGGTCGGCCCGTCGGGCTGCGGCAAGTCGACGACGTTGCGTCTCATCAACCGGATGATCGAGCCGAGCGCCGGTCGCATCATCTTCGAGGGGGAGGACGTCACCGACGTCAACCCCGACCAGCTCCGGCGCCGCATCGGCTACGTCATCCAGCAGATCGGCCTCTTCCCCCACATGACGATCGCCGAGAACATCGCCACGGTCCCCCGCCTCCTGAAGTGGGACGAGTCGACCATCGACGCCCGCATCGACGAGCTGTTGGACATGGTGGGCATGGACCCGTCGATCTACCGCGAGCGCTACCCCAAGGAGCTCTCCGGTGGCCAGGCCCAGCGAGTGGGCGTGGCCCGGGCGCTCGGCGCCGACCCCGACGTCCTGCTCATGGACGAGCCGTTCGGCGCCATCGACCCCATCACCCGCGACCGCCTGCAGAACGAGTTCCTCCGCCTGCAGGCCGAGCTGCGCAAGACCATCGTGTTCGTGACCCACGACATCGACGAGGCCATCAAGATGGGCGACCGGATCGCCATCCTCCGCGAGCAGTCGGTGATCGCCCAGCTCGACACCCCCGAGCGGATCCTCGCCAACCCCGCCGACGACTTCGTCGACGACTTCCTCGGCTCCGGCTCCACCCTCAAGGGCCTCAGCCTCGTCAAGGTGCACGAGGTCGACATCCCCGACGGCTACCCGACCGTGCAGGCCGACGTCGGCCGGGAGGAGGCGCTGCGCCTCATCCGCTCCGCCGACGACCCGTTCCTGTTGGTCCTCGACGACCAGGGCCGCCCGCTCCGCTGGGTGGCCGAGCCCGACATCGACCGTTCCGACCGCTCGCTCGCCGACGCCGGCAAGCCCGTCCGGGTCACGGTCGACCGCCAGACCGACGTCCTCGAAGCGCTCGAGCAGATGCTCCACTCGGCGGTCGGCACCGCCTGCGTCGTCGACGGGAGGGGCCGCTACGAGGGCGCCCTCCAGATCGAGACGCTCACCGACCTCATCCGGGACCTGCAGGCCTCGGCCCGCCGCCCCGTGGAGGAGGCATCGGCATGAGCGCCCCCGCGATCGACCTCGCGCCTCCCAAGCCGGGGATCATCGAGCGCCTCCAGGGCAACCCCTGGATCGGTGTCGTGGGACCGCCCATCGGCATCGGCCTCTTCGGGCTGCTCTCCTACTGGGCGGTCACCTCCGCCGAGCTCAGCACCGTCGAGCTCACGATCCTCGACCCGACCAAGATCTGGGCCCAGTTGCTCGAGCACCTGAACATCACGTTCTGGTCGACGCTCGTCGTGCTGGTCGTGGCGATCCCCCTCGGCATCCTGCTGACCCGGCCCCGGTTCAGCCGGTGGGAGGAGCCGGTGCTGTCGGTCGCCAACGCCGGCCAGGCGTTCCCCGCCTACGGGCTGATCATCATCTTCTTCATCTGGCTGGGCCGGGGCGCCACCACCGCCATCTGGGCGCTCGCCTTCTATGCGCTCCTGCCGGTGCTCCGCAACACGATCGTCGGCATCCAGCAGGTCAACCCGGCAATCATCGAGGCGGGGCGCGGCATGGGCATGTCCAAGATGACGGCACTGCGCAAGATCGAGCTGCCGCTCGCCGTGCCCGTCATGATGGCCGGCGTCCGCACGGCGCTCATCATCAACGTGGGCATGGCGACACTCGTGTTCCTCATCGGGGCGGGCGGCCTCGGGGTGACGATCAAGTCGGGCCTCGACCTGAACCGGCCCATCGCCGTGTTCGCCGGCGCCGCCATCGTCGGGGTGGTGGCCCTGACCATCGACTGGGCGGCGGCGATGGTCTATCGCTACGTGCGTCCCAAGGGGCTGTAGCGCCGCCTGCAGCGGCGCAGTGCCTCAGTACTCGGTACCCAGCACCTGGCCCAGGTGGGGGGCGAACAGCTCCGGTTCCAACAGGAAGGCGTCGTGGCCCTTCTCGGAGTGGACGGTGATGCGCATCGCCTCGACGCCGGCGCCCTTGAGGACCCGCATGAGCTGGGTCTGCTCGTCGGGGTAGAAGCAGACGTCGGAGTCGATCGAGAAGACGAGGTACCGCTGGTCGGTGCACTCGTCGAACAGGTCGGCGAGTGAGATCGCGTCGGAGCCCGATTCGGCCAGCAGGTCGAAGTGCTGCCACATCCACATGAGCCGCAGGTAGGCATTGGCGTCGAAGCGCTCGAGGAAGCGGCGGCCAGACGCCCACAGGTAGCTCTCGAGGGGCCGGGTCATCTCGTATCCCTCGGGGTCGCCCCAACTGCGGTCGACCCGACCCTGGGCGCGTTCGGACATCGCCTCGAGCGACACGAACGTCTTGTGGCCGATCATGCGGGCCAGCGTGAGACCGCGGTCCGGATGGGGCCCGTCGTAGTAGTCGCCGCCCGCGAAGTCGGGGTCGTGGAGGATCGCCACCACCTGCTCGAAGTTGTGGAGGAACTGCAGCTCGGTCGTCCGAACCCCGGTGGCGATGGGGACGACGGTGCGCACCCGGTCCCGATGCCGGGTCGCCAGCAGCAGGGCCGCCAGACCGCCGGTGGAGGCCCCGACGACGGCGTGGAGCCGCTCGATGCCGAGGTGGTCGAGGAGGGCCATCTGCGTCTCGACCACGTCGACGAAGCGCACCTCGGGGAAGGCGGATCCGTAGGGCCGGCCGGTGGCGGGATCGGTCGAGGCCGGGCCCGTGGTCCCGTAACACCCGCCCAGGTAATTGGCGCCGATGACGAAGAACCGGTCGGTGTCGATCGCCCGCCCGGGACCGACGAAGTCGGTCCACCAGCCGCGGCGGCACTCGTCGTTCCACCGCTCCACGCCGGGCACCGACTCGGTCCACCCCGACAGGTGCTGGCTGCCCGTGAGGGCGTGGAACACGAGGATGGCGTTGTCCGCCGCCTCGTTCAGCTCGCCGTACGTCTCGTAGGCCACGGTGACGGCGTCGAGCTCCGCCCCGAGATGGGTGCGGAACGGCAGCCGCTCCGGCGGGAGGTCGAAGAACTGGGTCTGGGTACGCGGGAGGTCCACGCTGGCTCCGGGGGGCTGGCGGGGGGCGGAGCGTACCCCGCCCCCCGTCCGGTCCCTCATACGGCGGCGGGTGCCGCGGTGGCCGCCAGGGCGGCGTCGAAGTCGGCGGTGATGTCGTCGATGTGCTCGATGCCCACCGAGACCCGCACGAGGTCGGGCGTCACCCCGGCCGCGGCCTGCTCGGCCTCCGTGAGCTGCTGGTGGGTCGTGCTGGCCGGGTGGATGACCAGTGTCTTGGCATCCCCGACGTTGGCCAGGTGCGAGGCGAGCGTGACTCCCTCGATGAACGACCGGGCCGACTCGTAGCCGCCTCGCACCCCGAAGCTCAGCACGGCGCCGAACCCGTTGGTCAGCAGTCGCCGCGCCGTCTCGTTGGAGGGATGGCTCTCGAGTCCGGGGTAGTTGACCCACTCGACCAGCTCGTGGCGCTCGAGCCACCGGGCCAGCTCGAAGGCGTTGTCCACGTGCCGCTGGACCCGCAGCGACAGCGTCTCGAGTCCCTGCAGCAGCAGGAACGAGTTGAACGGCGACAGCGCCGCGCCGAAGTCGCGCAGTCCCTCGACCCGGGCCCGGATGGCGAAGGCGATGTTGCCGAACGGTCCGTCGGGGCCGAAGACGTCGGTGAACACGAGCCCGTGGTAGCCCGGCGACGGATCGGTGAAGAGCGGGAACTTCCCGTTGCGCCAGTCGAAGTTGCCCGAGTCGACGACGACCCCGCCGATGGCGGTGCCGTGACCGCCGATCCACTTCGTGGCCGAGGCGACCACGATGTCGGCGCCGTGGGCGATCGGGCGCACCAGGTAGCCGGCTGCCCCGAACGTGTTGTCCACGATGAGCGGGATCCCCGCCTCGTGGGCCACCTCGGCGAGGGCCGGGAGATCGGGGACGACGAAGCCCGGGTTGGCGATCGACTCGACGTAGAGGGCCTTGGTGTTCGGGCCGATGGCAGCACGGAACGCCTCGGGGTCGACGCCCTCGACGAACCGCACGTCGATGCCGAGCCGGGGCAGCGCCACCTTGAACTGGTTGTAGGTGCCGCCGTAGAGGTACGACGAGGACACGATGTCGTCACCGGCCTGGGCAAGCGTCGTGATGGCCAGCAACTGGGCGGCCTGGCCCGACGACGTCGCCACCGCCGCCACCCCACCCTCGAGCGCGGCGACGCGTTGTTCGAACACGTCGGTGGTGGGGTTCATGATCCGCGTGTAGATGTTGCCGAACTCCTGCAGCCCGAAGAGCCGGGCGGCGTGGTCGGCGTCATCGAAGGTGTACGACGTGGTCTGGTGGATGGGGACGGCCCGGCTGTTGGTGCCGGGGGCGGGCTCCTGGCCGGCGTGGACCTGGAGCGTCTCGAAACGGTACTGGTCGGTCATGGGGTTCTCCTGTCATCGGTGGGATGGCCGAGGTCGGCCGCGCGACGTCACCGCAGGTGGTGGGTCTCCCGGGCGGTGCGGTGCGTCAGTGCCGACTTGCCGCCCGGGAGCCGGGCATGCCCATGAGCGAGGGGTGGGGGTGACGATCGTCGGTCATGGCAGGTCGGCTCCTCGGCTCTCGTGCGCTCCTCCGAGCACCGTGAGCGGGCGGACCCGCCGACGGCGTTCTCATCGTTCAGGCATTGGCACCGCACCGGATGGTCGGTTGCCGCGGCTTCGAAGGGCCTGTCCCTCCACCGCTCTGGATGAGCGCGTTGTCAGTTGGGGCGGGAGTGTGCCGCCGGGCCGGTCACCGGTCAAGTCCGGACGTTTGCGAACCCAGGGTTGGGTGCAGGCCGAAACGGCGTTCTCCGGTGCGGGGACCAGACCTGGTCTGGTTTGGGCACCGGAGTTCGAGTCGGCGTCGCCTCAGCCGACGGCCCACTCGTGGGTCACGGCCTCGTGCAGCGGCTCGAATCCCAGCCGGCGATAGAGGCCGTGGGCGCCGGTCTCGTTCGACGAGTCGACGCCGAGGATGGCGTGGGTGAGGCCGGCCTCCCCGAACGCGTCGATCGACCGGGCGATGAGTGCCGACGCGATCCCCCGCCGGCGGTGCTCGCCGAGCACGCCGAGGGAGCCGATCCACCCGTCCCGGCGCCCGGTCGTCGGCTCGTCGTCGGGATGGTGGGCGTTGAGGGCGTAGCCGACGAGCCTGTCCCCGTGGAGGGCCATCCACGAGAGGTCGAGGCGGGAGGACCGCAGACCGAGCCAGGCGCCCCAGGAGTCGGCGTCGATCGGGGTCGACCCCCAGTGGTCGGCGAAGGCGGCGTTGTGGACGAGCCGGGCGGCCTCGGCGCGGCCGGGGTCCCAGGGGACGATCGCCACCGGCGTCGGGGCCTCGATGGGGTCGAGCCCCCGGATCAGTTCGTGGAACCAGCGAACCGCCGTGAAGCCATGCGCCTCGAAGAGGTCGATGGGACCGTGCTGGTTCGTGTATTCGAACGTGCGCAGGTAGCGGGGGAGGTCGTGGTCGTACCGGCCGAGGAGCTCGGTGCCACGATCCAGTTGCCAGTCCACCAGCTGGCTCCCGATGCCCTCGCCGCGGCGCTCGGGCACCGTGCCTCCCGAGAGGAAGGCTCGCTCGAGGCGCTCCCCCGACGGCTCGTGGAACACCCTGGCCCAGCCGACGATCCGATCGCCGTCCATGGCCACGACCCCGTCGCGGGCGGGGTCGAAATGGGGCTCGTCGACGAGCTCGTCCAGTTCCTCTCGCAGGACCGGGAACGGCTGGCCATCGGCGACCTCGGTGCGGTGCTGGGCGGCGAAGAGCGCGTCGAAGCCGACGTCGGCGAGAGGTACGAGACGCATGGACGGCACGGTAGGGGTGCAGGGCCCGGCGGTGCACGGTGATTCTCCGGTGCGCAGACCAGCCCCGGTCTGGTCTCCGCACCGGAGAACGGCGTTTCGGCCTGCACCCAACCCTGGGTTCGCCGTCAGGCGAGGGCGGCGAGGGCCGAGCGGGTGGCCTCGACCGAGTTCCCCACCGCCTGCAGGTAGACGCGCTCGAAGCCGAGCCGTTCGAACTCGGCCAGTTGCTCGGCGTGCTCGTCCCAAGTCCGGATCGGGATCCGCCCCTCGAAGCGCGCTCGCATCTCGGCCGCCGACAGGCCCCGGCTGGCGCCCCACTCGGCGAGGAACGCCTCGATCTCGGCCTCGTCGGCGCCGCCGATGGTCGGGTAGCAGGTGGTGAGGAACACGGCATCGGGGTCCCGACCGGCCTCGACGGCCGCCGCTCGCATCACCTCGAGGCGGGCGGCGATGCCCTCGGCGTCGTGGTGGTACAGGTTGAACTCGTCGCCGTATCGGCCGGTCAGCGTCGGCGTCTTGGTCGCCCCGCCCCCGCCGACCATGAGCCGCAGGTCGTTGCGGGCCCGAGGGCGGATGTCCTGGGGCTGCAGCGACCAGAACCGGCCCTCGTAGCCCTGGGTCGGGTCGTCGAGGAACACGCGGAGGTAGCCGAGGGCGTCCTC
>CAZTLW010000114.1:7210-7467 GCA_964614585.1 uncultured Acidimicrobiia bacterium | reverse complement strand
ACCATCGCCGTCGTCACCGCCTCCCCGTCGACCCGGCCCACCACGACGGCGGCGTCGTCGGCACCCGCCAACATGTCGGCGGGCAGGTAGGTGCCGGCGAAGTGTGGGGGCATTCCGTTGCCGACCGCCGACATCGTCGTCACCTCGGCTCGGTCCGCCTCGGTGACCACGGCCACCGCCAGCTCCGCCGGCATGGGGGGATCGGTCGGCAACTCGTCGAGGACGAGCAGCGGCGGGCCCCCTGCCACGACAAGGCC
>CAZTLW010000114.1:0-7200 GCA_964614585.1 uncultured Acidimicrobiia bacterium | reverse complement strand
CCGGAGCCACAGCTGGTGGGAGAGCCCACCGAAGAAGGCACCGAGCCGATCGAGCAGCGCGCCAGGGTCGGCGGACGGACCCGTGGCGACCGCCGCGTTGAAGAACGCGGCCGGGAACCCGCTCGCGCCCATCGTCAGGTCGGCGGCCCGTTCGACCCGCCCGTAGGCCCCGACCGTCCGCGCCGTCGCCTCGGCGAGATTGCGGTCGCAGGCGGCGAGGTCCGTCATCGTCGAAACGCTACGCCGCGCCACCAATCCGGGGGCCTTCCTACCCTCTCGGCCATGGACCTCCGGGAGCGCTTCGACCGCCTCGACCGGGCCATCATCGGGTGGATGGCCGACCACGGCGTCACCCTCCTGCGCCTGTCGATCGGGTTCGTCTTCGTCTGGTTCGGCGCCCTGAAGTTCGTCCCCGGCCTCAGCCCGGCCGACCAGATCGCCACCGACACGTCGCTCGTGCTGACGTTCGGGTTGCTGTCGGAGGACGCCGCCCGCATCGGCCTCGCCCTGTTGGAGGTCACCATCGGGATCGGCCTGCTGACGGGACGGTTCCTGCGGTTCACCCTGTTGCTGCTCTTCGCCCAGATGGCCGGCACGCTCACGCCGCTCGTGATCTTCCCCGACCGGATCTGGACCGACTTCCCGTTCGCGCTCACCCTCGAGGGCCAGTACATCCTCAAGAACGCCGTCCTGATCTCGGCGGGGTTCGTGATCGGGGCGACGGTGCGCGGCGGTCGACTGGTCGACGAGCCGGAGCCCGCCGAGCAGCGGTCCTAGCCCTCGAGTCCCGAGACGTCGTCGGGGACGTCGACCGCGTACTTGCGCAGCACCTCGATCGGGACGATCTCGAGCGCCTTCTCGTGGGTGGCGGCGAGCACGACCGGTGCCGCCACCCCGTCGACGTGGGCCCGCAGCCAATTGCGGGCCGTCACGCACCACCGGTCGCCCGGTTGCAGGCCCGGGAAGCGGAACTGCGGCATCGGGGTGGCGAGGTCGTTGCCGATGGACTTCTGGTGGGCGAGGAAGTCGCCGGTCATGACCGCGCAGATCGTGTGACTGCCGACGTCGCCGGGAGCGGTCCGGCAGTCGCCGGTCCGGAACCACCCGGTCATCGGGTCGTTGCTGCATCCCTCGAGGTCGCCGCCGAGCACGTTGCGGTCCATCGCCGGGAGGGTATCGGGCCGTCGTGGCGATCGCGTCGGGCGTACCCTCGGGGCCATGGACGACCTGATCGCCGAGTTGTACGAGGCCCTCGCGGCGGGCGACGGCGACCGCATGGCCGCCTGTTACACCCCTGACGCCCGGTTCGTCGATCCCGTCTTCGGGGAGCTCCGCGGCCCGGAGGTCGGTGGCATGTGGCGGATGCTGACGTCGCAGTCCGACGGCATCGACGTCGAGGTCACCGACGTCGCCACCACCCCCACTGAGGGCACCGCGGCGTGGGTGGCCCACTACCGATTCGGGCCGGACCGACGCCCCGTCACCAACGAGATCACCGCCCGCTACCGCTTCGCCGACGGGCGCATCGCCGACCACGTCGACGATTTCTCGTTCCCCCGGTGGGCCCGCCAGGCGCTCGGCCCGATCGGCCTCGTGGCGGGGTGGACGCCTTGGCTGGCCGACCGCGTCTCCCGCCAGGCCCGCGCCGGGCTCGACCGATTCCTCGCCAAGGACAACCCATGAGTGACTTCCTCCTCTACGGCGCCACCGGCTACGTGGGCCGGGCGACGGCCGAGCTGGCCGTCGAACGGGGCCTGCGCCCGCTGCTCGGCGGGCGCTCGGAGTCGGTGCGGGAGGTCGCCGACGGCCTCGGCCTCGACGCCGTGGTCATGTCGGCCACCGACGGCCATGCCATCGAGGCGGCGTTGGCCGACGTCCCGGTGGTACTCAACTGCGCCGGCCCCTTCGTCCACACCTATGGGTCGTTCTTCGACGCCTGCCTGCGCACCGGCTCCCACTACCTCGACATCACCGGGGAGCCCGTCGTCTACGAGGCGGCGGCCGCCCTCGACGCCGACGCCCGCCGAGCCGGCGTCATGCTGCTGCCCGGCGTCGGCTTCGACGTCGTCCCCACCGACTGCCTCGCCGCCCATGTGGCCGCCCGTCTCCCCACCGCCACCCAGCTGGCGATCGCGTTCTCCAACGAGGGGCCGGCGAGCCTGCCCCCGGGGACGGCGAACACGATGCTCGAGATGGGCGCGTCCGAGTCGAGCAAGCTCCACCGGGTCGACGGCCAGATCGTCGAGGCCCCCGAGCGGCTTCGCCGCCAGATCGACTTCGGATCGGGGCCGGTGGAGGCCGTGCTGCGCACCTGGGGCGACATCTACCTCGCCCCCAAGAGCACCGGGATCCGCAACGTCACCAACTACCTCGTCCTCGGCCGCTCGGGCGAACAACAGATCGACGTCCTCGAGCGGCTCCGTCCACTGCTCCGCTTCGGGCCGGTTCGGCGCCTCATCCGCTCGCGGATCCCGACGGGGGCCTCGCCCGAGCGTCGGGCGGCGGCGAGCACCCACGTCTGGGCAGAGGCCACCGATCCCGACGGCGGCCGGGCGGTGTCGCTCCTCCACGGGCCCGAGGCCGGCCTCGAATGGACCCGGAGCGCCGCCCTCGACGTCGTGGCCCGCGTCCTCGACGGGCAGGCGCCGCCAGGCCACCAGACCCCCTCGACCGCCTACGGTCCCGACCTCGTCCTCGAGACCCCCGGCGTCGTCCGCGAGGACGTCACGGGCTGACGGCCCGACGGTGCGCCACATCCCGGCGTACGATTCGCCCATGCCAGTGACGACCCAGCCGTCCTACGGCGACACCTCCGAGGCCGAGGAGATGTACCTCATCACCGTGGCCATGGCCGTCGAGGCCGGCCACGAGGGGCCCACCCCGGTCAGGGTGCTCGCCGAGGAGCTCGGCGTGTCCCGGGTGTCGGCCAACGAGATGGTGAAGAAGCTCGAGAACCGGGGGTTCGTGACCTACGCCCCCTACAAGGGCGTGGAGCTGACCGACCAGGGAGCGGCCATCGCCCGCCAGGTCCTCCGCCGCCGGCGGCTGTGGTCGGTGTTCCTCGCCGAGCGCCTGGGGATGTCGCCGGCCGACGCCGACGAGGTTGCCTGCGAGTTCGAGCACGTGACGCCGGCCTCGGTGGTGCGCCGCCTCGCCGAGTACCTCGGGGACCCGGCCGTGGGGCCGGGTGGGCGCCCCATCCCGAGCGACGACGACACCCGTCCGTCGTCGATCGAGCGACGCCTGTCGGAGTTGTCGGTCGGCCAGCGGGCCCGGGTGTTGCGGGCCGACCTCGGGTCGGCGGGCCACTCCTTCCTGGTGGAGCAGGGGATCGCCGAGGGCGCCGAGGTGACCCTGCTGGCGGTGGGCGACGACCACGCCTGCCTGGTCTCCACCCCCGACGGCGAGGCCCACCTCGCGGCGCGGTTCGCCGACTCCGTGGTGGTCACCCCGCTGCCCTGAGCGTGGACCCCGTTCCCGGGGTACGCTCGCCCGATGCCGCCGACCTGTACCGGGTGCGGGGCGGGGGTCCCCGCCGGTGCCAAGTTCTGCCCCGAGTGCGGCACCCCCATGGAGGCCCGCTGCCCGTCGTGCGGCGCCGTCGTCCAGCCCACCCACCGGTTCTGCGCCGCATGCGGCAGCGCCCTCGCGGCGGCCGAGCCCGCGGCGCCGGCGCCCGCCGCCTCCGAGCAGCGGCGGACGATCTCGGTGCTATTCGCCGACCTCGCCGGGTTCACCTCCCACACCGAGCGATCGGATCCCGAGGACGTCCGGGTCCGCCTCACCACCTTCCACGCCCAGGCCCGCAAGGACGTCGAGCGCCACGGTGGCCGCATCGAGAAGTTGCTCGGGGACGGGGTCTTCGCCGTGTTCGGGGCGCCGGTCGCCCACGAGGACGATCCCGAGCGGGCCGTCCGCGCCGCCCTGCGACTGCAGGACTCGATTGCCGACCTCAACGCGGCCGACCCCCACCTGGCGCTGTCGGTCCGCATCGCCGTGACCACCGGCGAGGCGATCGTGCAGTTGGCCGACACGCCCGACCGGGACGGGATCATCGGGGACGTCGTCAACACCGCCTCTCGGCTCGAGGCGGTGGCCGCGCCGGGCACCGTGGTGGTGGATGAACGCACCTACCTCGCCTGTCGCTCGGTGTTCGAGTTCGAGTCGCTCGACCCGGTGACCGTGAAGGGCAAGGCCGAGCCCCAGCCGATCTGGCGGCCGGCCGCCGCCAGATCCCGCTACGGCGTCGCGGTGGAGGAGGAGGCCACGACCCCGTTCATCGGCCGGGGGGAGGAGCTCAGCCTCCTCGCCGACGCCTTCGAGCGGGCCATCGCCCGACGCCGTCCCCAGCTCGTGACGATCGCCGGCGAGCCGGGGGTGGGCAAGAGCCGGCTCGTGCGCGAGTTCCGCCGGCTCGTCGACGATCGGCCGGAGCTCGTCCGCTGGCGGCAGGGTCGGTGCCTGCCCTACGGCGAGGGCGTGACGTTCTGGGCGATCGGCGAGCTCGTGAAGGCCGAGGCGGGGATCCTCGAGTCCGAGCCGCCCGGGGCCGCCGACACCAAGCTCCGGGCCACGGTCGCCGCCCTCTTCGACGACGCCGATGATGCCGAGTGGGTGCGATCCCGCCTCGCCCCGCTGGCGGGGACCGGGCTCGCCGAGGGGGTCGAGCGCTCCGAGCTCTTCGCCGCCTGGCTGCGCTTCTTCGAGGCCCTCGCCGATCCCAACCCGATGGTGGTGGTCATCGAGGACCTCCACTGGGCCGACGACGCCGTGACCGACTTCGTCGAGCACCTCGTCGACTGGGCCGACGATGCCCCGATCCTCGTCGTGGCCACCGCCCGACCCGAGCTGTTCGACGACCGACCGGGCTGGGGTGGCGGCAAGCGGGACGCCGCCACGGTGTCGCTCGACCCCCTCGACGACGACGACACAAAGGCGCTGCTCGCTGCCCTCACCGGCCGGGTCGTCATGCCGGCCGAGACCCAGCAGGCCCTGCTCGAGCGGTCCGGCGGCAACCCGCTGTACGTGACCGAATACGTCGCCCTCGCCGACGAGCGGGGTTGGTTCGACCAGCCCCTCGCCGACGGCACCCTGCCCTTGCCCGACTCGATCCAGGCGGTGGTCGCCGCCCGCCTCGACCTGCTCGACCCGGCCGACGCCGCGGTGCTACAGGTTGCCGCGGTCATCGGCAAGGTGTTCTGGGCGGGGGCGGTCTCGTTCGCCGACGTGCCCGGCGACGTGGACGGGGCGCTGCGCCGGCTCGTCCAGCGGGATCTCGTCCGACCGGTCCGCCGGCCCTCCATGCAGGGCCAGGAGGAGTACACGTTCGCCCACGTGCTCATCCGCGACGTGGCCTACGCCCGACTCACCCGGTCCGAGCGGGCCCGCCTCCACGAGTCGACGGCCCGGTGGCTCGAGGCGGTGTCGGCCGAGCGGGCCGCCGACGTGGCCGAGCTGCTCGCCCACCACCTCGTGACCGCCATCGAGCTGTCCCGGACCGACGATCCCGACAAACGTCGCCGTGCCTACCGCTTCCTCATGCTTGCCGGCGAACGGGCCGGGTCGCTCGACGCCCCCCGGGGCCTCGAGTTGTTCCGTACGGCCGTGTCCATGGCCCAGACCGACGCCGAGCGGGGCAGGGCCCTGCTCGAGCAAGGGGGGCTCGAACTGGGCGCGGTCGAGGTGACCTGGGGTGTGTACGAGCAGGCGCTGGCCGCCTTCCGGGCCGCCGGGGACCGGGAGGGGGAGGCGGAGACGCTCTCGGCACTCGGTGGTCAGGCCTGGTACCGGGGTGATGGCGAGGCGACCGAGCGTCTCGCCGTCGAGAGCCTGGCCGTGGCCGATGGGCTCCCACCGAGCCGGGCGGCGGCGAAGACGATCACCCACGCCGCCGGCTTCTACCAGTTGGCCGGGCGGGAGGAGGAGGCGCTCGACGTGGTCGAGCGGGGGATCGCCATGGCCGCTGCGGTGGGGGACACCCCCACGTATGCCCGCGGCCTGGTCATCCGGGGGAGTTCCCTCGTGCAGATGGGCGAGTACGGCGGGGTCGAGGAGGTGGAGGAGGGGCTGCGGATCTTCCTCGATCGGGGCGATTCCCAGCGGGTCATGACGTCGTACAACAACCTCGGCACCTTCCAGATCTTCATCGGACGCCTCGAGGAGGGTCGTGCGACGATGGACGATGCCATCGAGTACGGCCGGCAGCGGGGTCTCGATCCGCATGTCGAGTGGTCGCTCGGGACCCGGTGCGAGGCGCTCTTCCCCCTCGGCGAGTGGGATGCCCTGCTCGAGACGACGGCGGCCCTGGTGGAGGCCGACGATGCCCGGGGTGGCACCCAGACGGGCACGTTCGCCCGCCTGTGGGCGTCCCACGTGGCGTTCCATCGTGGTGATGAGGCCGGGGCGCTCGCCGTCCGGGAGGCGGCGATGCCCTCGGTGCGAGACATCGGTGACCCCCAAGGCCTGCTCCCCGGGCTCGCAGGTCTCGTCGAGGGCCGGTGGGCGGTCGGCGACCCGGGGACGGACGAGGCGATCGACGAGTTCATCGCCGCCGGCCTCGACAACCCGGGCCACATCCCGGCGTACCTGGCCCAGGTCACCGACCCGATGATCGGCACCGGCCGGGCCACCGACCTCGAGCGCCTGGTCGACGCCGCCCGCTGGGGCGAGGCGCCGTGGCTCGACGCCCACCTCGGCGGCGTGCGGGGCCTGCTGGCGGAGGCCGCTGGGGATCTCGAGGTGGCGGTCGAGCTGCTCCGTCCGGTGTGGGAGGTGGGCGACCCCCTCCACCAGCGGTTCTGGTCCACGACCGCCCGGGTCGACGCCGCCCGCTGCCTGCTCGGGCTCGGTCGGGCCGACGAGGCGCATGCCCTCCTCGACGAGGCCGGACCGACCGCCGAGTGGATGGGGGCGACACGGCTCCTGGCCCAGATCGCCGAGCTCCGCAGCGACGGCGCGGCCGCGGCCCGTGCCTGACCCCTACTCCCGGTGCAGGGCCTCCACCACGGGGGCCAGCGCCTCGATCGCCTCGACCCGACGCCCCACCGGGACGACGGCGACGTCCACCCGTACCTCGTCGATGCCCCACTCGGCCAGCGCCAGCAGCGACTCGGCCATCCGGTCCGGCGGGCCGGCGAGCACGTGGGGCGGGGGGTCGTCGACGATCCCGAGCGGGTCGAACGAGTAGAGGTCGAGGGTCCG
>CAZTLW010000113.1:0-7496 GCA_964614585.1 uncultured Acidimicrobiia bacterium | reverse complement strand
GACAGGCTCGGACATATCTCCACCTCTACGCCATGATGTTCGTCCTTCAGCGTCAGGTCAAGGCGTCGCTTCCTCATGTTCTTATGCAGGTGGCCGACATGGAAAAAGCGATACGTCGCCTCCCCGAACTCGCGTGGCCGGTCGTTCGACATCGCGTTGTGCCACTCCTTCGCACTGATCTTGTCGCCATGTGAGAACCCGATGATGTTCCGGCCCCACACGTGGTATTTTCGAAGGATCGGCGTGTTGTCCACCGTGACGGCCTCGCACCCCTCGAACTGTGCCGAAAGTGCCTCGCCCAACGTAAACACCGCCTCCCCGTCGTGGTTGCCCGGAACGATGTACACATAGACCGGTGCCACTTGCGCCAGGTTCGTGATCGCTTCGGCTACCAATCGCCGGGTAAACAGGAATAGGTTTTGGAAAAATTGCGTCGTTATTTGGGGGGTTCCGCGTACCGTCTGATTCTTTGCGCTGTTGATGTTGAGCAGGTCGCCCCCGGTCGGTAGGATGAAGTGGTCTATTTCCTCGGCAGGAATCCGATTCAGTACGTCCGCGATGACGGCCCGGTACACGCCCGCCGCTTCCTCGATCGTCCAATTATGCCGCAGCGTTTCGATGTCGAACCCGACTTTTCCGAGGTGCAGGTCGGTAATATGTATCTCCACCGCTTTCCCGGCCCGCCCTCGCGCCTTGTGAGCGACGATCTTAGTCGGCGTAATAGATTGCCTTAGTTCGTCCTTAAACGCCTCCCAATCGGCTGTCTTGCGCCGCAGCCACACCTTGACCTGGTAATTCGTGCGCTTAATACTGTCCGGCCCGTCGCCCTTCATCGTTACGTCCCATGCGTTGCATACGTACCGGTCCGCTTCCCACGTATTCGCGTCGATCTCGAAGAAGGCGAGGGCTTCGGATAGGGAAGTGATTGGCCTCTCCGCCTTGCCTTCCACTGTCGCTGTCTCCCCCCGCTCGTCCCAACGCTTCCGGTTCTGTTCGCCGGGGAAGATTCGCTCTGCCGCTTCATCGACGCCCAACTCGCGGCAGTAGGTAACTAGCCGCTCCCACTTGTCGGCGTCGTGTCGAAACTTGGCGCTGTATATGCGGCTCATTATTCGCGCTTTTTCAGCTCGTACTTTTCGAGCAGCTTCTGAACGCTGTCGTTGTGGCGTTCGATGGCGCGCTCATGGCGTTTCAGGCTTTCGCGGTAGTGTTCCCACTCGCTTCGCATCTCGGCCCGAATTTCGGCAAGGTTTTCGCGCAGCAGGGTGAGCAGGTCGTTCTGTCCTTCCGTTTCGCGCAGGGACTTGGTAACGTCACGCTCCAACTCGTTGACTTTCGCCCCCAACTTCGTGATCTTTCTGTCTAGTTGCATGATTGCCGTCACTGCGCCGATCAGTAAGGAGAGGATGCCAAGTATCTCCGCGATGGCGAGTTTCGACAACATGAACAGGGTGATGAATAGTTTCATAGTGTTCATGGTGTTGGGGGGCAGTAATGAAAAAGCCCCCGGCCCGGCTTGATTCCCTAAGCCGGGGGCAAGGATGCACACAACGTTGTGGCGTGCCGCTTAGAGCTTGATCCCGACGGCAGCGAGGGCAGCGGCGAGGATGGTCCCGATCACGTTGCTCGGCAGCGTGACCTCGATCTCCTTGCCTTCGCACTCACTTGCGGTTTCCTTCACCTTCGCCCAAAGGGCGTTAATTAAGGCGACGTAGGTCGAGAACTCGAACTTGACGATGTTGCCTTCTTCGTCTACGAACTCATCACCGATCTGCCCGAGCAGTTCGGCCACGTTCGTGGTGTAGCACTCGGCCTTTCCGAGCGTATCGCCCGCGCTGCGGGTACTTACGTCATTAAGCCCAAAAACTTCGCTTACTTTCTTCTGTGCCATAATTGAAAAGTGTTTTATAGTGTGACTGAAAAAATTATATGTCCGTATCCATCAGCACCGCTTCGCGGCCCTGTTCGTCCGTGCCTGAAATCAGCACTACCTTCACCCCCTTGATTCCCCACTGACGTTCGAAGATCAGTTCGAGGAACCGCGCCACGCTGCGCGTCGCATCCCAGATATCCGGGTTGCCACCGATCACATACAGGCGTCCGGTGAAATACTTGTCTACGTTCGCCTTCAGGTCGTCCCACGCCGTTTCGAAATATTCCCCGATGCGCTGCTCCAGGTGAACCGTCACTTCCAAGCTGTGCCAATCTTCGTCCTTGCCGTTCGCCTTCCACCGCACCGTATATTCGTCGTCGAAATAGAACGACAGGGTGCGGGATCGTTTCGGCGGTTTGGGGGGTTCGGGTTCCGGCTCCTCCGGCTGCTCCGGTTCTTCCGGTTCCTCCGGCTGCTCTGGTACTTCTTCGTCGAGGTAGTAGGTCGTAACCACGCCCCCGGCTCCGGTGCGCACATCTTCCCCCTTTTCCCACAGGTCCAGCGCGAACGCTTCGAGCATCGTTTCCATGCGCTGCTGATTGAACCCGTCGCGCGCCCGGAACACCTCCCGCTTCGCACTCGCAAGCAGCGCACACAGACCGGCCACGTGCGGACAGGCCATCGAGGTGCCGGAAAAGCGCGCATAACCCCCGTTCAGGATGCAGGACAGGACGTTCGATCCGGGAGCCGCTACGTCTACCGCCACGCCCGCACTCGAATAACTTGCCGGGTCTTGATTGGCCGGGTCGTCGTCCCCGTCCGGGTTCAGCGCCGCCACCGTGATGACTTCCTCGTATGCACCCGGATAGTTCACCGTGTCCCGGCCTTCGATGTAGCCCATGTTTCCGGCTGCGGCCACGACGATCACCCCCTTGCTGATTGCGTACTTGATCGCATCCAGCAGGTAGTCCGGTGCGCTCATGCCGCCGAGTGACAGCGAAGCGATCCGCACCCGGTCGTTCACATCACCGAGGTCCGCGTCAGCATAATCCCGGATAGCTTGCGCGATCCACGCCCACTGTCCGCCGCCGGAGTTGGTCAGTACCCGGTACGAAATCAGACCGGCCCCCGGAGCCACGCCGATGACGCCTCCCGTGTTGTCGATGGCCGACGCGATCCCGGCGCAGTGCGTCCCGTGCGGGTGTCCGACCGGCAGCGCATCTTCGCCCGTGTAGACCTTATCGAACTGCGCAAAGCGGTTGGCGTCCAGGTCAGGGTGTGGGGCGATACCCGTGTCCATGATGCAGACGACTGCACCTTCCCCGCGCGTGGTGCCATAGGCTTCCGCCGCCTTCATCCACTTATGGCCCCAATCCGTAATCTGTCCGGCAGCGAGGCGCGGAACAGGGGAGACGGTGATGGGGGGCAGCACAACGTCGTACTGCTTGCGTAGGTCTTGAAATTCCTTGTTGGTGATGGTTGTCATAGGTTATTTCGTTGGAATTATTAATCCTCCATTCCGATCCCACTTCGTCACCTCCAGCCGCTCTTTTCCAATCGACATCGTTTGCGGCGCGGGCTCGCTCCCGCCGAACCAGAACGAGACCTCGTACTGGAAACAGCCGGTGCCAGGGTGCGCGACGCGATGCGTGAACACTTGATCTGCATAGACTATCGTTACCGTGACGCGCGCGCCGTCGGCATGGATGCCGTAGTAGATGTCATGCCCCGGCTTGACCTCGATGACCGGCCAATCCGGGTACTTCGCCGGGTGTCGCTCCGGCATCCAGATCGCACCCTTAACGTTGTAGTAGGGCGTCACCTGGTGCAGGCCATCGACGCAGCGCCAGGCGAGCATGATCGCGTTTTCGCTGCGGTTGATGGGGTTGAAGGTTTCGCCGGCGAGCTTGTTCCACTGGTCCGCGTTGCGCGCCAGGGTGTAGCTGGTGCCCTCTCCGAGTCGCACGCGCCAGGCCGAGCGGATCGAGCGCCCGACGCGAGGGCGTGGCAAGACGAGGGGGCGGGCGGCGTGCTGGCCCTTTTTCACTGTATATTTTTTCATTGTCGTGGTATTTCGAAGCCGCATACCAGGTCGAATGGCCAATTAGTCGAGGCACCCCGTCCTGATAGGCACAGCTTAATTACAGTTCCTAATTCATATTCGTGAAAGTTCAGATAGCCCCCAACGATACCATGTACTTCCTCGGCATACTCGTAGTCATCTGCTTCATGAAGTACGCCGTTTTGGTTCAAGTCACCGGTATAGAACAGGTCAATTTTCAAGGGTGTCCCGGTCTGCGCGTTGAAGCGTCCGACAATGAACAAGTCCCGCAATCCTTCCGCGTCGATATACGCTTGTACTGATAGGATGCCGCCGTGAATTTCGCCGCGAACAAGGGGCGTTTCAGTCCCGGAATAGGCTTCCATCAACAGGTAGTTTTTTGCATCGCTCTGCGGTGCGAAGCCGCCATACGTAAGTGAATAGTATGCGATGTCAAGTGGTATCGTTTCACTATGCGTGATGCACTGCCATAGCTTTTCAGCAGGTATGGCAATTACAGTCACCTCTGCCGGATCGTTCTTGCACGATGTAGCGAGCAACAGGAAAATAAGTGGTAGAAAATACTTCATGGTCGTGGTTGTTTTTCAATTCGATCCATCTTGCGTTGAACTTTCGCCATCTTGTTCTCGGTGTCGCACTTGTTGACAAGGCCACCAGCGAGCAGGATGATGAGTATAATCATAGGTGGATTCATTGCTTCCGGTATTGGTTGAGCCTCTTGATTATATTCTCGTTTTGCAGCCTGGGCGCGGCGTACACGACCACGCCGGTGCGCTTATCGCAGCAGTACAGGCGCATCCGAAGCGTCTGCCCGCCTCGGTACTGGCGATGTACAGTCACGTCGATCGGTTGCCCGGCGCAGTCGTCCACGCCCCACAGCCCGAAGGGCACCTCGTAAAAAATCGTCGTCTCGTTCTCGTAGAACTCGAAAGCGCCCGCCGGCGTGTCGCAGGTCGGCACCCGCCCGAAAAGCATCGATATGGCGATTATCAAGCCGATCATGGCAGCTCTATTTTTCCACTTTGCCCCGGCACGCTCGCCAGCCCCGCGCGCTCCAGCGCGATGCGGTTCAGCTCGCTTGCGCCGCCGGAGACGCATGAGCGCGCGATCGCCTCTAGTCCCTGGTCGGCGTTGATGCCGAACAGGTCGGGCGCGAGCCGCGCCGCTGGGTGGCGATTGATCCAGTGCGCGCGGATGCATCGCGTCAGGAAGCCGGCGAGGCGCGGGTCGCCGGTGTCGCGCCATTCCAGGTACGCTTCGTCGGCCGCATCCGGCATATCGTCGGCCCAGTGCAGGGCGCGGTATCTCAGTATTAGGTCAGTTGCCTCCATATCTCAATTATTAGCGCTATGTAAAACAGTGCGGCCAGCCCGAACAAGTACACCAGCCACAGGTCAAGCTCCCGGAACAGGCGATGCGCGGCGCGATCGACGAGCCGGGCGAGGGCGCGGTCAAGGTCGTATATGTCAGTCTTTTTCACGCCCATCACAGGCCCGGCCCTTCCGGTATTTCACTCGCAAGCGTCACCGGAACGCGCACGAGCCGGAGCTGGCGTTGTGCATCGGTGAACAGCGTCCTTCCAGTATCGACGCCCTCGTCGTCCACAATCGTCTGGATTGAGCGAACGTCGAGCAGGGGCACGAAGAAAGGCACGAGGCCGCCGCCCTCGCGCACCAGTAGCGTGACCTTGGAGAAATTCTCGTTGTAGGGGAAAAACCGGATGCGCCGGTCGGCGGTTCCCGGCACGTAGACCGGGTCGACGCCCTGGTTGATGACCTGCGCGGCGTTGGTGATTTCGCGCCCGATGTTGCTTTCGGCGATGTAGTAGACGAAAAAGTCTTTTCTCACGCCCGCCGAGTCGTAGAACACCCGCCAGACGTTGCCGCCATAGTTGCTACTCAGGTAGTCCCGGAACTTCCCTGAAGGCAGCACACCGGTCTGGTAGCTCTCGCCGGTCACTTCGGCCAAGATGTCCGAGTAGTAGCGGTGCGTGCGGTAGTTGTCGCCAGACGAGGCTAGCAGGCGCACGCCCTCGGCGACCGGTAGCAGCGCGTCGTGCGCATCGCGGAAGGCGCGCCGGACGAACTCAGTCGAGTCGAGCCGGGGGCCGGTCTGCGTGGTGGCCTGGCCGTTATCGTATGTGATGCTGCGCACCTCCTGGTAATACGTCACGCCCTCGATCGTGTCGCGCGTCACGTAGGCGGTGTCGCTTACGATCGCTTGCCCGGCGAGCAGGGCGGGGAAAAGGATGATAAGAAATACAAGGTGTTTCATAGTGCTAATTAATATTAAGGTTCGCGTATGATATTACTACCTCCGATGCTGATGAACTTCCGATCTGGAGTTCGAGCGTCAGCGCGGCGGTGTCGTCCAGGTCTGCCCGGCAGCTTCCAGTAAGGTTCACCACCTGGCCCGACGTTTCATAGAAAGCCTCCACTCGGCAGCCTGGTATTGACGTACCGCCGTTCTGCACTTCCAGCGATGAAGCAGTACCCGAAAAATTCGCCTTGAAGCTCGCCTGGAAATTGATTGTGAAGGGTCGCGTCAGGTCGCGCGAATAGTATAGGGTGTCGCCCGATGTGGTGAAATTGTCGAGCGCCGCAGATGTCATGTCCTGAATCTGGAAAAACGAGCCACCTGCGGCGGTATAGTCGATCGTGTCGGGGTTGGTGGCTTCTAGGTAGAGGGAGCCACCGTCGAACGTGGCGCGCCCTGGGCTATTAATTGCATCACCCAGGCGCATAAATTTTGCCTTAGCGAATCCCGGCGATCCTTGCCCTATCGTAATCAGTATACTCGTATCTGACACGATGTCAGAAGGCGCTTCGTCGTCCGATAGCGTCCAGACGTGGCCGTTTCCACGGAAGATAAGGCTGTCGTAGTCCAGTTCGACCTGTCCTTCAATTTCGGTTGCCGCGGCGAACTTGAGTGGATTCCCTGCGCCGGTGATTGTCGTGGATTGCGTCAACGTCCCCCCTAACACCACCGTCGTATCTCCTCCTGATGTCGTGGTACTTAGTCCGTTCGAGGCAAGGTTGATGCCGTTGCCGTCCGCGCCGCCGCCTGATAACTGCGTGAAACTTGGAGTACCATTGTTCCATACGTGAACGTAGTTATTACCGTCAGAAGGTGGAGCCGAGTTGACAAGTCTATATTTTCCGTAAAAATTTATTGCGTTATGCGTAGTATCTTCATCAATGTAGTCTACCGAAAGAAATGAAAAATGTTTTCTGCCAGTAGTTTTTGCGGATAGTATCTGCCCTATATGAGTGCCATTCTCAAAACCATTTTGATTTAATGTTCCAATTCTACCAACATAAATTCCAAATTCGTCATGATCAAAAACTGATGCTGCCGATTCATTTACTGAATTCATAGATATAAACCTATTAGAAGGAGAATATTCTCCTTCTAAATTGAGAGAAGCCGAATCTCCACTAACTCCTATGTATGCCGATGAAGTGCCATTAAGCATGAATTGTGACCAACTATTTTGCAGTCCATCATTTAAACCGCCGGAGCTTCCATAAAAACCAGATGTAAAACTATCTCCACTATTTA
>CAZTLW010000112.1:0-7540 GCA_964614585.1 uncultured Acidimicrobiia bacterium | reverse complement strand
TCGGGATTGGCAGGATCGATTATCAATTGTGGTGCACGTCGGACGGTGTGATCGCCGCCACGGTCACCACCACGGTCACGGTCACCACCGCCACCACCACCGCCACGGTTGCGGCCACCACGGTCGCCACCGCGACCACCGCCACCACCGCCACGGTTGCGACCTCCACGGTCGCCGCCACCGCCACCGCCACCGCCACCGCCACCGCCACCGCCACGGTTGCGGTCGCCGTCACGGCGCTCACGCTTCTCGGGCTTCGGGGCGTTGGGGTCGGGGACCTCCGAGGGGCCCTCGGGGCCCATGATGGGCTCGGCGGGCAGCAGGCTCAGCTTGCCGTTTCGGTCGATCTCGGAGACGAGCACCTTCACGGTGTCACCGAGGTTGAGGTAATCCTCCACCTTCTCGACCCGGCGGGCAGCGTCGATCTTCGAGATGTGCAGCAAGCCGTCACGCCCGGGCAGGACGTTGATGAACGCCCCGAACGGCATGATCGACACGACCTCGCCGTCGTAGGTCTCGCCGACCTCCGCCTCGGGCGGGTTGGCGATCATCTGGATCCGCTCGATGGCGGCGCGCTGGGCGTCGGGGTCGGTGGAGGCGACCCGGACGATGCCGAAGGCGCCCTCCTCCTCGATCTCGATCGTGGCGCCGGTCTCGGCCTCGAGCTCGCGGATCGTCTTGCCCTTCGGGCCGATGACCTCGCCGATCTTGTCCTTCGGGATCCGGAGGGTCTCGATCCGGGGGGCGTTGGCGTTGAGCTCCTCGCGGGGGCCCGGGATGGCCTCCCGCATGGCCTCGAGGATCGTGAGCCGAGCGTCCTTGGCCTGGGCGAGCGCCCCGACCAGCACGTCGGAGGGCAGCCCCTCGATCTTCGTGTCCAGCTGGAGGGCCGTGATGAC
Source organism: uncultured Acidimicrobiia bacterium (assembly GCA_964614585.1). GTDB lineage: Bacteria > Actinomycetota > Acidimicrobiia > Spongiisociales > JAENVV01 > JAHEFX01. The sequence continues at coordinate 6,641 of CAZTLW010000112.1, read as the reverse complement.
GTCGGCGGTGCCGGCGACCTTGAAGTCCATGTCGCCGAGCGCGTCCTCGGCACCGAGGATGTCGGTGAGGGTGACGAACTCGCCGTCGAGGGAGATGAGTCCCATGGCGATCCCGGCCACCGGCTCGGAGATGGGCACGCCGGCATCCATCAGCGACAGCGACGAGGCGCACACCGATGCCATCGACGTGGACCCGTTCGATGACAGCACCTCGGACACGAGACGCAGCGCGTAGGGGAACTCCTCGGAGGTCGGCACGACGGGCAGCAGCGCCTTCTCGGCGAGGGCACCGTGGCCGATCTCGCGCCGCTTCGGGCCTCGCATGAAGCCCGTCTCGCCGGTCGAGAACGGCGGGAAGTTGTAGTGGTGCATGTACCGCTTCGACGTCTCGATGTCGAGGGTGTCGAGCATCTGCTCCATCTTCAGCATGCCGAGCGTGGTGATGTTGAGCACCTGCGTCTCGCCGCGCTGGAAGAGGCCCGACCCGTGGGCACGGGCGACGACGCCGACCTCGGCCGACAGGGACCGGATGTCGGAGGGGGCGCGACCGTCGAGACGGACGCCCTCGTCGACCACCCGGCGGCGCATCATGTCCTTGAGCACCGACCGGAAGGCCTTCTTGGTCGCCTTCAGCTCGTCGGCGTCGACGTCGTCACCGGTGAGACCGAGCTCGGCCAGCGTGGCGTCGAGGGCCTCGCCCTCGGCGGCCTGGCGCTCGTGCTTGCCGGCGATGCGGACGACGGGGTCGATCTTCGGGGCGGCCACCGACCGCACCCGCTCGTAGAGCTCGTCGGAGTAGTCGGCCACCTTGGGGTACTCGATCTCGGCGATCTCGACCCGGGAGGCGAGGTCCGCCTGGAGGTCGATGAGCTGGGCGATGTAGGGCTTGGCCTCCTCGAGGCCGCGGGCGACCGTCTCCTCGTCGGAGGGCTGGTGGCCCTCGTCGATGAGTCGGAGGCCGTCGGTGGTGGACCCGGCCTCGACCATCACGATGTCGATCTCACCGGCCGCGTTGCGGGTGCCGGCGACGGTCAGTTCGAACACCGACTCCTCGATCTGGCCATAGGTGGGGAAGGGGATCCACTCGCCGTTGCGGAGGGCGAGGCGAACGGCCCCGATCGGACCCACGAAGGGGATCGGGGACACGCCCAGTGCCGCCGAGGCGCCGTTGAGGGCCAGCATCTCGTAGGTGTAGTCCTCGTCGATCGAGAGGATCGTGGCGACGATCTGGGTCTCACTCCGGAAGCCCTCGGCGAACGAGGGGCGGAGCGGGCGGTCGATGAGGCGGCAGGCGAGGATGGCCTTCTCGGTGGCCCGGCCTTCGCGGCGGAAGAACGAGCCGGGGATGCGCCCGGCGGCGTACATCCGCTCCTCGACGTCCACGGTGAGCGGGAAGAAGTCGATGCCTTCCCGCAGGGACTTGGCGGCGGTGGCGGTCACGAGGACCTCGGTGCCGCCGACGCGGACGACGACGGCGCCGTCGGCCTGTCCGGCCAGCTTGCCGGTGGAGAGGCTGATCTCGGCGTCGCCGATCATGCCCCGTACGACGTGTTCGGTCACGTTGGGTTGCTCCTTGGTGGAGAGGAGCGGTGACCAATTGGCAGTGATCGCCCCATCGACGCTTCGATGGGGTCACCACTGTCAACCGGCCGTTCGCCGCTCCGTGGGTTCGATTGCGAGGTGGTCCCGGCGATGGCCGGAGCTCAAGAGAGAAGGGAGCGGTTCCCCGCTCCCTTCGGTGTCAGCGACGCAGTCCGAGTGACGCGATGAGCGTGCGATAACGCTCCACGTCCTCGCGGCGCAGGTAGTTCAGCAACCGGCGGCGCTTGCCCACGAGCATGAGCAGGCCACGACGTGAGTGGTGGTCGTGCTTGTGCTCGCGGAGGTGATCGGTGAGGTGGTTGATGCGCTCGGTCAGCAGCGCGACCTGGACTTCCGGTGACCCGGTGTCGGCGTCGTGCTTGCCGTACTCGCGAATGACTTCTTCGGTGGTCTTCATGGTGAGGTTCTCCCCTGATGGGAGGGGAGCGAGTCGCAGTGTACCCGTTCGTTCGGGCTACCGCGCTCCTCGGACGAGCGGAGGGGCCCCGCCCCCGGCGTGGCCCCTCCGGCTTCCCCTGAAGCGTCGAACCGTGCCTCCCGGGCGGTAGGCCGGCCGGAGCCAGCTTCCAACTGGAGGTGTCGACAGCGTGTCGGACGCTAGCAGTGGTCGGCAGATCGCGCCAGACCGCTCATTCGGGCGCCCGGACCACGGCCTCGACCTCGAGTTCCACCCGCCAACCGGGATCCAGCAGGGCGGCGACCACCACCATGGTGGCCACCGGCTCGTCGCCACCGAAGGCGGCGGCGTGGGCGCGCCCGACGGCATCGGCATCCGTCGGGTCCACGAGGTACATCCGGGTCCGGACGACCTGCCAGTCGTCGGCCAGTTCGGCGAGGGCCGCCACGGCGATCTCGGCGCACCGCGTCATCTGGGCGGCTGCCCCGGTCGCCATCGACTCGCCCGGTGGGGGCACCGGGGCGGTCCCCGCCACCTCGAGGCGATCGCCCACCCGCACCGCCCGGCAGAACCCGTAGGCGGGCTCGTAGGGCGAACCCGACCGAGCCCGCGTGGTCATGCGAGCCGCTCCCGGGCCGCGGCGACATCGGCGTGGATCTGGGCCACCAGGGCCTCGACGCCGTCGAAGCGACGTTCGTTGCGCAGGCGGTCGACGAACGCCACGTCGACCGTGCGCCCGTAGAGATCGAGGTCGGCGTCGAGGACATGGGCCTCGACGGTGGTGTGGGCACCATCGAACGTGGGCCGGACCCCGACGTTTACGACCGCCGGGAACGGCTCGTCGGCCAGGTGGAGCCGGGCGGCGTAGACGCCGTTGGCGGGCAGCTGGATGCGAGGGTGCACGCCGAGGTTGGCGGTGGGCACCCCGATCGTCCGGCCCCGACCGTCGCCGCGGACCACCGGACCGCGCACCGTGTGGGGGCGTCCCAACAACTCGGCGGCGGCCACGACGTCGCCGTCGACCAGGTGGCGGCGGATGACGGTCGAGGAGATCGGACCAGCACCCTCGCCGAGGAGGTCGACGGCGTGGACCTCGAAGGCCCCCTCGGCAGCGAGCGTGGCGAGGTCGCCGCGGCGGTCGTAGCCGAATCGGAAGTCGCGACCGACGGCGACCACCCGGGCCCGGAGGGCCCGTACCAACAGCACGTCGATGAACGCCTGCGCCGACCACTCGCGGATCCGATCGAAGGGCAGGACGCCGACGATGTCGACGCCCTCGGCCCGCAGCCACTCGACCCGCTGCTCGACCGTGCCCAGCAGCTTCGGTGCATGCTCGGGCGCGACGATCTCGAGCGGGTGGGGGTCGAACGTGAGGGCGACGACCGGGTCGTCGGTCGCCGAGGCAGCGCAGACGTCGGCGAGCACCGACTGGTGGCCCCGGTGGACGCCGTCGAACACACCGATCGCGACGTGGGCGCGAGCACCCTCGGGGAGTTGCCAGCGATGCGGGTCGCCGGTCAGGACGGTCATGGGAGTGGGCCGGCGGTCATCGTGGCAGCACGGTGTCGGGAACGAGGCGGGTGCCCTCGGCACGGTACACGGCCAACAGGGCGCCGGACTCGTCGACGACGGCGACCGGTCCCTCGGCGGCGGTGCCCCCCAGGGCCCGCCCGTTGGCGACCCCGGCCGCCATCGCGTCGTCCACGACGACCGTCGGCAGGTCGGCGAGCACCGCGGCGGGCGCGAGGAGGCGGTCGGCCACGGTGTCGGGCGCGAGGTCGTCGAGACGGACGGCTCGGTCCACCCCGAGGGATCCGATCGCCGTCCGGCGCAGGGCGGTCAGGTGCGCCCGCCCACCGACTGCCCGGGCGAGGTCGTCGGCGAGCACCCGCACGTACGTGCCCGGCCCGCACACGACCCGGAGCCGGGCGGTGGGGAATTCGCCCGGTGTGAACGACACGAGGTCGAGTTCGTGGACGTCGACCGGGCGCGGCTCCCGTTCCACCTCCTCGCCCCGGCGGGCGAGCTCGTGAAGACGCACCCCGCCGCGCTTGAGGGCCGACACCATCGGGGGGACCTGGTCGATGCGACCGACGAAATCCCCCAGCACCGCCCGGAGGTCGTCGGCGGTGAGTTGGGGCATGGGCACGCGGTCCACCTCGGTGCCGTCGGCGTCGAGCGAGTCGGTGGCGATCCCGAAGGTCACGTCGGCGACGTAGGCCTTGCGACCCGCCTGGACGTAGCGGATGAGCCGGGTGACGGGCCCGACCGCGACCACCAACAGCCCCGTCGCCATCGGATCGAGCGTCCCGGCATGTCCCACCTTGCGCACCCCCGTGACCCGACGCACCGCGTCGACGACGTCGTGGGAGGTCGGGCCTGTCGGCTTGTCGATGGCGAGGAACCCCCGCATCGTCAGCCCGCGTCGGTGGGCGGGTCGGTCTCGTCGTCGGGTTCCGGGAGGTCGTCGTCGACGACCTCCCGGATCAGTTGGGTGATCCGGGCGCTGCGTTCGGTCGACTCGTCCTTGCGGAACTCGAGCGTGGGCGTGTACTTGAGCCGGACCTGACGCCCGATCAGGGCCGAGATCCGGGGGGCGGCGGCGTCCAGCGCCGCCTGGGTGCCCTCGACCTCCTCGGGGGTGCCGATCACGCCGTACCAGACGATGGCACTCCGCAGGTTCGGCGCCGTCTCCACGCCGGTGACGGTGACGAAGCCGAGGCGCGGATCCTTGAGCTCCTCCACCTCCTCGGCGATGGCCTCGGCCAACATCGAGTTGACCCGTCGCATCCGATCGGGCATGACCGCTCCTAGGTCCGGGCGACCTCTTGGACCTCGTACAACTCGATGACGTCGCCGACCTTGACGTCGTTGTAGTTCTCGAGCCCGATGCCGCACTCGAACCCCGAGGCCACCTCGCGAACGTCGTCCTTGAAGCGGCGCAGCGACCCCACCCGGCCGTCGTGGATGACGACGCCCTCGCGCAGGAGGCGGGCCCGAGCGCCGCGCCGGACGATGCCCTCGGTGACGTACGAACCGGCGATGTTGCCGGCGCGAGGCGTCCTGAAGACCTCGCGGACCTCGGCGGAGCCGATGACGACCTCGAGTTCCTCGGGGGCGAGGCGACCGACGAGCATCGCCTCGATGTCGTCGAGCAACTCGTAGATCACGGCATAGGTGCGGATCTCGACCCCGGCCTCCTCGGCGGCCCGACGGGCTCCCGGGTCGGGCCGCACGTTGAAGCCGATGACGATGGCCTCCGTCACGTCGGCGAGGGAGATGTCGTTCTCCGAGATCCCGCCGACACCGCCGTGGGCGATCGTGATCGTCCCGCCCTCGCGGGAGATCTTCGCGATCGACTCGCGGATGGCCTCGAGCGAGCCGTGGGCGTCGGCCTTGATGATGAGGTTGAGCTCCGCCTCGTCGGCCGTGCGGAGTTGCTCGAGCAACTGGGCGAGCCGCTCCCGGGCGGTGGGGATGACCTGCCCCTCGGCCTTGAGGCGCTCGGCCTCGGCCTCGGCGGCCTTGCGGGCGGTGCGCTCGTTCTTGACGACCTCGAAGGGATCGCCGGCGGTGGGCACCTCGCCCCAGCCCTGGACGAGTACGGGGGTGGCGGGTCCGGCGCTCTTGACGAGCTCGCCGGTGTGGTCGCGCATGGCCCGGACCCGGCCCGAGATGGCGCCCGACAGCAGGGCATCGCCCTGCTTCAGGGTGCCTTCCTGGACGATGACCGTGGCCACCGGCCCGAGCCCGACGTCGAGACGTGACTCGACGATGACGCCCTTGGCCGGGCCCTTCGGCTCGCCGCGCAGCTCCTCCAACTCGGCGACGAGGTTCACCATCTCGAGCAGCTGGTCGATGTTCTCGCCCGTGAGGGCCGAGATCTCCACGGACGGGACCTCACCACCCAACTCCTCGGTGACGACCTCCTGCTCGGTGAGCTGGGCGCGGACCGCATAGGGGTCGGCGCCGGGGAGGTCCATCTTGTTGATGGCGACGATCATCGGCACCCCGGCGGCCCGGGCGTGGCTGATGGCCTCGGCCGTCTGGGGCATGATCCCGTCGTCGGCCGCGACGACCAGCACGACGATGTCGGTGACGTCGGCACCGCGGGCCCGCAGCGAGGTGAAGGCCTCGTGGCCGGGGGTGTCGAGGAACGTCAGGACGTCGTCGGCCACCGGTACCTGGTAGGCGCCGATGTGCTGGGTGATCCCGCCGTGCTCGTCCTCGACGACCTTGGTGGAGCGGATCCTGTCGAGCAGGGTGGTCTTGCCGTGGTCGACGTGGCCCATCACGGTCACGACCGGCGGCCGCGGCTGGGAGCCCGCCGAGCGATCGCGTCGCTCCTTGGGCTCGGGGGTCGCCGGGGCGGGCTCGGGAGCCGCCTCGACCTCGATGAGGGTGTCGAATCGCTCGCCGACGGCCTCGATGGCGTCGGTGGGGATCGGGTCGTTGACGCCGACCGGCCGGCCCATCCCGATGAGGGCGGCAGCGATCTCGCCGGCGCCCACGCCGAGTTGTCCGGCCAAGTCGGTCGGCGTGACGCCGGCCGTCACGGCGAGCATCTTGAGCTCGGGTTCGGGCTCCGGTTCGGGCTCCGGTTCGGGTTCGGGCTCCGACTCAAACTCCAACTCCAATTCGA
>CAZTLW010000111.1:0-7569 GCA_964614585.1 uncultured Acidimicrobiia bacterium | reverse complement strand
TGGATCGAACTCTGCGACACGACCGACCCCGACTGTTGAGTCAGGACCCGAGCGACGCCGGGTCCCCGACCAGCGCCACCAACGAGGGAAATCCCCCCGGAGGGGGGATGGGTCCCGCCGGCCGAGGTACGAGGCCGGTGGGAGGGGGGCGGTGCCAGAGAGCGGCGAAGAGCAGGGGATCCGGCTAGGTCTCGAACACGATGTGGTCCCCCCGTTCCGCGGTTCCGCGGTTCGGGTTCCCGCTCCCTACTCCTCCAGGCCCAGCTGCCTCCGCAGCTCCAGCCTTCGGGCCTCGAGATCCGCCCGGCCACCGGCCTCGTCCATCTGGCGGTTCAACTCGGCCAGGTGCTTGGCCGAGTCGTGGTCACCCCAGACGAAGCCCATGACGAAGCCCCGCTTCTTGGCGGTGTTGCCGATGTGGCGGTCGACCAGCGCCTCCAACTCGGCCTCGACCTCGGCGAGTTCACGGTGCAGGTCCTTCTCGCGGTGGTCGGCCGCCAGCCGCTCGGCCTCGGCCGCCAGGGACGCCCGACGCCGCTCCAACTCGGGGCGCTCGTCGGGCGCCGCCGACTCGAGGGCGGCTCGCACCTCGGCGAGGTCGGCCCAGACGTCGTCGGGGGTCCTCACACCTCGTCGAAGAAGTAGCGCTTGACGGTCTCGATCCGGGCCTTGTAGTCGGTCGGGTCGACGAACCAGAGCGAGGCGGCGATGCTCGAGAGCAGCGAGTTGCCGTCCTGGCTCGTGAAGCAGAACCCCACGAGTTCGTTGCCGTTGCGCACCGTCAGCGACTCGATCGGCACCACCGCCTGGTTGAGGATCCGCCCGTAGTAGCCGTGGTCACGGCCGAACGAGAACACCGAGTTGGCCGACGTCTTGTGGGTGAGGGCCACCCGGCGGTTGGCCCGCAGGCGGTCGATCGCCTCGTCCCGGGTCATCTCCCGATCGAGCGTGAGGTTGAACCAGAGGGCGTGCATGTACTGGGTCGGGAGCTTCATCGCCGACGAGAACAGCGGCAGGTCGAGGCCGAGCGTCTCGAACAGGTGGTGGGCATCCCGGGCGTGGTGGGTGCCGAACCGCTCGTCGGCGTGACGACCGACCGTCGGGGACGGCACGAACGCATCGTCCTGGCTGATGTCGTTGGACCGGCGGAGCAGCACGAACTTGCCGTCGACGAGGTGCGACGACCCGTCGGCGTCCATGGCCAGCGTCTTCACCATCGCCGAGATGTTGTGCGTGTTGCACGACACGACCTGGAGGAAGCGGTCCTCGCCGTGGACGAGGGCCTCGTCGTTGATGCCGCGGGCATACATCTTCCCGAACCCGAACTCCGAGCCCTGGGCCAGGAACCCGATGGGGCCGTCCATCGCCTCGTAGCCCTCCTTGTGGGTGTTGCCGGCCGGGGTGCAGTCGATGACGACGGTGGCCCGGGCAAGCGCCTCCTCATCGGTGAACTTGGGGTTGAGCCCGAGCTCCTCGAACGACGCCCGACGCTCCGGCAGGACGGCCAGTTGGGCGCCGCGGTCGATGAGGTCCTTCACCTTGCTGCGCTCCTCCACGAGCGGGGTGCGCTTCATGAAGGTGACCTCGTCGATCCCGAAGTCCTCGAGGTGGTCGGCGAGCAGCCCGATGAGGGGCTCCCCGATCGTGCCCGTCCCGACGACGTGGACGATGGTGGACATGGTTGGCTCCTTGGTCCCTCTTGCCGTGACGCTACTCGGTGGCCGGGAAGGGATCCCGGCCACCGAGCGCGCCCCTCATCTCGGTACTCCGTACTCAGTACTCGGTACTGCGGCGGCGCAGCCGCCGCCTAGAACTGCTCCGACTCGGTCGACCCGACCATCGCCAGGGTGGAGGCCTGGCCGGCCGAGATGACCGTGGCGACGTCGTCGAAGTAGTTGGCACCGACCTCGCGCTGGTGGCGGGTGGCCGTGTAGCCGTCCGCCTCGCTGGCGAACTCCGCCTCCTGCAGCTCCACGTAGGCGCTCATCTGGCGCTCCTTGTAGCCCTTCGCCAGCTCGAACATCGAGTGGTTGAGGGCGTGGAACCCGGCGAGGGTGATGAACTGGAACGCGTAGCCCATGTCGCCGAGGTCGTTCTGGAACCGGGCGATCGTGTCGTCGTCCAGATAGGCCTTCCAGTTGAACGACGGGGAGCAGTTGTACATGAGCTTCTGGTCGGGGAACTCGGTGTGGATCGCCTCGGCGAACTGCTTCGCCTCCTCGAGGTCCGGCGTCGAGGTCTCGCACCAGATGAGGTCGGCGTAGGGGGCGTAGGCCAGACCCCGGGCGATCGGCGACTCGAGGCCGTTCTCCACGTAGTAGAAGCCCTCGCTCGTCCGCTCGCCCGTGATGAACTCGTGGTCGCGGGGATCGACGTCGCTCGTGATGAGCGTCGCCGACAGTGCGTCCGTGCGGGCGGCGATGACGAGCGGGACTCCCATGACGTCCGCCGCCAAGCGGGCGGCGATGAGCGTCTGGACGTGCTGCTGGGTGGGAATGAGCACCTTGCCGCCCATGTGACCGCACTTCTTCGCCGAGCTGAGCTGGTCCTCGAGGTGGATGCCGGCGGCCCCGGCCTCGATGAAGGCCTTGGTCAGCTCGAAGACGTTCAGCGCCCCGCCGAAGCCGGCCTCGGCATCGGCCATGATCGGCACGAACCAGTCCTTGTCGGGGTTGCCGGCGGTCTCCTGCCAGTCGATCTGGTCCGCCCGGGTGAGGGCGTTGGTGATGCGCCGGACGAGGGCCGGGGCCGAGTTGGCCGGGTAGAGGGACTGGTCGGGGTAGGTCTGGGCGGCGAGGTTGGCGTCGCCGGCGACCTGCCAGCCCGACAGGTAGACGGCCTGCAGGCCCGCCTTCACCATCTGGACCGCCTGGTTGCCCGAGAGGGCCCCGAGGGCGTTCACGTAGGGCTGGGTCTCCATCTGCTTCCACAGCTGTTCGGCGCCGTGCTTCGCAACCGTCTGCTCGACGAGCATCGAGCCGCGCAGGCGGACGACGTCCTCGGCGGTGTAGGGGCGCTCGACGCCCTTCCAGCGGGGGTTGGTCTCCCAGTCGAGCTCGAGTGCCTCCACCTGGGCGGCGTAGTCGATCTGCATCCGTTCGGGTCCTTTCAGTCGATGTGGTCGTAGGCGGGCAGGGTCAGGAACTCGACGAAGTCGTCCGCGAGGGCGACCTCCTCGAACACGGCGCGGGCCTCGTCGACGGGGGCGTCGGCGAAGGCCGCGCCCCATTCGTCGGCGAGCTCGGCGACGACGTCGTCGGCGATGGTGCGGATGCGGTCGGCCGTGATCAGGCGGCCGTCATCGGTGGTGGCCTCGTTGGCCACCCACTGCCAGAGCTGGGAGCGGGAGATCTCCGCCGTGGCGGCGTCCTCCATGAGGTTGTGGATGGCGGCGGCGCCGTTGCCGGCGATCCACGAGGTGAGGTAGCGGATGCCCACGTCGACGTTCATCCGGATCCCGCCCTCGGTGATCGTGCCGCCGGGGATGTCGGTGTCGACGAGATCGGCGGCCGACACCGACACGTCGGGCCGTTGGCGGTCGATCTGGTTGGGACGGTCGCCGAGCACCTCGTCGAACATCTCCATGGCGACCGGGACCAGGTCGGGGTGGGCCACCCAGGTCCCGTCGCAGCCGTCGGTGGCCTCGCGGCGCTTGTCGTCGCGGACCTGGGCGAGGGCCCGCTCGGTCACGACGGGGTCACGACGGTTGGGGATGAAGGCCGACATGCCGCCCATGGCGAAGGCGCCCCGCTTGTGGCAGGTCTGGACCAGCAACTCCGTGTAGGCCCGCATGAAGGGAACCGTCATCGTGATCTGGGAGCGGTCCGGCAGCACCCGGGACGAGTCGTTGCGGAACTTCTTGATGACCGAGAAGATGTAGTCCCACCGCCCCGCGTTGAGCCCCGCGGAGTGGGTTCGCAGTTCGTGGAGGATCTCGTCCATCTCGAAGGCGGCGAGGATCGTCTCGATGAGCACCGTCGCCCGGATCGTCCCGGTGGGCACCCCGAGCGTCGACTCGGCGTGGTCGAAGACGTCGTTCCAGAGCCGGGCCTCGAGATGGGACTCGAGCTTCGGCAGGTACAGGTAGAGGCCCGTCCCCGCCTCGTGGCGCTGGGCGAGGTTCCAGTAGGCGTAGAGCCCGAAGTCGAAGAGCGAACCCGAGATCGGCTCGCCGTCGACCGTGACGTGCTTCTCGGGCAGGTGCCACCCGCGGGGCCGGACGATGAGCGTGGCCGGGTCGGTGCCCACCTCGTAGGTCTTGTCCTCCGTCTCGAGCCGGAGGGTGCCCCGGTGGGCATCGGCCAGGTTCTGCTGACCGCTGATCAGGTTCTCCCACGACGGCGTGTTCGAGTCCTCGAAATCGGCCATGAAGGTGCGGGCCCCCGAGTTGAGGGCGTTGATCATCATCTTGCGGTCGACCGGACCGGTGATCTCGACTCGTCGATCGGCGAGGTCGGCGAAGGGGATCGGCTCGACCTGCCAGTCGCCGGCCCGCACGTCGGCCGTCTCGGCCAGGAAGTCGGGCAACTCCCCGGCATCGAGCCGGGCCTGGCGGCCGGCCCGAGCGGCCAGCAGTTCGCGCCGGCGAGCGTCGAAGCGATGGTGCAGGCCCACGACGAAGTCGAGGGCCTCGGGAGTCAGGATGGCCTCGGTGTCGACCTCGGGAGGTCCCGAGATCTCGACCGCGGCGTCGGGAGTGGTCGGCGACATGATCGGATGTTCTTATCATTGTGGCACATCTGGCAAGCCCATCCGGCCACAAGATCGTCGATTGTTAACATGTGGCGACGGTCGCATCAAACGGAGGACCCATGGCGGGCTACGACCCCCTCGTCTTCGGCCAGCGGCTCCGGCACCTGCGCCGGACCGCGGAGCTGACCCTCGCCGAGTTGGGCGAACGGGTGGGCAAGCCCGCGCCCTACCTGTCGATGGTCGAGAACGGCAAGCGGGAGCCCAAGTTGTCGCTCATCGGCGACCTCGCCGACGCCCTCGGCGTGACCGCCGCCGACCTGCTCGACCCCGAACCCCCCACTCGCCGGGCCGCCCTGGAGATCGAGGTGGAGAGGATCCAGGACGAGCCCCTCTATCGACGCCTCGACCTGCCCGCGTTCCGGCCGACCGCCGGTACGCCGGACGACGCCCTCGAGCACCTCGTCTCGCTCTTCGACGCCTGGCGCGAGGCGGAGGCCGGCTCGGCCGACCACCTCGACCAGGTCCGTCAGGCCGTCGTGAAACTGCGCCAGGAGGCCCGGGACCACGACAACCACCGACCCGAGGTGGAGGCGGTGGCGGCCAAGGCGCTGGCCGCGATCGGCCACGAGGGGGACGGCTCGCTGTCGCAACGGGAGGTGCTCGACCTCGCCGACCACTTCGGGTTCACGATCAAGTCGGTCCAGGACTTCCCGACCACGACCCGGGCGGTGCTCGACCGCCGCCAGGGCGCCCTCTACATCCCCCAGCGCGACTCGCTCCGCACCCGAGCGGCCCGGTTCGTCATCTTCCAGTCGCTCGGACACATCGCCCTCGACCACGACGTCCCCGCCGACTACCCCGAGTTCCTGGCCCAGCGCCTGGCCGCCAACTACTTCGCCGGGGCGATCCTCATGCCCGAGACGGCCGTGGTCGGGCGCCTCGCCGCCGCCAGGGAACGCCGCGACCTGGCGGTGGAGGACCTGAAGGAGCGGTTCTACGTCTCCTACGAGACGGCCGCCCACCGGTTCACCAACCTGGCCACGGTCCACCTCGACATCCCGGTCCACTTCCTGCGGACCGACGACCAGGGCGTGATCCGCCGCTCCTACGAGAACGACGGAATCCCCCTGCCGACCGACCGCAACGGGATCGTCGACGGCAACCGCGTGTGCCGGGAGTGGGCGCCGCGAGCGGTGCTCCGCTCCGCCGAGGCCTACGCCATCTACCACCAGTACACCGACACGCCGGCCGGCACCTTCTGGTCGTCGGCCCACGTCGAGGTCGACCGCACCCCCGCCCACGTCATCACCGTCGGCACCGACTTCGAGCACGCCCGGTGGTTCCGGGGCCGGGGCACCGACCACCACGCCGTGTCCCAATGCCCGACCGGGCCCTGCTGCCGCCAGTCCCCCGATGCCCGGGCAGGTGGGTGGGACCCGGCCATTTGGCCGATGGCCCTGTCGCTGTCGCACCGACTGGCCGCGTTCCCCGCCGAGACGTTCCCCGGCGTCGACCTGGCCGAGGTGCGCTCCCTCGTCGAGGGTTGAGCCCCCGCACACGTTCTTGTCGGGCCCACCCATCTCCCAGCAGGCCCAGCCCGACAGGTTCGCCCTCCCCCGGTTCCCGTCGGGCCCACCCATCTCCCAGCAGGTCCAGCCCGACAAGAACGACCAATCCGGGGGCTGGCGTGCCTCGGCGGGTACGGTTCGGATCGCACACGACGAAAGGGCCAGCGTGCGTCGTTCTCGCGTCATCGGACTCGGCACCCACCTCCCCGACCGGGTCGTCACCAACGACGACCTGGCCGAACTCATGGACACCTCCGACGAATGGATCACCCAGCGCACGGGGATCCGGGAGCGGCGCTGGGTCGATCCGGGTACGACGACCACCGACCTGGGCCTCGAGGCCGCCACCCGCGCCCTCGACGACGCCGGCCTGACTGCCGGCGACGTCGACATGATCGTGTTCGCCACGCTGTCACCCGACCACGAGTTCCCCGGCAACGCCTGCTTCCTCCAGGCCAAGCTCGACGTCCCGGGCATCCCGGCGATGGACGTCCGCCAGCAGTGCTCGGGCTTCATCTACGCGATGTCGACGGCCGACGCCATGATCCGGGTCGGCAACGCCGAGACGGTGCTCGTGGTCGGCGCCGAGGTGCACTCGAAGGGTCTCGACCTCTCCGACGCCGGACGGGACGTCTCGGTGCTGTTCGGCGATGGGGCCGGCGCGGTGATCGTGCAGGCCACCGAGGTCGACGATGCCCGCCACGACCCCCACGTCTGGTCGACCCATCTCCACGCCGACGGGTCGTTCGCCGACGCCCTCTGGCTGCCGGCGCCGGGCATGGCCTACGACCGGTTCATGACGGAGGACCTCCTGGCCCGCGGCCTCCAGTACCCCCACATGGACGGCCGCACCGTGTTCGTCAACGCCGTCCGCCACATGCCCGAGGCCGTCGAGGAGGCCATGACGGAGCACGGGATCGAGGCCGACGACGTCGACCTGTTCGTGTTCCACCAGGCGAACATGCGCATCATCGAGGGCGCGGTCCACCGCCTCGGCATCCCCAACGACAAGGTCGTGAACACGATCCACGAGACGGCGAACACCACCGCCGCCACCATCCCACTCTGCCTGGAGGCTGCCCGCGACCAGGGCAAGCTGGAGCCGGGGACGCTGGTGGCCGCCGCCGCCTTCGGCAGCGGCTTCACCTGGGCCTCGATGCTGCTGCGGTGGTAGCGGACCGAGCGGAGCTCGGTCCGAACGAGTTCGCTTCGTGAACTCGGCTTTCCGCAGAGCGGACCGAGCAGAGCTCGGTCCGCGATCAGGTCACGGTGGCGTTGATCACCGTGATCGAGATGAGGGCCATGAACT
>CAZTLW010000110.1:0-7635 GCA_964614585.1 uncultured Acidimicrobiia bacterium | reverse complement strand
GGCGGCTAGCGCAGCGCCTTGTTCTGCTCGGCCTCGTAGCGACTGAGGCTGGACATGAACATGAAGAACAGGATCCCCGAGATCAGCAGCCACGTGATCGGGATGAGCCGCAGCTCGAAGGCGTTGAGGCCCTCGATGTCGGCCTGCCGGGGCCCCCGGGGGGCGTAGAGGATGAACAGGATCGAGTGGATCACGATCCACCCCGTGATGCCCCCGCCGGCGATCAGGAACCCGAGCCGCTTGCCGACGTTGGTCGACAGCAACAGCCAGATGGTGCCGAAGAAGATCACCACCGACGCCACGAACAGGACGATGCCGGTGAAGGCGACGCTGGCGTAGAAGATCTCGCGCATGAACTCGCTGATCATCCGCCTGCCTCCGCGAGATCGGGACCACCGAGGGTGTCACCCCACAGGTAGTCGACGATGAGGTCGATGTCCTCGGCCGACAGCGACGACCCGAAGCCGGGCATGTAGCCGCGGCCGATGCCGTTCACGCCGTAGCCGACGCCCGACTCCGACCCCTGCCAGAGGAACTGCTGGAGATCCTCCTGGGTCTGGAACTGGATGCGGGCCCGGGGCGGCAGCAACGAGGGCCCGAACCCCCCGGTGCCGATCGGTGCCATGAAGATCGGACCCTGCGACCACCCCGAGGTGTGGCAGCGGGCGCAATAGGCGTTGTACAGGTTCACGGCCCGCTGGGCGAGGTCGGTGTCGCCGTCGAAGGTCGCCTCGGCCACCTCGTCGACGTCGACCTCCCAAAACCGGTTCTCCTGGGTCTGCTGCAGTGCCTCGAGGCCGGCCTGGAGCGGGTCGATGGTCCGCTCGAAGTTCTCGTCGATGACGTCGACGAGGATGACGGCGTTGTTGAGGTTGCCGACGGCGTTCTGCGCCACCTCGAGGTCGGGGGTCAGGCCGTCGGTGACGGGGTTGCGGGGGTCGAGGGTGATCGGTCCGAGGTTGGACTCGTAGGCGCCGAGGCCGATCTCGAGGGCCTCGTCGACGAGCGCCGGGAGCTGTTCCTCGGCGGCGTCGGTGAGACCGTCGCCGTCGGTGTCGAGCTGCAGGGGCGGCTCCTCGCCCGGGCCGCCGTCCCAGTCGGCGGGGAACCCTTCCACGAGGTTGTTGGCGGCCTCACGGATGCGATCGCCGTCCTCGCGCAGGGCGGGGGCCGCCTCGGCGTCGGCAATGGCCTGCTCCTGGTCGGCGATCGCCGACTCCATCTGGGCGTCCGCTCCGGCGAGCAGGTTCTCGGCCGCGGTCAGCGAGGGTTCGATCCTGGCGAGGACCTCGGCCTGGGGCAGCTGCACCGACCGCAGGTAGTTGATGATGTCGTCGACTTCCTGCTCGTTGTAGGGACCACCGCCCTCGAGGCCCCAGGCCGGCATCGGGCTGCCCTGGCGACCGTAGATGATCCAGAAGGCGGCCTCGTCCTCGTCGTAGCGATAGAGGATGTCGTTGAGGGCCGGCGCGGCCCAGGTGACCGGGGTGTTCGTCCGGGGATCGACGAAGGCCGCGGCCCCGCCGACGGCGCCGACGCCGTGACAGCTCGAGCAGGCCTCCTCGTAGAGCACCTCGCCTCGCTCGACCGACTCCTCGGCGAAGGCCTCCACGAACCGCTCCTGGCGGTTGGTCTCCCCCAGGAAGTAGATCGGGATCGCCACGGCGAGGAACCCGGCAAGGACGACCGAGACGCCGAGCACCCGGTCGAGGCGTCGGGTCTCCATCTCGTCGTTGGACATCCACGGGGCGAGGTTGGGCGCCACCTCCTCGTCGCCACCCCGGACGGAGGCGGCCACGAGCACGGCCAGCCAGGCGATGGCGGCGACGCCGACGATGATGAGGACGACGGAGCTCATGCGATCAGATGCACGAGGGGCCCTGGGGGTACGACACGGAGAGGCCCTGGGCACGCGCGGTGGCGACGAGGCTGCCGGTACTGATGACGAAACGGCCCCGGTCGTTGACGTTCACGACGAACCGGTCGAGGTTCCGCGGGGCCGGGCCCCGGGAGTACTCGCCCACGAAGCTGTAGGCCGAGCCATGGCACGGGCACTCGAAGCCCTGCGACGACGAGCACCAGGGCACGCGGCACCCGAGGTGCACACACGTCTGGAAGAGGGCCACGAGCCCCCCGGCGACCGTGCCGTTGTCGGCGAACTGGGAGTTGGCCAGTGACTCCTCCGAGATCGGGACGATCCACGAGCGGGCCTCGGGCAGGAAGAGCGGGGTCACGGTGCCGTCGGAGTTGAGGACCGAGGCCAGCAGGGCGTCGGCGTCACCGGCATCGATGTCGGCACCGAACCCGCCGCTCACCCGCGGCCACATGAAGGAGAGGTAGGCGGCACCCATGCCGGCCAGCCAGAAGAAGAACACCGACCCGAGGGCCCGGTTGAGGAACATGCGTCGGTTGACGCCCTGCTGGTCCTCGGAGACCTCCTGGTAGCGGACGACGTCGGCGACGACGAGGTCCGGCTCGGCCGGCGACGTCTCCTCGGGCTCCTCGATCACGGCGACGGCGGCGGTCGGCGGCGCCTCCTCGCCGGTGCCGCCCTCGACGGCGGTGGCGGTCGCGGCCGGAACGGACACGTCGACCGCCCCACGGTCGACCTTGCGCATCTCCTCGGGCAGTTCGTCGCGCCAGTCGGCCTCCTCGCCCTTCGGGCGCCGGAAGGCGATGGCGAAGACGGCGGCCGCGGCGAGCACCGCCACGACGCCGATGGCGATCACGAGTGCGTCGGTCATGAGTGGCCCTCCCCCGGGATGCCGATCGGCACCCAGTCCTTCAGGTCGTCGAAGAAGACGCCGTCACGCCACGGGTAGGTGAAGTTGAAGCCCTGGCCCCGGAAGAGCACCCCGATGATCGTCAGCACCGCCGATCCGGCGAGGAAGAACGTGTACATCATGATGGCGAACTTCCGATCGGACGGCTTGTTCGACGGGTTCTTGTCCACGTACGGGATCGCCATGAAGCCGAGCAGCCCGACGATGGTGGGCACCGACACTCCGGCGATCTGCGGGTCGAAGTAGGAGAGGAGCTCCTGGAGGCCCAGGAAGTACCACGGCGCCTTCGAGGGGTTCGGCGTGGCGTTGAAGTTGGCGGCCTCGAGCAGGGGGGCCTGCAGCGCCACCGACATGATGAGGAGCAGGCCGCTCACGGCGAGCAGGGCGGCGAACTCGGCGATCATGAGGTGGGGCCAGGTGTTGACCTTGTCCGTGGGCTCGGCCTTGACCTGCTGGATGGCCTTGGCCTTGACGACGGTGAGCAGGCGCTGGGTGCGCACGCCCTCGGGGCCGGCGACCGGGGCCTCCTGGGGTCGGACCGAGGTGGCGAGTCGGCCACCGCCGCCGTTGGGCTGGGCGGCGGGCGAGGCCGGGGCCTCGGTCACGGCGGTGGCCGCCGGGGCGGCAGCCGGTTCGGGAGCCGGTGCCTCGGCGGCGGGCTGGGAGGCGGGTGGCTGGGAAGCGGTGGTCTCGGGGGTCGGCTCGGGGGCTGCGGCGGGCTCGGACGCCTCGGCGGCCGGCTCGGACGGCGTCGACGGCTCGGGCATCGGCGCCTTGCCCTGGAGGGCGGCCAGCGCCTCCTCGACGGAGATGCCGAGGGCCTTGGCCTTCGCCTCGGCCGACCGGCGCAGCAGGTGCTCTGGGATCTCGCTCATCGCATCGCTCCTACAGGGGCCCCGAGATTCCGCCGTCCTTGCGGACCCGCCAGAAGTGCACCGCCATGAAGATGACGATGACGAAGGGGAGGAAGAGGACGTGGAGGACGTACCACCGCAACAGCGTGTCCGCCGACACCGCCACCGCGCCCAGCAGGAGGAACTGGACCTGGGACCCGAACACCGGCACGAACGAGGCCATGTTGGTGCCGACCGTCACGGCCCAGAGCGCCAGCTGGTCCCAGGGCAGCAGGTAGCCGGTGAACGAGAGCAGCAGCGTGAGCAGCAGGAGGACGACGCCGACCACCCAGTTGAACTCCCGGGGGGCCTTGTAGGCACCGTGGTAGAAGACCCGGCTCATGTGCAGGAACACCGCCAGCACCATGAGGTGGGCTCCCCATCGGTGCATGTTGCGCACGAGTGAGCCGAAGGCCACCGACGTGCTCAACGCCTGGATGTCCTGGTAGGCGTTCTCCGCCGTGGGGGCGTAATAGAACATCAGGAAGATGCCGGTGATGGTCAGCAGGATGAAGAGGAAGAAGCTGAGCCCACCGAGGCAGAGGGTGTAGGACAGCCGGACACCGTGCCGCTTCACCTTCACCGGGTGGAGGTGATAGAGCACGTTGTTCATGATCACGTAGGAGCGGTTCCGGGGACTGTCGGAGTACCCGGACTTGAACGGCGACCCCGGTCGGAGCACCGACTCGACGAGCTGGCTCCCGTGGAGCTTCTCGCCGGCTTCCTTCACGCGTTCGCGCAGCGTCATCTCACATGCCTCGGATGCCGTAGACGTAGCCGTTCTTGTGGTCCCGTTGCCCGGTGTCGACCTCCCAGGGGGCCGGCAGGCCGGCCTGCTCGGCGGTGTCGGCGACAGAGCCCTCGAACTTCCCAAGGGTGATCACCCCGGTCGGGCAGCGGTCGATGCACAGCGCACACCGGGTGCAGACGTCCTCGTCGACCAGGAAGAAGCCCCCGGCTCCCTCCGACTCCGACGGGTGGGCGACACCGGCGGTGTCGTCGATCGCGTCGAGCGAGAGGTAGTGGATGCACTTCCACGGGCAGATGTCGACGCAACCCTCGCACAGGATGCACTCGGACTGGTCGATGTGGAGGAACTGCTTCGGGCGAACCTGGCCCAACAGGAAGTCGCCGTCGACCATCGCGAGGGTGTAGTCGTCCCGGATGGGCGGCGTCTCGAAGTAGACCTCGGTGCGGGCCATCAGCGATCACCTCGGCGAAGCGGGCGCCCGTAGGGCGACGGGGCGGCCGTGGCGGTGTCCGGCGGTGGGGCGACCTTGCCCCACTTCTGGATCTGGAGGGCGACGAGGACGACGACGGCGAGCGAGACGATGTGATAGGTCCCGGCGACGACGTCCTTGACGACGGCGAGCGAGATCGAGATCTCGTTGTTGAGGACGATCCACGGCGGGATGGTGAAGAGGATGTCCTGGGAGGTCCAGCCGAGCGGGCCCTGGGTGAGGTTGAGCCATTCGGAGGGGACGATCGCCCACCAGATGACGAGTTGCATGAAGGCGAGCCAGGCGGCACCGAGGGCCCGGGCCCACGTCATCGGCTGGTTGGCGATCCACAGGAACGCGGCCCCGACGATGAGGAACTGCGATCCGACGAGGGCGATGATCTGGCCGGCGGTGAAGACATACCACTCGCGGGGCACCCACTCGAGGTAGAAGCCGTTCTCGGGCGAGGGATCGGGGGCGAACCCGGCGTGGGCGAAGAAGATGCCGAAGGCCATGATGACCACGCCCGCACCCATCGCCGCCCACGAGATCGTGGAGCGCCGGTCGTCGGGCATCGTCGACAGGTTGTAGATCAGGCGATCCATCTCGTCTCTTCAGTCCCTTCGGGGCAAGGGTACCGGTGCCCCACCACCACTCGCGTGGGGTCCGACGGATGTTTACCACAGCCCCCCGCCCGGACGGCAATCGGGTGGGGTCCCGCTCGGATTGCCAGGCCGCCCGTGCCCATGGGTATGCTCCCCGGCGGCCGGGGACGGGCACGGCCGGGAGTGGACGGACGACAACGGGATGCGATGAGCGATCAGCAACCCCCCAACGTGGCGGCGGACACCGACAACGCCGCTATCTGGACCTTCGGGATCGGGGCCATCTACCTCGTGCTGGCCGGCGTGCTCCTGTTCGGGTCCTTCGTCAAGCTCGGCTTCCCGTTCATCTTCCAGGACTGGGGGATGGCGTCCTGGGGCCGGTTGTGGCCGATGACGACCCTCACCCTCGTCTTCGGGGCCGCCACCTTCCTCCACCTCGGCTCGGGGCACTTCCTCCTCCCCCGGCTCACCGGGACCGCCCCCGGTGGCCCGCTCGAGCGCTTCACGCCCATCATCTCCGGGTCGCTCGTGGCCGTGGCCATCCTCGCCGTCGGGTTCGGCTTCGGTGACGGCCGGCCCGGGTTCGAGTCCCCCCTCTGGGGCGACCTGCTCATCGCCCTGGCCCTCGCCGGCCCCGCGGTGGCCGCCATCCGGTCGGTACTCGGCAAGCGCGAGGCGACGATCTATCCGAGCCTCTGGTACCTGACGGGCGGTCTCATCGCCGCCATCGTCGCCACCCTCGTCGCCAACTTCCCCCTGACCGAGGCCACGGGCTCCTTCGTCCAGACCGCCTTCGGGCGCGGCACGGTGCTGTGGGGGTGGGTGGTCGCCGGGGGCGTCGGCTCGGCCATGTACCTGGTCCCCCGGGTGACCGGTCGCCCCCTGTTCAGCCGCCAGCTGGCGATCATCACCTTCTTCTCCCTCCTCCTGCCGGGCATGTTCTACGGCCTCTCCACCCACCTGCTCGGGCCGGTGCCCGACTGGGCCGAGGCGGTCGGCATCGGCATGCGGTTCGCCCTCGTGCTGCCGGCGGTGACCATTCCCGCCGGGCTGCTCCTGTCCGGGGAGGGAGCCCTCGACCGCCTGCGGCATTCGGAGGTGCTCCGGCTCGTGGCCGCCGGGACCGCCCTCGTGTCGATCGCCCTCCTCGTCTCGGCCTTCACCGCCTTCCCGTCGGTCCAGACGGTCATCGGCCTCACCACCTTCGACATGGGGACCGAGCTCCTCGCCATCGCCGGAGCGCTGCTCCTCGGCACCGCCATGGCATTCCACGCCTTCCCCCGCATCACCGGTCGCGAGCTCGTGGGGGACGGCGCCGTGTGGCACCTCCGCCTCACCGTCCTCGGCACCGTCGGTTCCACGCTCCTGCTCTGGATCGCCGGGGTCTCGAGCGGGATCACCTGGCGGGCCGGCGCCGAATCGGGGTCCTGGCAGAACGTCGGGGAGGGCTTCGCCCAGACGCTCGACGCCGTCTGGTGGATGTACCAGGTCCTCCCGCTGACCGGGCTCGCCTTCCTGGGCGGGCAGGTCCTCGTCGCCACCACCCTCTGGCGCACCTGGACGGTGGGGACGGTCACCGCCACCGAGGCCGTGATCGCCGAATCGGGCGAGGCGGCGGCCGGCGACGAGCAGGAGGTGGAGGCATGAGCGACATCGCCGCCGCCGCCGAGAACATGGGCATCCCCGAGTCGCTCGTCCAGCGATCGGCCGAGGCCCGGGCCAAGGCCACCGGGGCCAGCGCCGAGGAGATCATCGCCGCCTGGGCCGGGGGCGGCTCCGCACCCGCCGCCGCGGCGCCCTCCGAGGCCCCTGCCGAAGCCGTCGAGGCGGCACCCGCGCCCACGCCCGAGCCCGCCGAGGCGGCGCCCGCCGAGTTGGCACCAGTTCCCGCGGCCGCACCTGCCGTCGCGGCGGCGCCGGCTGCGGCCGCCACCGCCCCACCACCGCCGCCGCCCTCGATGCCCGATCCGGACGGCGCCCCCCTGCTCGTGGGCCGGGAGGACTCCGGGGGCGCCCTCATCGCCATCTCCGTGGCCGTCGTCGTGCTCGGCGCCCTGCTCGCCGCCTTCTTCCCCACCCAGTACGCCCGCAGCGAGGTGAACGCCGCCGTCGGGACCCAGCCCGAGTACTCGGC
>CAZTLW010000109.1:0-7934 GCA_964614585.1 uncultured Acidimicrobiia bacterium | reverse complement strand
CGCCGCACGTCCTCGCCGTCGATCTCGGCGCGGACGATGACGTGCTGGCCAGGCACCCATCGGAACTCGTCGGCGAGGTGGTCGGGCACGTCGAAGGTGATCGCCACCGAGTCGTCGGTCTCGGGATGGACGTCGGCGACGGTGAGGGGGTGGAAGGTGACGGCGTCGGTGGTCATCAGATCGGCTTGAAGTGGTCGAAGGGCTCGAGGCACGCCGAGCATCGGTACAACGCCTTGCACGCGGTGGAGCCGAACTGGGAGACGATGCGGGTCTGGATCGAGCCGCAGTGGGGGCAGCGCACCTGCTCGGTGAGCACGTTGCCGGTCGACCCGGGTGGGGCGATGCCGAACTCCTCGAGCTTGCGCTTGCCCTCCTCGCTCATCCAGTCGGTCGTCCAGGCCGGCGAGTAGATCGTGCGCACCTCGGCGTCGGGGAACCCGGCGCCGGCGAGCGCCCGGCCCACCTCCTCGCGGATGTGGTCCATGGCCGGACAGCCCGAGTAGGTGGGCGTGATGGTGACGACGATGGTGCCGTCCTTCTCGTCGACCCCCCGGAGGATGCCGAGGTCGTCGATGGTCAGGACGGGGATCTCGGGGTCGGGGACCGCCGCCACCGCCGCTCGGGCCGCCTCGATGCGGGTGCCGACGCTCACCACGACGCCCCGGGGTGGGCCCGGTACAGGTACTGGAGGTCGGGGAGGACGTGGCCCAGGTGCTCGGTGTGGAACCCGGTCCGCCCCCCGGAGCGGCTGCCGGCATCGGTGGGGATCTCCAGTGTCGCCTCGCTGAGGACCCGCTCGACGGTGGCCTCCCAGGCCGGTCGCAGGATCGACGGGTCGACGCCGAGGCCGGCGTCGACCATCGCCCGGTCGAGGTCGTCGGCCTCGAAGGGCTCGTCGGTGAACCGCCAGAGCACCTCGAGGGCGGCGGCGGTGCGGTCGTGGCTCTCGGGGGTGCCGTCACCGAGGCGCACCACCCAGCCCGCCGAGTGCGACAGGTGGTAGCGAGCCTCCTTCAGGCCCTTCTGGGCGATGCCGCCGAGCACCTCGTCGGCGCTCGCCGAGAGGGCCTCGTACAGCGGCGCCTGGTAGGCGTCGAAGAGGAACTGGCGCACCACGGTGTGGGCGAAGTCGACATCGGGCTGCTCGACAAGCAGGAGGTTGGTGAACTCGCGCTCCTCGCGGCCCATGGCGAGGTCGTCCTCGTCACGGCCCTCGCCCTCGAGGGCACCGGCATGGGTGAGCAGGGCGCGGGCCTGGCCGAGGAAGTCGATGCCGAGGTTGGCGATGGCGATGTCCTCCTCGAGGTCGGGCCCCCGGGAGACCTGGGCGCCGAGTTGCTGGGCCAACACGAGGCAATCGTCCCCGTGGCGGAGCACCCAGCGGGCCCGGTCGGCGTCCGTGACGGTCGCCGTGGTCACATGTGCCCCACTTCGTCGGGGATCTCGTAGAAGGTCGGGTGGCGGTAGGGGTGCTCGGAGCCGAACCAGTCGGCGGCGTCGTGGGGGTCGGAGGCGGTGATGGCCGTCGACGGGACCACCCAGATGCTCACGCCCTCCTTGCGACGGGTGTAGACGTCGCGGGCGTGGTGGACCGCGGTCTCGGCGTCAGGGGCGTGGAGCGAGCCGACGTGGACGTGGTTGAGGCCCCGGTCGGCGCGCACGAAGACCTCCCAGAGGGGGCTGCCGGCGGTGCCGGTGAGGGTGGGGTCGACCTCGTCGTCGGTGCGGGGGACGTCGTAGCTCATCGGATCCTCCTCAGGCCGAGGCAGCCAGGTTGCGGCGGGCGGCGTGGGCGGCGGCGGCCTCCCGAACCCAGGCGTGCTCGTTCCACACGCCGACCTTGTGGGCCATCCGCTCCTTGTTGGCAGGGCCGTTGCCCTTGACGACGTCCCAGAACTCCGACCAGTCGATCGCGCCGAAGTCGTAGTGGCCTCGCTCGTCGTTCCATGACAGGTCGGGGTCGGGGATGGTGAGGCCGAGGTAGTCGGCCTGGGGGACGGTCATGTCGACGAACTTCTGGCGGAGCTCGTCGTTGGTCTCGAGCTTGATGCCCCAGGCCATCGACTGCACCGTGTGGGTGGATTCGGCATCGGGCGGGCCGAACATCATGAGCGACGGCCACCACCACCGGTCGAGGGCGTCCTGGGCCATGGCCCGCTGGGCCGGGGTGCCGTCGGCCAGCACCCGCATGATCTCGTAGCCCTGCCGCTGGTGGAACGACTCCTCCTTGCAGATCCGGATCATCGCCCGGGAGTAGGGGCCGTAGGAGGTGCGGGTGAGCATGACCTGGTTGGTGATGGCGGCGCCGTCGACGAGCCAGCCGATGGCGCCCATGTCCGCCCACGACAGCGACGGGTAGTTGAAGATCGACGAGTACTTCTGGCGGCCGGTGTGGAGCAGGTCGACGAGCTCGTCGCGGGAGACCCCGAGGGTCTCCGCCGCGCTGTAGAGGTAGAGGCCGTGGCCGGCCTCGTCCTGGACCTTGGCCATGAGGATCGCCTTGCGCTTGAGGCTCGGGGCGCGGGTGATCCAGTTGCCCTCGGGCTGCATCCCGATGACCTCGGAATGGGCGTGCTGGGCGATCTGGCGGATCATCGTCTTGCGGTAGGCCTCGGGCATGGGGTCCCGGGGCTCCACCTTCTGATCGGTCTCGATGAGGTGGTCGAAGCGTTCCTGGGGCGTCATGGGCGCCATGCTAGCCCAAACGAACGTTCGTTTTGGGGGCGGATCGGACGTTCTTGTGGCGCTCAGCCTCCTCCTCGAGGGCTGGGCGCCACAAGAAGCGGGACCGGGCCGACTGACACGGGGACCGACTCGGCTCCGTACGATCGGGGACGAAGGAGGACCTCTCATGGACATCGCCATCACCGGCAGCACCGGCACCATCGGCAGCGCCCTCGTCGAGGCCATCGAGGCCCGCGGCGACCGGGCCGTGCGCGTGGTCCGCTCCTCCCCCGGCCCCGACGAGATCGGCTGGGACCCCGCCGAGGGCACGATCGACGCCGCCGGGTTCGAGGGCC
The DNA here is from genome assembly GCA_964614585.1 of uncultured Acidimicrobiia bacterium. Classification (GTDB taxonomy): domain Bacteria; phylum Actinomycetota; class Acidimicrobiia; order Spongiisociales; family JAENVV01; genus JAHEFX01. Next base: position 4,914 of record CAZTLW010000109.1, on the reverse strand, counting down.
TCGATGCCGTCGTCCACCTCGCTGCGGCGGGGATCGGCGCTCGGCGGTGGACGGACGAGTACAAGCGGGTCATCCGCGACAGCCGGGTCGACGGGACGGCGCTCCTCGCCCGAACGCTCGCCGATCTGCAGAGCCCGCCGCCGGTCTTCGTCAGCCAGTCCGCCATCGCCGTCTACGGCGACCGGGGCGACGACGTCCTGACCGATGACTCGCCGACGGGCACCGGCTTCCTCGCCGACGTCGTGGTGGCCTGGGAGGCGGCCGCCGACCCCGCTCGCGAAGCCGGGATCCGGGTGGTCCACCCCCGCACCGGTCAGGTCCTCTCCCCCGTGCCGGACCTCGGGCTCACGAACATCTTCTTCGGCGAGGGCACCCTCCAGCGCCTCGTCCCGCTCGCCCGCCTCGGCCTCGCCGGGCGGTTCGGCAACGGCAAGCAGTGGTGGTCGTGGGTGTCCCTGCCCGACCAGGTCGGGGCCACCCTGTTCGCGATCGACACGCCGGGGCTCGAGGGGACCGTGAACGTCGTCGCCCCCGAGCCGACCCGCAACGACGAGTTCATCCGGACGCTCGCCGAGGTCCTCGGGCGGGGCACCTTCCTGCCGATCCCGGCCTTCGGACCCAAGCTCGTGGTCGGATCCGAGCTTGCCGAGACGTTGGTCTTCGAGAGCCAGCGCATCACCCCGCCGAAGCTCCTCGCTGCCGGGTACGAGTTCCTCCACCCCGACCTCGAGTCGGCGCTGCGGGCGGTGCTGGACCGCCCGGCCTGATCGCGCCGGGCGTACGCTGCCCACATGAACGTCGTCGAACTCATCGAGCGCAAGCGGGACGGAGGTCGCCTCACCGACGCCGAGATCCGCTCGCTCATCGAGGCCTACACGGCCGAGCGGGTGCCCGACTACCAGGCGGCGGCGTTACTGATGGCCATCGTCTGGCGGGGCCTCGACGACGCCGAGTTGGCGACGTGGACCGACGCGATGCTGCACTCGGGCGACGTCATGGACCTGTCGGGGATCGCCCGGCCGAAGGTCGACAAGCACTCCACGGGCGGGGTGGGCGACAAGATCTCACTGCCGCTCGCCCCGATGGTCGCGGCATGCGGCGTGGCGGTGCCGATGATGTCGGGACGTGGCCTCGGCCACACCGGCGGCACCCTCGACAAGCTCGAGTCGATCCCCGGCTTCACGGTCCAACTCGACCGGGCCCGTTTCGAGTCGGTGCTCGCCGACCACGGGATGGTGATGGCAGGCCAGTCGACGAGCCTGGTCCCGGCCGACCGGCGGCTCTATGCGCTGCGCGATGCCACCGGCACGGTGCCGGCGGTCCCCCTCATCACGTCGTCGATCATGTCGAAGAAGCTCGCCGAGGACCTCGACGGCCTCGTGCTCGACGTGAAGGTGGGCAACGGCGCCTTCCTGCCCGACCCGGCGGCGGCCCGAACCCTCGCCGAGACGATGATCGGCGTCGGCCGGGCCCACGGGACGCCGGTGACCGCCCTCGTCACCGACATGTCCCAGCCGCTCGGGGCCGAGGTCGGCAACGCGACCGAGATGGCCGAGTCGATCTCGGTGCTGCGGGGCGAGGGACCTGCCGACGTCGTCGACCTCACCCTCGCACTCGGCGCGGAGATGCTGCTCCTCGGCGGCGTCACCGGCGACCCCGACGAAGCCGAGGCCCGGCTGCAGGCCGTGATCGCCTCCGGCAAGGCGTTGGAGGTGTTCGCCGGCGTCATCGAGGCCCAGGGCGGCGACCCGGCGGTGCTCGAGGATCCCTCGCTCCTGCCGTCGGCCCCGGGCAAGCACGTGGTCGAGGCGCCCGAGTCGGGCGTCGTCACCGAGTGCCACGCCCGGCGCGTCGGGGTCTCCGCCGTGCGACTCGGGGCCGGTCGGGCCACGAAGGAGGACGACGTCGACCACGGGGTCGGCATCACCCTTCACGCCAAGGTCGGCGACCGAGTCGACGCCGGCGACCCCCTGGCCACCGTGCGCTGGCGGGATGAGGATCGGCTCGCCGCCTGCCTCGACCTGCTGCCGTCGGCCTGGTCGTTCGGTGGCGAGGCCAACCCCCCACCACTCATCCACGACCGGCTGACCTGAGGGTCAGGTGGCGGGGACCCCGGCCCGTTCCAGGGCACCGAGGTAGATCTCCCATGCCACCAGGTCCCGGCCAACCGTCGCTCACTGCTCACAGCGGCACGCTACCGGAGGTGTTCCCGCGATCTGCGGGTTGTGAGCGTCGGGTTCCGACGCCCACAACCCGGGGTCGGCGATATGGCGACGCCCACAACCCTGGGTTGGGAACCTGCTTGTGAGCGTTCGTTCAAGATTCGGTGGCGGTAGTACGCTCGGGCCACCACTCACCCACCCTGAGGAGGACCGATGAAGGTCGCCGTCTGCGTGAAGCAGATCCCCGACCCGGCGTCCGACTACTCGCTCGACCCGGGCACCCACTGGCTCGAGCGACCCGCGGAGCAGGTACTGGACGACACCGACCGCTATGGCGTCGAGGTCGCCCTCCAGATCGCCGATGCCCACGAGGGCTCGGTCACCCTGATCTCGATGGGCCCGTCGGGCAACCTGCAGGGGATCCGACAGGCCCTGGCCATGGGCGCCACCGACGCCGTGCTCGTCGATGACGCCGACCTGAAGGGGGCCGACGCCCTCACCACCGCCAAGGTCCTCGCCGCCGCCATCGGCCGCGGTGAGTACGACCTCGTGATCTCCGGCACCGAGTCGACCGACGGGTACACGGGCGTCGTCCCCCAGCAGGTGGCGGCGCTGTTGGACCTCCCGTCACTCACCTACGCCACGAAGATCGACACCGACGGCTCGACCGTGAGCATTCGCCGCCAGACCACCTACGGCTACGACGAGGTGTCCGCCGCCACCCCGGCGGTCGTCTCGGTGACGGCCGGGGTGGTGGAGCCCCGCTACCCCACCTTCAAGGGGATCATGCAGGCGAAGCAGAAGCCCGTCGAGACGCTGACCGCCGCCGACCTCGGCGTCGAGACCAGCGCCGGCCAGGCCGTCGCTGCCGTCGACGACGCCCCGCCCCGCCAGGCCGGCGAGAAGGTCGTGGACGAGGGCGAGGCCCACCTGCAGGTCGTCTCCGTCCTCGAAGAGAAGAAGGTGCTCTGACCATGTCGCTACTCGTCTTCATCGAGGAGACCAACACGGGCGCCCCCGCCCAGGTGGGTCTCGAGATCCTCACCAAGGTGCGCGACCGGGGCGACGTCCACGTCGCCTACGCCGGCACCGGCGGCGACGAGGTGTGGGCGACGCTCGGCGCCTTCGGGGCCACCGAGGTCCACCACATCCCGATCGCCGACGACGTACTCGGGACCGCGGCCGCCGCCAAGGCCGTCGCCGACCTCGCGGCCCAGCTGTCGCCCGACCTGATCCTCGCCGGAGCCACCTACGACGGCCGCGACGTGGCCGGCCGCCTGTCGGCGATCACCGGCCGCAGCGTCCTCGCCAACGCCACCGACCTGTCGTTCGACGACGGGGTGACCGTCACCAACGAGGTCTTCGGTGGCACCAAGCTCGTCCGTTCGACCTTCACCGGCGACGCCGGCATCGTGCTGGTCCGGCCCAAGGCGTTCGCCGCCGAGGCCGGCGAGGCCTCGACGCCAACGGTCAGCACCCTCGAGGTGCCCGAGGTCGGCCACGCCGGCTCGGCGTCGATCACCGGTCGTCACGTCGAGGCGGCCGAGGGCCCCAAGCTCGAGGAGGCGGCCATCGTGGTCGCCGGCGGGCGCGGGCTCGGCGACGCCGAGAAGTTCGAGCTCGTCGAGAGCCTTGCGTCCCAGCTCGGCGGCGCCACCGGCGCCACCCGGGCGATCGTCGATGCCGGCTGGGTGCCCTACGCCAAGCAGGTGGGCCAGACCGGCAAGACGGTCAAGCCCGACATCTACATCGCCCTCGGCATTTCGGGGGCCATGCAGCACCTCGTCGGGATGAAGGACGCCGGGACGATCATCGCCGTCAACAAGGACGAGGAGGCGCCGATCTTCTCGGTGGCCGACCTCGGCATCGTCGGCGACGTCCACCAGGTGGTCCCCAAGCTCATCGAGGCCCTCGAGAGCCGATGACCCGCCCACAACCCAGGGTTGGTGAGGGCGCCTGACGCCCCCTCCGGCCCACGCTTCACGAACCGAACCCCCACAGCAACCCTGGGTTGCTGTGGGGGTTCGGTTCGTGGCCCCGGTCAGCGGCCCCGGGCGGCGGCGCCACCACCGCCGTACGACGTGATCGCCAGCACGTAACCGACGTCGTACCAGATCCCGATGTTGTCGATCTCGTAGATGAGCACGTCCCGGTTGAAGATCCGGATGATGAGGGCGATCGGGGCGATCAACCCGTGCCAGAACCCGGCGATGAACCCGGCGGGGTCATCGGCCGAGAAGTTCTCCGAACCCGCCGCACAGCCCGAGAGCACCAGCAGCAGCACCACCAACAGGACCGCCCACAGCAGCGTCCGTCGCGTCATGTCGACACCTCCCACGGCGAGGCTACGCCGAACGTGATCGCCACGGACGAACCGAGGTCGGGGTAGCGTCCTGCGATGACCTCCCGGGTGCGATGGGCGTTCGTCGTCGGCGTGCTTTCGTTCGTCGCCGCCTACGTGCTCATCTTCCCGAGTAGCTGTGACGACGTCGAAGGCGTTCCCAGTTGGGAGCGGTGCTCCTCGCTGATGGGTCTCCCCGCCTTTTCCCTCCAGGATTGGGGCCTCGACAACACGTTCGACATCGCGATCCCGTTGGTCGGCGGGCTGGTTGGGGCCACGCTGGCCTGGTGGCTCTTGGGGCGGACCGGACACGCGCGGGACGGTGGCTCCTAGCGCCGCCGCCAACCGCCTCTTACGGCGCGATTCGCTCCCCCGACTCGTCGTAGACCGTGATCGCCTCCACCGGGCAGC
>CAZTLW010000108.1:0-8026 GCA_964614585.1 uncultured Acidimicrobiia bacterium | reverse complement strand
AAAATCAATCTTCTTTTTGATTTGGGATGACGCCCCATATGATGACCATAGGTATCTTCCACAAAACCATATCCGGCAGGTCCGTAAATAGTAATTATATTTTGTTCTCCATAATAATTGCGCAACCACTCTTCAGATGCACGCCCTCTTACTAGCTGGCGATAAAGGGGTTTCTGAGTATGACTTCCTCTAACATAAAGATGAGGTCCACTATCCTCATCAACATCAGTGAGGTAAAAGAAAAACTTAAGAAATCGAAAATCATCTAAGTCACAATGGAACACCTGGGCTGACTTAGATTGTTCAAGAAAAGTAGGATCACAGGGGAAACTCCACCACATATTGGTATTGACATGGACGGGAGTAGTCTTAAGGTATAAAGCCGAGATTTTGCGTAGAGCAGGGTCAGATTTAAGATGGTTTAATATCTCACAATTCGTTTCTAAATTATAAAAATTAGCCCTCAGGATTTCATGGCCTAGACATTTTTTGGCTAATTCTTTATGCTGAACTAAAAAACCAGATTCTGGATCCCGGTTGGCAAAACATGGATTATTCAGTGCATAGTCTAAGATTTTATCAGCTATCTCGGGATTCAAAGTAAGCCCTTGGAAAATCCCATCTTTTTCTAGTCTTTTTGCTATTTCTTCTGCAGAGATATCCAGCTTTATTGCAGATGAGTCATGCTCATCTAAAAGCATGTCTGGCACATATTTCCCAGTAAGATTCTTTGAAATAAGATATCTAATTAAATTAAATCTTCCAATCTTTCGCATGAGAAACCAACGGGGAAATTTTTTGAATTCGAGATAAGAATAATTCAGGTAATCGTAAGTTTTAATACAAGTACTGTCTGAAAATTTAAATATTTCCAGGCCGAAAAGTTTTATTTTTCTTAAAGGTGAAATAAGGGATGAAAACATAAAACAGTTTTCCACGTTAATTATCTTGTCACCTTAAAACGTTAGCATAAGGTTTTTTGACAACTTATTGCTTTACTAAACCTTGGCTGAAGGAAAATATTCTTAAATTTTTATCGATTGATATGTTTATTTGCTCTTACCTGTAGTGGATTGGGTGCATCCCACTTTTGCAGCCCTCCCATTAAATCCCTCTCCCAGAGAGCGCTGCCGCTTATACAGAAGTCATCTAGATGAATGGCACTGAAATAAGCTGAAATCAACCCTCGCAAATGGCCGAAAGCCTTGATCTACCGTAGGGTGGACACTGCCCACCAGCCTTAAATCAGTGACATTCAAATCTTTCATGATAGGCAAGGAATTATTGAGGAGCCCAAAAATCACAAAAAATTTTCTAATTCTCGCATGGACCCTACAATGCTATTTCCATATGGCCCCAGTCGATCAGGGAAATGTCGGCAACTTTGTAATCTCGGACAAAACCAAGCCAATGCCTAGCGGGTTTGACGCATGGACCGACGAAGATTTTATTCTGTTGTTTCCACTGGCTATGAGTTATTGGTCAGGTCAGAGATAAAACTTTTAGCCCGAACAGGTATGTAAAAGAGCTTATGATCCACCCATTGGTGAGCAGACTGAACATATCGCCGACTTCGGTGCAGAAACCTGTGATAACCATCTCTTCGAGTTTTCCATAAATCGAATGCTTCACTCACAGGCCCAGTCAATAACTTAATCCACTGCTCCTGGATAGCTTCAAAGCTATATTCTTTGTACTTCTCTCTCCCCAGATCGCGCATATTCTGATATATTTCAGGATTATTTTTTAAGTACTGAACAATGCGCAGAACATCCTCTGGAGTGTCAACTTCAAAATAATCTTCACCCACTTTTCCAACTGCCTGGAAAGCAGGTTCCTTGCCTAAAAGGGCTACACAACCTGCCTGCCAGGTATTAACAAGCTTGCTAGAGGGTTTAGTTTTTATCAGCAGAGGGTGATGATGGTTTCTTACCCCAATAACTAAGTCAGTCTGGCTATAGTCATTCCATCCTTTTGGCTCGTAGCAGATATTAAGCGCAACTCCTAGTACGCTAAGTTTTTTCTTAAATAACTCGTCTTTGAAAACTGGTGATAGACCACCAGGTCCGCCAAAATATGAAAGCGTCTCAATTTTGTTTTCTCGCTGTAGGTTACGGGGTATGAGTTCAGCCTGGGGCCAATAGCAAATGAAGAAAGAATTTTTGTCATTTACTAAAGCTGGGCTCTGGGAGACCTGAATTTCTCGAACTCGCATTGGTGGAGTATCAGAACGAATACCCACGATGAAGGAATCTGCACCCCATGTCGTATTGTTTTTCGTTAAATTTTTCGTCGTCTCGTAATGAGTTATACAAATAGCTCCGGAAACCGGTCGAGTTACTAGTTCTACATCAAACCCCTTTTGACTCAAGTGGTAAAAGGTTTGTACAGTCCAACCCCATTCTTGACGTGACCATTCCTTAGTTCCTAATTGGTTAAGAATTTTATTGGGATTATAAAACTCGTCCGAAAAAATTATATCTTCGACTTTAGGAGGCAATTTAGAAACAACAAAATAAAACTTATTATCCATGCTAGTTACCGATTAAAATTCCATGAATTTGCAAATAACATTTCGTTGAATATATAAAGTATAAATTTAAGGAGTTCGCATTAAAAATTTTTCCTATGCTTTTAAGAAATATCAATCAATAAAGAATTAAAGAAATTCATCTAATCAAAGAAACTAAGTCCAAATGGCTTAAACCTCGTCAGTCATACTATGTCTAGTATAGGAGGACATTGTTTTTGATCACGAGGATTCAGTTCTTTTCATTATTTCTTGATATAAAGAGATATGCCGTTTCGCTTGAAGTTCCAGGCTAAATTTCTGAATGGCTTCATCCCGAGCATGAATCCTTAAATTTTCATGGCGCTGATCATTTTCAATTGTCCAAACAATTCCCTGGGCTAAATCACTGGCTTCAAAAGGTTGCGCTAAATAACCATTTTGTTGATGAGTTACAATATCTTTAAGACCTGAACTATTAAAGGCTACGACTGGCGTTCCACAGGCAAGGGATTCAGATGCCGTTTGACCAAATGCCTCCTGCAAAGAAGGCACTACCATAACATCGGCTGACGAATAAACGATGGACAAGGATAAATCATCTTTGAAAGCGCCAAGATAGTGAATAGGGAAAGGTAGATTTAAAGAAACATCTGGTTTACTTAAACCAAATATGGCGAGTTCTATTTGGTCTTTCCAATGGGTAGATCCTAAATCTTGCAAAGCTTCAAATAGTAACTGAAGGCCTTTGCGTGGATCCTTTGTAGAGCCTGGAGCTGCACCAAATAGCACTAGTTTCTTATAGAGAGGTAAGTTAAGCAGCTTTCTCGCAAAGGCAGAGGGGACTGGTTGATATTTAGTGAGGTCTAAACCGTGAGGAATAATATTGATGGGAACATTCTGCAGCAGCGAACTACCCTGAGCACAGTCGGCAAACCATCTACTAGGTGCAACTATAGTCAAGTTTAGCCCCTTCCACGCCTTCTGCTTTCTCAAGAGGACATGGTGGGAAAGGTCTTTCTCTCTTTGACTGTTAAGTTGGGGACATTTTCCACAACTAATTTTATACCGATTACAGGTCTTGTTGTAATGACACCCCCCCGTAAAGACCCACATATCGTGTAGAGTCCACACCAACGGTTTCTTTAAAAGTGGCAAGGTTTCAATTTTTAGGTAGCCATTACAAACCCAGTGAAGATGAAGGATATCTGGATTGATCCTGGTAACATCGCTAGGGATATTATCAGGAAACCACTGAGGTGAGAATAATCCAGGATTTCGGTTTTTATAACGTTTCAATACTATTCCATCTACGGTTGGCCCTAGGCGAGTCCAAAGGTCTTTCTTTGCTGTTACTCCATCGCCAGCGCTTGAGTGTGACCTTACTAGCATGTGTGAGTCTACTTTAAGCCCTCGCAAGCCTTGGTGCAGTCGAAAGGCCGCTCGAGCAGCCCCGCCGTCGAGGTCAGAGGTACTAAGATGTAAAATTTTCATATTAATTTGAAGAAATATCTTGAAATCTTCTATAGCGGGTTTTACTCGAGTCAGTTACCTCACGAAGATTCCCCCTGCCCCCTTATTAGGGGGGCGGTAAGAGTTACAACTTTAACAGTAACAACCGGGGTGACCTTAGGCTAAACGAGTTTCTACCTTACTGCACCGAGTGCATCGAGAAACGCTTATTCTAAAAGTCGAATCTTTACGTAGTTTTAATTTTATTTCTTTCCTCATGCCACCAAATGCCAATAACGAAGGTCGTAAACAGCATTGACCCTGGCTCTTCAAGATAACCGGGGAAGAAAGCTAGGGCAAAAGTAAAGGTAACTAAAAATTTAGAAGGCTGATTTGCACAAAACCTTGTCCAAATAACTAGCCATATAGATAAATAGCTTAAAAGGCCAAGTATTCCAAGGTCTCCCCAGATTCCTGCCCAACTAAACAAAGGGCCAAACATGGCTGTGCCTGCGACGTTGCGGCTTTCCTGAAAAGCTGCAGACATGATTTCAGGAGCCATATTGGGATAAGGGTGGGTTGAACCGAGAGGGTTGAGTAGGTAATCATAGTTGTTCATCATCCAACCTCCAAGGCGACCAATGGTATGTCCTGGTCCCAAACCAAATAACAAATTTAACACAGAGTCGTAATACTGAGGGATGAATCTAAAAGCGGTAAGCTTCGCCCTAGCAAATTCGCTGTTTGGATCAGTAAAATATTCAGGATTGATCCAAATGGCATAAGCCCTCAAGATAGGTAAGTTTTCTAGAGCCCAAAAGAAGAATATTACGAGTGCTATGGAAAAACAAACATAGATAAGCGTTTTAAACCTGATTTTGCTGATTGAAAAGAAAACAAACCCCAAGACAAAAGATCCCAGGACTAGCTTTGTATCAGAAACTATGATTTGCAAAAAAACTAGATATAAAATTAACACGCGGATTATTAAAAGGGTATTTTTTGCCGCAAATAAATAATACCAGGCAAAAGCAACTGAAACAATTGAGGAAACAGTTGCTCCTGCCACAGAGAAAAAGGCCCCATAGATATTGTCAGGGTTCGGTATCCTTAGAATGAATGCCTGAAAATAAGCTAAACCTAAATTGAAAAGAGCAAACATTAGAATCCAGTGCTTAATTTGAGTAATTCTTTCTCCTGGGATTGTTAAACAAACCACACCCAGTAGCAGAAGAAAGGGTTCTCCTAAAAGAAGGAAATTAATGATCGCATTAATCAAACCGGCCCCATTAATAAAGGCACTCAGCACATTTATACTAAAAAAAGTGACAATAGTAAAAATCAGGCTTTGTATTGAAGCTATAGCCTTTCTGTCCTGGGTTTGATTTTTTGCCAGGGATATTACACATGCTAGCGGGATTGTAAAGAAATGGAAAAAGTTGATTAAGGAAGGAGCCCCCAATTGATCAATGGTGCGTGAAAAGAATAAAGTGGCAAATGAAAATAAAACTAGCCCTGAGGCAGTAATAAATAAAAGGTTGTTACGGCGGAAAAGCAAATTGTTGCTTAACATAACACAAAATCACCTAAGTCATTAAAATTTACGCTCGGCAAGTACCTTGTCAAATAGGTTCTCCCACTGACTCGCAAACCGGTTTACACCATAGGATGATACGTCTCTTCGTGCCTGTTCCCCCATGAGCGGCAGGTCGTTTCTGGATTGAAAGGCCAGCTCAAGGACCCTTTTGATAGAATCAGCCTCTCGCTCGATTAACCAACCGTTGCTTCCGTGGTTTATGAATTCCTCTACCCCAAAAAGTTGAGTCGCAATCACAGGTAATCCAGCGGCAGCAGCCTGGAAAGCGACCAGTGAAAAGGTTTCGTAGGCAGAAGGCAAAATAAATACCTGAGATATCCACAGGAAAGGCTTAACATCTTTCTGGAAGCCAGTGAAGACAACTCTGTCAGAAATATTATATTCTTTCGAAAGTAGCGTAAATTCGTGAATTTCAGATGGAGAACCCCCGACAACTAAGAGCTTTATTCTATTTTCCTGAATGGCCTCAACGGCCTGCAGGAGAATGGGTAGTCCCTTCCGTTGGAAATCTCCTAATGCGATAAAAACAAAAACCAGATCTCCAGAGAAAAGACCCAGTTCCTGACGACACATTTCAGTGTTGAAATCTGAAGGAGAAATAAAGCTCTCAAGATCAATAGGGTTAGGTACAACCCTTAATTTTCCTCTTACCAATTCACTATAAGTACTTTCGATTTCATCAGCCAACCCTCTTGAAGGAGTGACCACCAAAGGTGCCCTACACATAACTTTATTCTCTAAGTAGGTGTTGAACCTGCGATTGACAAGTCTGAGCCATTTTCTTAAAGAAAATTTGCCAGGGTCTGTGGAAAAATCTTGCTCCTCTTGTTTTAGGTAGCCCTGATGGCAAAAATGGGAGTAGCAAATATCGCAGTGGGTGAATTCTCCCTCCGTAGCTAAAATCAAGTCAGGGATTATCCCTTCTTTTGTTTTGAAATAATTAAAGTAAAATGGAGCCAAAATATAGTAAGCAAAATAGCGAAATAGGATCGGCTTGGCCGGTAGAGGAACCCTTATCCACTTAACCTTTTCCGGATGAGGATTTTCAAACTTGTCAGCAAATACAATAAATTGATACTTATCGGCCAGGAGCTTGATAATCTGAAGTACACAGCTACCCGCAGGACTCTGGGATGTAATAGATAAATCAAATATAGCTATTTTAGGTTTTTCCATTTTAGGATTTAACGGTTTCAAAAATTATCCTGGAAAAATTGCTGGCATCGTTCCGTTTTATCAGGGTTTCCATTTTTTTGAAATCGCACAGTTCCTCTACGGGAGAGTTCAGGGCTTGTATGATGCCCTCGGCTAAAGCCTCGGTATTTGTAGAATCTACTGCTATACCCAGTTCGTACTGGCGCACCAGTTCACCCATTAGACCAAAATTTGAACTCAACACAGGTTTTCTGGCTGCTGCCGCCTGAAGCAAAATTCCGCTCATGCCCACATGGTTTTGATAGGGGGCTAAGATGATGTCTGCCGTTTGGAATAGATCCTCGACAATCTGGTCTGGGATAAAGCCAAAAGACCCTTTGATCTCCACTGGTTTGGACTTTTGCAGGTCGTTAATTTCCCTCTCTATTTTTTGCCTGTAGTCAGAACCGCAATGCCCTACAATCAATAGGCTCATTTTCCTACAGTACTGGGTTGGCAAACTAGCAATGGCCTCAAAAAGTTTTTCTACCCCTTTACGGCTGGATAAGTTACCAAAAAGCAAAAACCTTTTTCTGTCCGACTTATTATTTAGAGTATTCAGGGGTGCATTTTCCTGATTTTGCTCGGCGTAATTTTCTATCGGATCCGGTAAATGAGATATTTTTGCTTCAGGCTTGGTTTTTTTAACGGTTTCAACTGCAAATTCATCAAGGCACAGTACCTGCTTTAGATACGGCTTACGGAGTATAGAGTTTAAAATCAGCTTTTCTTTTAAGGTCGGCAAGAAATTCCTGAGGCCATATTGATGCCTGGTAGCCGAAAAATCTGAGTAGTGGAATGTGGGTTTAAGATAGATGCCGGAGATCGGGCAAGGCGGTTTAGCTCCAAATAGGAAGGGCAATAGAAAAAAATCAAAGGAGGCCACCAGACCATTGTCAACTTCTAGCTTTTTAGCATAGTAATTGAGAACCTGCCATTCACCCCAGGCTCTTTTCAACCTCTCCCTAAATGATTTTGGAGAATGTACCAGTTCCAAATATTTCTCTTGATCTACCGTTAGCAGGGAAACCCCGCTTTTTGGGTTTTTGCTAACTAATGCTTTAATGTCAGGATGGGCTAAAGGAAATTCTGGCGAAACAAGGATATAAAACCTTCCCGAAAAATTATTCCGGTTCCAATATTTAACGAGATATTTGATGTAAGTTGAGTGGTGCCCATAGGTTGCAAGTTCAAAATATAAAAAATTAAATTCTAATTTTTTTAGGTGATTTTTATTATTGAGCGCTGGCACTGGGTTCATAAAACAACCTGAT
>CAZTLW010000107.1:0-8163 GCA_964614585.1 uncultured Acidimicrobiia bacterium | reverse complement strand
GCCGACGTCGAGGGCATCGGCCGCCTCGTCGTTCCCTGGGTGGCCCTCCCCATCCACTGGTGGCGGCTGGGCCAGTGGTGGTGGACCCTGCTCAGCCTGGCGTCCATCGCCGGGGCGTGGTGGATCATGCGCCATGCCCTGCCCGACCCCGACGAGGACGACCACGGGGACGACGAGGGTGGGCTCACCCGCTCGGCCGCCGTGTTCACGATCCTCGCCGTCGCCCTGTCGGTGGTCGCCGCCACCACCGTCGCCTTCTTCTCGGCCCAGACCTCGGAGGCCGGGGCCGTGTCGGCCGCCCCCGATTTCGGCCGCGGCCCCTACGACCAGATGATCCTCGCCGACGGCCCGGCCGCCTACTGGCGGCTCGGTGAGGACCCCGCCCCGGGGGGCAACGTCTTCGTCGACGACTTCTCCACCTTCACGGGCTGGTCCCCCGGGTTCTTCGGTGGCGACGTGGTCGCCGCCACCCCGCCGACGCCCAGCCCCGGCTCGGGTGGCGGCGCCGCCGCCAAGCAGACCAACAACGACCCGGCGGGCGGCTCGAAGTCCATCGGCTTCTCGGTCGACGACTTCACGTTCCGGACCTGGGTGTACCGTCCCACCCCGTTCACGGGCGGCCAACTCGACCGGGTCTCGGTCGAGACGGCCCTCGGCAACGGCTACGGGTTCGTGTTCCGCCACGACTCCGACACGATCGGCATCGAGCGCCGCACCTTCGGCTTCTCGGCGGCGAGCTCCTCGGCCGTGTCGGTCCCCGACCAGCTCGACGCCTGGTACTTCGTGGAGCTCGTCAAGGACGGCGCCGACCTCACGCTGACGGTGTCCGACGCCGGGCTCGCCGTCCTCGGCCAGGTGACGTGGACCGACACCGCCCACGCCGGCGGGTTCACGGAGGTGTCGATCCGTGGCGGCCATGAGTACCTCGTCGACGACGTGGAGGTCATCGACGGCGTCGTCGTCCTCACCACCGCCGCCGACGCATCGGGCAACGGCAACGACGGCACCTACCTCGACCCGGTGGCGTCGGCCCCGGGGCTCATCGACGATCCGGCCGACGACGGGTCGATCAGCTTCTCGGGCGGCGGGGTGGAGATCCCCGACTCGCCGGACATCAACGTCGGCGGTCGGGATGAACGGACGCTGTCGTTGTGGTTCGAGGCCGCCCCCGGCGGCCGCCAACTCATCTACGAGGAGGGCGGCACCGTCAACGGCCTCAACGCCTACCTCGACGGCACCACCCTCTACGCCCGGGCGTGGAACTCGGACTGGAGCCCAAGCGAGTTGCAGGTCACGACCACGGTCACCCCGGGCCGTCACCACCTCGGCATGGTGCTCGACGCCCCCGGCGACACGCTCGACGTGTACCTCGACGGCGTGCTGGTCGGCACCGCCACCAAGACCGACGGGCGCGACTGGAACAGCCACACCGACGACACGGGGATCGGCCGGGTCAACGGCAGCACCAAGTTCCACGACGGCAACTCGTCGGCGCCGACCCCGTTCGCCGCCCGCATCGACGAGGTGGCGGTCTTCAACGCTGCGCTCACCTCCGCCCAGGTCATCGAGCACTGGTCCAACGGGACCGGCTGACCGGGCCGTCCCTAGGCTCGGTGGCATGAATGGACTCGTACGCCCCAAGGAGGGACGCGTCATCGCCGGCGTGTGCGCCGGGGTCGCCGACCGCTTCGGCTGGGACCGCTCGTTGGTCCGGCTGCTCTTCGTGCTCTCGTTCCTCCTGCCCGGCCCCCAGATCCTCATCTACCTCGTCCTCTGGCTCCTCATGCCCGAGGAGGGCTGAGCGTCAGTACTCAGTACCAAGTACTCAGTACTCAGTACTTGGTCGCGAAGCGACCGGTGGCCCTACCCTCGGCCCATGAGTGGACCCGTCGAGCCTCGGGACGAGGCCTGCACCAACCAGCGCCTCCCCGACATCGAGGTGCGGGAGGGTCGCCACACGTCGATCGGGCCGATGGGTATCGCCCGGGTGCTCCCCACCAAGGGGCGGCGCACGATCGGGGCCTGGTGCTTCGTCGACCTCATGACGCCCACCGACGTCGAGCGACCCATGCCCCTCGAGATCGGCCCCCACCCCCACATCGGCCTCCAGACCGTCACCTGGCTGTTCCGGGGGGCGGCCCTCCACGGCGATTCGCTCGGCACCGAGCAGCTCATCCGACCCGGCCAGCTCAACCTCATGACGTCGGGCCACGGCATCGCCCACGCCGAGGACGGCCGCATGGGCGAGCGCCTCGGCGAGATGGTCGGCGATGTCGCCGGCGCCCAACTCTGGATCGCCCTGCCCGAGGCCACCCGCCAGGGGGGTTCGGGCTTCCAGCACCTCGACGAGCTGCCCGTCGCCGACGTGCCCAACGGTGAGGCGTCCGTCCTCATCGGCGGTCTGGGCGACGCCGTCTCCCCGGCCGAGGCGCACACGCCACTCGTCGGCCTCGACCTCGCCTTCGAGGCGGCGACCGTGCTGCCGACCGACCGGGACTTCGAGTACGGGGTGGTGCCGCTCGATCGGCCGCTCAAGGTCCACGACGTGGTCGTCGATCCCGGCTCCATCGCCCTCGTGCCGACCGGGCAGGACGACCTCCCGATCGAGGTGGCCGACGGCCGGGCTCGAGCGCTCGTCATCGGCGGGGAGCCGCTCGGGGAGACGATCCAGATGTGGTGGAACTTCGTCGCCCGCTCCAAGGACGAGATCACCGACGCGTGGCGGGCGTGGCAATCCGACGACACCGACCGGTTCGCCCCCGTCCCCTCCGACCTGCCCCGCATCGACGCGCCGCGTCCCCCGTGGGTCCCCGCCGAGTGAGATGACCACCTGGGTCGGCCCCTTCGGCACCTGGGGCGCCGTCCTGCCGGTCGACCTCTCCCGGCCGCTGCCCTGCGACCGCTGGATCCCGGATCCCGACCAGGTGCTCCACCGCGGGGTGCGTTCGACGGCCCCGCCGGACGTCCTGTTCCGCTGGGTCGGCCAGCTGCGGGTCGCCCCCTACAGCTACGACTGGGTCGACAACCTCGGGCGGCGGAGCCCCCGTTACCTCGACCCGACCCTCGGGCCGCCGGTGGTCGGCGAGCGCATCAACACGATCTTCCGGGTCGTCGAGGTCGAGCCGGGCCGGTCGGTCACGATGCGGTTCGCCGCCGACTGGTTCGGCGAGGTGGTGTGCACCTACCTCGTCGAGCCGTGGGACGGCGGCGCCCGCCTGCTGGTCCGGTTCCCGATCGCCTACGCCGACACCGTCGGGGCGTCGGCGATGTCGTGGCTCATGCCGGCCGGCGACCTCGTGATGATGCGCCGCCAGCTGCTGAACCTGGCCCGGCTGGCCGAGACGACCGCTCAGTCGGGGATGTAGGGGCCGGTCCGCTCGAAGATCCGGGCGCCGTCGATCCAGGTCTCCACGACGTGGGTGCGGGCGTCCCACGGGTCGCCGTCGTAGAGGGCGAAGTCGGCGTCCTTGCCCACCTCGAGGCTGCCGACCCGGTCGTCGACACCGAGGATGCGGGCCGGGTTGACCGTCACCGTCTCGAGCGCCCGGTCGGGGTCGAGGCCCTCTCGGATCGAGTGGATGACGAGGTCCCGCAGCGAGTCGACGGGGTTGACGGGCGAGTCGGTCATGATCGCCACGGTGGCCCCGGCGGCCACCAGGAGGCCCGGGGCGGCGGTGGTCTTCTTGAGCAGCTCCCGCTTGACGCGCGACCCGAACAGCGGCCCGAGCGCCACGGGGATGTCACGGGAGACGATCTCGTCGGGGATGCGGTACCCCTCGGTGGCGTGGTCGAGGATCAACGTGTAGCCGAACTCCTCGGCCAGGCGGATGGCGGTGCGGATGTCGTCGGCGCGATGGCAGTGGTTGCGGATGGGGATCTCGCCGTTGAGCACCTGGACGAGGATCTCCTTGGCGAGGTCGCGCTTCGGTGGCCGCAGCGGCTTGCGCTCGTCCTCGGGCTTGGCCTCCTCGGCGGCGACGAGGGCGGCGTGGTGCTCCCAATCCGTCCGGTACTCGAGGGCCTCGATGAACGCCTTGCGGGCGAGGTAGGCGGTGCCCATCCGGGTGAGCGGGGCCCGCTTCTGCATGTCGCCGACCCGCTTGGGGTTCTCCCCGAGCGCCATCTTCACGCCGGCGGGGAAGCGGATCACCATCTCCTCGACGGTGTCGCCCCGGGGCTTCACCGCCGTCACCTGTCCGCCGATCGGGTTTGCCGAGCCATGCGTGATGCCGAGGGTGGTCACCCCGCCCCGGCGGGCGTCGAAGAAGCCGAGGTCCTCGGGGTGGATGGCGTCGAGGGTCCGGGTGTAGGGAGTGATCGCCTCGGAGATCTCGTTGCCGTCGTAGTCGTTGGTCCAGCCCTCGCCGAAGAGCCCGGCGTGGGCGTGGCAGTCGACGAGGCCGGGGAGGAGGTACCTCCCCGAGGCGTCGATCTCGGTGGCGCCGAACGGGATGCCGACGTCGGCGCCGACGTTGACGATGCGGCCGTCCTCGACGACGAGCGTGCCCCGCTCGATCGGCGACCCGGCGGCGGTCCAGATGGTGGCGTTGGTGAAGGCGATGGGTGGCATGGCGCCGACCCTACGCCCCACCCCACCGGTGCCAACCCTGGGTTGTGGGCGTCGCCCATTCGCCAACCCAGGGTTGTGGGCGTCGGATACCGACGCTCACGGCCCACGGAACGAGCAGTATCGGTGGGGCCCCAGCGATCCGGAGACCCCATGGAACAGCGCACCCTCGGACCGAGCAGCCTCGTCGTGAGCGAGCTCGCCCTCGGCACCATGACCTTCGGGGTGGAGACCCCCGAGGACGAGGCCCACCGCCAGCTCGACCGATTCGTCGAGGCCGGCGGCACCTTCATCGACACCGCCGACGTCTACGGCGCCGGCGCCTCGGAGGAGATCATCGGCCGCTGGCTGGCCCGCACCGCCGAGACCGACCACCTCGTCCTCACCACCAAGGGCCGGTTCCCGATGGGCCCCGGCCCGATGGACCGGGGGGCCGGCCGCCGCCACCTCACCCGGGCCCTCGACGACAGCCTGCGGCGGCTCGGCGTCGACTCCATCGACCTCTACCAGGTGCATGGGTGGGACACCGCCGCCCCACTCGAGGAGACGCTCACCACCCTCGACGGCTTCGTCCGGTCGGGCAAGGTGCGCCACGTCGGCGTGTCCAATTACACCGGCTGGCAACTGCAACGGGCCATCCGACTCGGGGAGGCGCTCGGCACCGAACCGATCGTCTCGCTCCAGGCCCAGTACAACCTCCTCGCCCGGGAGATCGAGTTGGAGATCCTGCCCCAGTGCATCGAGGAGGGTCTCGGCCTGCTGCCCTGGTCGCCTCTCGGCGGCGGCTGGCTGACCGGCAAGTACCGCTCGGACGAGCGTCCGACCGGCGCCACCCGACTCGGCGAGGACCCCAACCGGGGTGTGGAGGCCTACGACCGCCGCAACGTGACCCGCACATGGCAGACCCTCGAGGCCGTGGAGGCGGTGGCCGAGGCCCACGGCCGGTCCCTCGCCCAGGTCTCACTCGCCTGGCTGCTGGCTCGACCGACGGTGGCCTCGGTCATCCTCGGTGCCCGCACGGTGGCCCAGCTCGAGGACAACCTCGGCGCCGTCGACGTGGTGCTGTCCGACGACGAGGTGGAGGCGTTGGCGGTGGCCTCGGCGCCCGGCATCCCCGACTACCCCTATCGGATGCAGGCCCGGCAGATGGCCATGACGGTATGGGACGAGCTGCGCACCCGCCCCGAACCCGACTGAGTCAGTCGGCGACGCCGAGCCGGTCGGCGAGGAACGCCATCGCCGACCCGACGAACGCCCGGGACGTGTCGACGTCGGGGGCGAGGGTCATGAAGCCGTGGGGCGCGCCCTCGACGACCTCGAGCTCGCAGTCGACGCCGGCGCTTCGGAGCCGCTCGGCGTAGTCGACGTCCTCGTCGTGGAACAGGTCGAGGGTGCCCACGCCGATCCACGCCGGCGGCAGCCCCGAGAGGTCGGCCCGGCGGGCGGGGACGGCGTACTCGGGCACGGCGTCGGCGCCGGGTTCCATCCCGAGGTACGACGACCAGCCGGTGTGGTTGCTGCCCTTCGTCCAGACGGGGTGGTCGTTCTGGCCCAGGTCCGGGCGCACGGCGGTGCGGTCGTCGAGCATCGGGTACACGAGGAGTTGGGCGGCGACGTCGACGCCCTCGTCGGTGAGGCGCTGGGCGAGGGCGGCCGCCAGTCCGCCGCCGGCGCTCTCGCCACCGATCGCCACCCGCTCGGGGTCGAAGCGTCCGTAGCCGCCCGACCGGGCCCAGCGGGTGGTCGTGGTGACGTCGTCGAGGGCGGCGGGGAAGGGGTGCTCGGGGGCCAGGCGGTAGGCCGAGCTGGCGACGGCAATGCCGAGTTCGCGGGCGAAGCGGTAGCCCCAGCCGTCCCGGTGGTCGCCGACGACGAGTCCGCCGCCATGAATCCAGACGAGGACCGGGAGTGGGCCGTCGGCGCCGGCCGGCAGGTACACCCGCACGTCGACGGGGTCGCCCAGCGACGAGGGGGTCCGGGTGTCGATCACGTCCACCCCACTGGTGTCGACCGGGGGTCGCAGGACCCGCATGAGCGGGCGCATGAACCGCACGCCCCAGACCGGGATCGTGAAGGAGGGCATCGCAGCCATGCCCGACCGGAAGTCGGGGTGGAGGTCGGTCATGGGGCGTGAGCCTACGGCTACTGGTCCTGGCCGAGCTCCTCGATGAGTTCATCGAGTCGGTCGGAGTCGGCGTCGGTCCACCCCTCCGGCTCGGTGATGGCGATCCAGCCGTCGGCGTTGGCGGGAGCCGAGTACTCGTGGCCAAACCCGTTCGGCACCGACCCGGCGGCCGCGAGGTCCGACAGCACCTGCCACATCGTCACGACCGGCACCCACACGACGTCCTCGGCCACGTCGGCGCCGCGCTGGCCCGGCTGCAGCCAGTCGGGCTCCGACCACAGCAGGTCGATCGAGAAGAACCCGATGGGGTCGGACCCGTGGGCGACGTACACGATCCTCGTGTCGCCCCAGTCCCCGCCTGGCAGGCCGAGGGCGTTCTCCTCGGTCGTGAAGCGCACCGTGCGGCCGTCCTGGTAGATGGGCACCACCGGCGACGAACCCTCGTCGCGGCCGTCGACGATCGTGTGTCGGAGGTCGTTGACGAAGGTCGGCCCCACCAGCAGGGCGCCCTCGATGGGCTCGTTGACGATGTCGATCGAGGTGAGGATCGACTCGACCCCGAGGGTCCCGAGCGACAGGCCGTACACGTACAGCTCGGGGCGCCGGTCCTCGGGCAGCGTCGACCAGTACCCGTGGATCACGTCGAAGGTCGCCTTGGCAGCATCGGCCACTTCGTCGTGGTCGCCGAGGAGCGACATCCAGCTCGGTAGGTACGAGTACTGGATGCCGACCACGGCGGTGTCCCCGTTGTGGAGGTACTCGAGTGGGTCGATTCCGGCGGCAACCAGCTTGCCGGTCCCGGTCGTCGTGCCGATCACGAGCACCCGGCGATCGAACGCGTCGGTCCGGACCAGTTCTTCCAGGAGGATGACAGCTCGGTCGGTGGGTGTCGGCCCGACGTCGAGACCGGCATACACCCGGATCGGCTCGAGGGCGTCACCTCCGCTGAAGTCATTCAGCTCGTCGACGGTCGGCCCGCCGGCCACGAACTGGCGGCCCGTGCGCCCGAGGTCCTCCCAGCGGACGATCGAACCCGGTCCTCCCGATCGGAGCGAGGTTTGCGGGGCCTCGACGCCGGCCTCGATCCGGGCGTCGAGGGGGGCGAAGAACGCGTTGGCGGCGGCGAAGAAGCCGTTGACGAGAACGCCTGACCAGAGGCCCCAGAGCAGGGCGACGAACAGCGCACCCCCGACCACGACCGAGAGTCGGCGGGGCAGGGCCCGATCGACCCACCTGACGATCCGGGCGAACAGTTTCCGAAGCGATCGGGCGAGGACGAGCAGGAGGGCGGCGGTGAGGACTGCCACCGGCACGATGACGAGCCAGACGGAGGGGGCGAGCGGCTCCATGCCGAACAGCTCCCGGGTCTCGTTCTGCCAGCCGACGTGGCGCCACACGTTGCGGCCCAGCAGCCAGACGAGGACCACGCCCCAGACGGCGCCGACGATCTGCCACGCCGTCGATCGCCTTG
>CAZTLW010000106.1:0-8209 GCA_964614585.1 uncultured Acidimicrobiia bacterium | reverse complement strand
GCTTGTCGCGCGATCCGACACCCCGGAGGTGGGAGGGGGGCGGTACCAGAGAGCGGCGAAGAACGGGAGATCCGGCGAGCTCTCGAACACGATGTGGTCCCCCCAACCGACCGCAGGTCGGCGCACTTCCCCCCTGGCGGGGGGATTTCCCAAGGCTTCGGTCAGCCCACCGGGTCGATGTCGCCCGTTCGTTCGAAGACCCGTTTGGCCTTGCCGACCTCCTGGCGGGGGACGCCGCCGGGGTTGCGCACGTCGACGGCGATCCGGAGGCGGACCGTCTCCATGAGCTCGGCCGTCAATCGGGCGGCGATCTCGGCGCGGGCCGGGTCCGAGGCCTCTCGGGCCGTCTCCACCCGGACCTCCACCTCGTCGAGGGTGCCGCGGCGGTCGACGACGATGGCGTACTGGCCCCCGAGGTCGGGATCGGCGAGCAGCACCGTCTCGATCTCCCGGGGATAGACGTTGATGCCCCGGATGATGAGCATGTCGTCGACGCGCCCCTGTAGGCGGTCGATCCGGCGGAACGGCAAGCCGCCCTCGGGCGGCAGGAGGCGGGTGATGTCGCCGGTCCGGTACCGCAGCACCGGCTGCGCCTGTTTGGTGAGGGTCGTGAGGACCAGCTCCCCGAGCTCGCCCTCGGCGACCGGCTCACCCGAGAACGGGTCGACGACCTCGGGATAGAAGTGGTCCTCGGCGATCACCAGCGTCCCCGGATGGGTCGCCCATTCCGCGGCGACGCCGGGGCCGATGATCTCCGAGAGGCCATAGATGTCGACGGCCGAGTAGTCCCCACCCCACGCCTCCTCGATCTTGGTCCGGAGGCCCTCCGACCATGGTTCGGCACCGTGGATGCCCCATCGGAGCCCGATGTCGCCCATCAGGCCGTCGGCCTCGGCCCGCTCGGCGAGGAGCAGGGCGAACGAGGGGGTGCAGGCGAGGCCGTCGACACCGAGGTCGGCGATGAGCTGGGCCTGGAACCCGGGGTTGCCACCGGAGGCCGGGACCGCGGTGGCGCCGAGCGCCTCCACGCCGTAGTGGAGGCCGAGCCCCCCGGTGAACAGCCCGTAGCCGTAGGCCACCTGCACGACGGAGTCGGCGGTGCCACCGGCCAGGGCGAGCGCCCGGGCGTTCACCTCGGCGAACACCGCGATGTCGTCGGCGGTGTACGCCACGATCGTCGGCTTCCCCGACGTGCCCGACGAGGCGTGGACGCGCACGACGTCGGTCAGCGGCACGGCCAGCATGCCGGTGGGATAGGCCTCGCGGAACTCCGCCTTCACGGTGACCGGCAACGCTCCGAGGTCATCGACTGACCGAACCTCGCCGACCCCGGCGAGCTTCCCCGACCAGAACGGCGAGTCGACCGCGCGTAGCCGCTCGACGAGGGCTGCCAGGCGCTCGGACTGCGTCCGGCGGAGCTGGTCGGTGGTGAGGTCGGTGAAGTCGGTGGGATGGATGGGCGTGGTCACGCCCCCGACGCTACCGCGCCGCCCGGGCCGATTCCGCTCGGTCGACGAGTTCCTCGGCGCTCGAGAACTCGATCAGCGTGCCGAATCGGTCCCCGAGGCGTGATCGCACCACGGAGGGGGCGTCGACGTGGACGGCGACGAGGTCGCAGCTGGCATCGTCCTGGGCATGCACTGCCGATTCGTCGGCCGGCAGCGCCAACACGTCGAAGCCGACCTCCCGCAGCAACGTCGTGGCCCGGCCGTCACCGCCGACCACGAGGACACGATGGCGGGTGGCGCGGTCCCGAATGGTGAGCGCCCGCAGGGCGAGGACGAGCCGCCTCACCTGGTCGCGGGTGCGGTCGTCGGTGAGACGCAGGTCCTCGTCGAACTTGGTCCACGCGTCGGCGACGAGCACCTCGGGCTTCTGGACGGCCAGCAGGTCGTTGTGGCGGGCGATGTCGCGGAAGTGCTGCTGGGCCCGGGCGGTGCCGAGGCGGCCCCCCGTCCCGAGGATGGCGAGTGGCATGCCGTCGATGGGTGGGTCGGGCTGGCGCGACAACCAGTCCCAGGCGTTCTTGAGGGCGCCGGTCACCGAGTAGTTGTACTCGGGGGTGGCCACCAACAGGGCGTCGGCGTCGGCCACCCGGGCCCGCAACCGCGACACCGATGACGGGAAGCCGTGTGCCCGTTCGTCGTCGCGGTTGTAGATCGGCACGTCGCCGATGTCGGCGAGTTCGAGGACCATGTCGTCGGGCATCTCCTCACCGGCGGCCCGGAGCAGCGCGGTGTTGTACGAGCCCCGTCGAAGGCTTCCCGAGATGCCGAGCACGGTGAGGGGGGTGGGTCCGGTCACGGCGCCGAGGGTACGGCGTCGTGGCCGATCCGCTCGCGGCTCACCACCGAAGGATGGCGGCCACGTCGCCGTCGCCTGGCAGCTCCTCGGGCTCCACGACGTGGAGGCGACCGCCCCGCGACCACACCGCCGAGCCGGCGATGTCCAACAGGTCGCGGTCCCCGGCACGTCGCTCGGGGTGGACCTCGGCCTCACCGCCGTCGGTCACGGCTCCCCAGGCCTGGGTCCGCGATGGCAGGAAGAGTGTCGCCACGCGACCGGCCAGGGCGGCGGGAACCACCGTCGCGATGCCGGACACGGCTCGATCGCCGGCGGCCCCGAATGCCGCGAGGTCGGCGGTCAGTCGCTGGGCGGCGATGGGCTCGGTGATCGCGGTGGCTTGTCGGTGGAGGTCGGCGTCGGACTCCAGTTCCGGGTTCCCGGAGAGGTGGACTTCCATCAGCCGGGGCACCCGAGAGATCGATCGGTAGGTGGCCACCAGCTCGTCCACCCCGGCGAGCATCACGGGCGTGGTCGGGTCGATGAGGCTCACGATGCCCTTGTCGACGGCCCGCAGGAAGGCCTCGGTCCGGGTCTGGTCGAGCCGATTGGCGCCACCGCCGTGGCCGTGGAACGAGGCCACGACCCGGCCGCGCCCAACCCTGGAAACGGACCGATGCTGCAATTGCGGTTCGGGGTCGGCGAACCGCATCGCCTCCTCCACGTCGGCAGGGATGCTGTCGGGCAGGTCGACGGGCTCGACCGAGTACCGGTCGGCCCACAGCAGCCGGACGTGTTGGCGGCTCAGGGCGAGGATGTGGAACGCCCGGGAGCCGGCGAGGATCGGCCAGAGCGGCTTCACGTGGAAGGCGTCCGACACCGTGGTCAACTCGTCGACCGGGCTGGGCAGCCGGAACGTCTGGGTCCCGTCGCCGTCGATGAAGACGGCGAGTCCATCGTCCTGGTGTTCCCAGAACACCGACGACCGCTCGAGGTGGCGGGCGTCGGTCAGGAAGTCGTCGGCCTCGGGCGGGCGGAGTCCGGCGGCGACGAGTTCCGAGCGGGCCTCGCCGAGCAGGCGGCGGAAGCGGATCGGGTCCTGGTCCTTGTCGGCACCTGCCCGGTGGGTGGGTTGGTAGAGCGTGGCCCGGGGCCCGGTGCCGGGCTCCAGCAGCGACTCCATCGTGGCTGCGGTGATCAGGTCCATCCGGGCTCCTCCGTTGCGGCTACCCCCCATTCTGCGCGATTTGCGCAGGGGGTGTGTTCCGGCGGCGGGCCTGTCAGTTCCGGCGGCGGGGCGTCAGGGCGACGAGGGCCCGGACGCCGAGCCCGTTCAGGATGCCGACCATCGCGAGTACCGAGAAGAAGACCACCCAGTCCACCGTCTCCAGTTCGGCCGCCCGGCCCGCCACTCCGGGGAGCGCCAGGATCACCAGGCCGACGCCCAGACCGGCGACCGCACCATCCCGGGCCGCCGTCCCCCAGTGCCGTCCCGGGCCATCCGCCGAGGCATAGACGCCGGCGCGCCACCAGACGATGACCGCTCCGGTCGCGAGCATCGGCACGAGCCAGAGGAACCCGTTGGGGGGTGGCCAATCGGCCGCGACGATCAGCAGCGCCAGCCACCCCGTCGCCCAGCCGACGGCGATGACGCCCGGGTTCACCGGGGCGCCCCCAAGCGGCCGACGACGTCCCCGAGCCACTCGATTGCCGGGGCGTCGATCGGGTCGAGCACGACCTGCAGGTGGTCCACGCCGGCGATCGAGCCGAAGGCGGCGAGGCCCTCGGCCACCTCGTCGGGCGACCCGACGAGCGCCGAGGTGGCCGGTCGCCCGCGGCCACCGGCCCGTCGCCCGGAGCCACCCGGGGCCGCAACGGCCACCGCTGCCGTCATCCCGACCTCGGCCGGGTCCCGCCCGACCGATCGGCAGGCATCGGCGACCCCGGCCACCATCTCGGCCAACTGGGCGGGATCGTTGCCGAACCAGTCGTGCCAGCCGTTCCAGAGGTCGACGTGGGGGAGGGTTGCCCGAAGCACCCGGGGTCCGACGGAGCCGATCATGAGGGGCAGGTCGGGGCGGGCGGCGGGCACGAGCTCGAGGTCCCTCGCAACGTGGAAGCGTCCCTCGAAGTCGATCGCCCCCTCCCGGACGAGGGTCCGGATGATCGTGAAGGCCTCGGCGAAGCGCGAGGCACGGTGGTCGTAGGGGAAGCCGAAGGCGTCGAACTCGACCCGGTTCCAGCCGGCGCCGAGGCCGAGCACCAACCGGCCACCGGAGATCTCGTCGACGGTGGCCGCCTGTTTGGCCAGCATGCCCGGGTTGTGGAAGGCGGTGGCGGCGACGAGGGGACCGATCGTCACGCGCTCGGTCGCCTCGCCCAGGGCCGCAAGCAGCGTCCAGGCCTCCCACGGACCCCGGGTGCCGTGGTCGTCTCGGTACAGCAGGTGGTCGCCCACCCAGATCGAGTCGAGGCCGACTGCCTCGGCCGTGGTGGCGATGTCGCGCAGTTCCGGCCAGTCGACGGGGCGTTCCACCTCGGGGAGCTGGACCCCGACGGCGACCGGTCTCACGGTGCCGGCTCGGGGAGTGGCTCGTCGGGGAGGGGCTGGACCTTCGGCCGGGCCCGCCGCCGGCGACGGGCGGGGACCAGGTCGCGCATCGACTCGAGTCGCCCGAAGCACAGCAGGCGGTCGTCGGCCTCGAGCTCCCGGTCCCCCCGCGGATTGGGGATCACCTTGGTCCCCCGGGTGAGCGTCAGGACGGACAGGTCGCGCTCTCGGAGGCCCGACTCGGCGATCGTCCTCCCGATGAGACCCGAGCCTTCCCGGACGAGTAGCTCGGCGACGCCGTAGCCGGCGCTGACGGTGAGGCGCTGCCGCACGTCGAGCTCGGGGAACGCCACCTGGTTGGCGACGTAGTCGACGATCGCCCCGGCCACGTCGAGGTCGGTGGCGCGCTCGATGCCCTCGAGGCCCGGGGAGGAGTTCACCTCCATCACGAGCGGGCCGGTCGCCCCTTCGAGCATGTCGACCCCGGCGACGCGCAAACCCATGATCTGGGCGGCCCGGACCGCGGTCTCGGCGAACTCGTCGTCGAGGTCGACCGCCTCGGTCACCCCACCCCGGTGGACGTTGGATCGGAACTCGTCGCCGAGCGCTCGCCGACGCATGGCCGCCACGACGCGGTCGCCGATCACCAGGGCGCGGATGTCCCGTCCCTTGCTCTCGGCGACGAAGCGCTGGATGAGCACGTTCTGTCGGGTGCTCTGGAGGGTCTCGATGACGGCCTCGGCCACCTTCGTGTCGGGGGCGAGGATGACCCCGATCCCCTGCGTGCCCTCGAGCAGCTTGATGACGACCGGCGCCCCGCCCACCTGCTCGATGGCCGGCAGCACGTCGGAGCGGTCGCGCACGAACATCGTCGCCGGCATCCCGATGCCGTGTCGGGAGAGGATCTGGGTGGCCCGGAGCTTGTCCCGCGAGTTCGAGATGCCATGGGACGTGTTGGGGGTGTACACGTCGAGTTGCTCGAACTGGCGGACGACGGCGATCCCGAAGAAGGAGATCGAGGCGCCGATGCGGGGGAGGGCGGCGTCGTAGTCCTCGATGGGCTCGCCACGGTACTGGAGGTCGGGCTCGTCGCCGGAGAGGTCGATGGCAAAGCGAAGGGTGTCCAGTACGTCCGCCTCGTGGCCCCGCTCGCTGGCGGCGGCGACGAGGCGTCGGGTGCTGTACGACCCCGGCGACCGGGAGAGGATGGCGAGTCGCATGGACCGAGAGTAGGTGCGGTCCGTGCTCACCCCGACCGTGTGTCGTCGCCTCCCGGGGTGGATGGCGCCGTCGATTCGGCGTCGGCCGTGGTCTCCCGCCGTCCGGACCGGGCCCGCCCGACGAGGACGAGGACGCCCATCAGCACCACGGCCGCCGCGGTGACCAGGAGCAGCCCGCCGAGGTCCTCGAGGAGCGTGGGGGCGGCGATCATGGCGACCCCGAGGACCGCCATGAGTGACCCGCCGATGAGTTTCAGCGCCCGACCGTGCCGCTCCTCGACCCGGGTGACCTCCATCGTCACCACGACCACCCCGAACAGGAGCAACTCGTCGAGGAGGTAGATGAGCAGGTAGAGGGCGAGCAGCCCGAAGAACTCCGGTCCCCGCTCGATCCCCAGCGACTGGAGGGTCCCCGTCCACACGACGGGAAAGCCGAGGGTGCACGGCAACTCGACGACGGCGACCCCGGCCGCGAGGACGACCGTGGTGCCGAGGATCGGCAGCAACGGGCGCTGGTGGTCCCGAAGAGCGCGACCGCCTCGGTAGATGCGGGGCTTGAAGCGGTCGGGGATCGTGAACGACAGCCCCTGCTTGTAGGCGAAGTAGTCCTTGATGTTGACGGCCCCGACCACGATCGCCACGAGGCCGACCACCACGGTGATGGCGGTGAGCGACGACAGCAGGTCGACGACGGTGAAGATGCCGAGGATGAAGAGCCCGTAGAGCGAGGCCGTCACGAGGAGGAAGGTCCCGCCGATGGCGAAGGTGCGGGACCGGGTGGCGCCGGCATTGAGGATCATGGCCAGCAGGACCGCCATCACCCACAGCGAGCACGGGTTGAAGCCATCGACCAGGGCGATCAGCGCCGTCACCCCCACCGCGGAGCGGTCGGCCAGCGCCACCTCCCCGAAGAACGGTATCTCGATGCTGGCGCCACCGTTGCCGGGCACCAGATCGGCCCCGGCGTCGACGTCGTCCTCCGCCTCCATGGCGACGACGAGTCCGTCGACCACCGCGGCGATCTCGAGGCCGACCTCGGTGTTGTACCCGACCCAGATCCGGTCCCCGATGATGGTGGTCGGGACCCCCTGGGGCACCTGTCCTCGGCTGAGCAGCTCCTCCTCCCATCGCTGGGCGGCGAGGGGATCGACGTTCACCGTGTACCGGTGGACCTCGAGCGGTGGGGCGTACCGCGTCTCGAGTTCGTCGAGGAAGCCCTCCATCTGGGCGCAGAACCGACAGGTGCTGGAGCCGAAGAAGAGGAGCTCGATCCGCCCGTCCTCGGTCACGGCGCCCCGGAGGTCTTGGGGAAGCTCCGAGGCGGGGCCGTCGTCCTGCGCCGCCGCGAGGCCGCCCTGGAGCGGCAGCATGACCACCGTCACGAACACGAGCGCGAGGCGGGTCAGACGAAGGGCCGGCGACCTGCCTCGGATGGCGCGGCGCATGGGTCAGAGGCTACGCGGCGTGTCGGCATGGCCCGACGACCTCGCCGGGTTGGGTAGCGTGCCGTCGGCCCGGCCTCGTTCGGGACGACAGGCGGTCGGGACGGTGGCCGTCGAGACGAAGGAGCGGAACGATGGACTTGCTCGACTGGGTGTTGTGGGTGCACATCGTCACCGGCGCGTTGTGGATCGGCGGCGTCATGTGGCAGGAGGGCCACACCGCCGGTGCCCGACGGGAGGGCGAGGAGCGGTACGTGCGGGCCGTGCTTCGGGCGCAGGCCACCAACGGGAAGCTCTACCCGGCGGTGACGTTGATCGTGTTCGGCACCGCCATCTGGCTCATCGTCGGCCGCGACTACCTGGACTTCGGCATCCTCTGGATCAACATCGCCTTCGCCCTCTTCATCATCTCCTTCGCCACGGGGATCGCCTACTTCTCTCGCACGGAACGGCGCCTGAGCGCCGAGCTCGCATCCGGCGGCTTCACCGCCGAGATCGCCGCCAAGGTCCGGACCATGCACACGGTGGCCCGCGTCGAGACGATCCTGTTGCTGGTCCTCGTCTGGCTCATGGTGTTCAAGCCGGCCTGACCGGACCGAAGGACATCCCCCACATCGGGGGACGAAGACACCATCAACGAAGGAAATCCCCCCGAAGGGGGGATGGGACCCGCCGGCCGACGAAGGAGGCCGGTGGGAGGGGGGCGGCTGCGG
>CAZTLW010000105.1:0-8319 GCA_964614585.1 uncultured Acidimicrobiia bacterium | reverse complement strand
GCCACCACCAACTCGACCTCGGGGTGGAAGCGCACCCGCTCCCAGAAATCCCGGTCGAGGGCGTCGCCGCGGATCACGTTGCGGCCCACCGCCCGATGGCGCTCGACCGTGGCGTCCTGGCGGTCGACGCCCACGACGATCTCGCCCCGTCGCAGCACCAACTCGTCGAAGGCTCCCTCGCCCACCCGGCCCATCCCGAACACGAGCACCCGGGCGTTGCCGCAGTCGATGATGTCGTCCTCGGCGGCGAGGTCGGGGCTCTGGAAACGGGCGAGGGACGGTGCCCACGAGCGGTAGATGCGGTGGCGGGCCTGGTTGAGGGGGGCGGCGGCGATGAACGAGGCGGCCACGGCGACCGCGATGGTCGACACCCAGTCGTCGGCGAGCAGACCGGCCCCCACCGCCCCGGTCGCCACGATCAGGCCGAATTCCGAGTACGACGAGAGGACGAGCGAGGCGTGCAGTGAGGTACGCGACCGCAGCCGGAACCGGGTGAACAGCCAGAAGAAGGCGCTGCTCTTGAGCGGCAGCAGTACCAGCACCACCAGACCCAGCAGCCAAGCCGTCGGCGTGAGGGCGCCCCCGAGGCCGATCGAGAGGAAGAAGCCGACGAGGAACAGGTCCTTGAAGCCGAGCAGCCGGTCGGACATCTCCCCGGCCCGGGGGTGGCCCGACAGGATGAGACCGGCGACGAGGGCGCCGAGGTCGGGCTTCACGCCGACCGTATCGAAGACACCGATCCCGATCCCGGCCGCCAGGGTGAATCCGAGGAGGGTGAGGATCTCCCCGTGGCCGGCCCGGCTCAGAACCCACCCGAACACCGGTCGGAGGGCGACCAGCCCGAGGATGACGGGGATCGTCCACAGTGACGGCAGGTCCCCGGCTGCGAAGGCCAGGAAGGCGACGGCGAAGAGGTCCTGGAGGATGAGGACGCCGATCGCCATCCGCCCCGCCAGCGAGGACGACTCGCCGTTGCGCTCCAGGGCCTTCACGGCGAAGACGGTGCTCGAGAAGGAGACGGCGAACCCGAGGATGGCGGCCCCACCGATGCCGAGGTCCCGGGCCAGCGGCACGCCCAACGCACCGACGGCCAACAGCAGGCTCCCGGCGATGACGGTCGTGGCGACCGCCACCACCGTGGTGGTGATGGCGACGGCCGGGCGGACCAGGGTGCGCAGGTCGAGCTTCAGGCCGATGCCGAATAGAAGCAGCAGGATGCCGATCTCCGAGATGGCGTCCACCGATGCCGTCGACTCGAAGCCGAGCGTGTTGAGCACGAAGCCCGCCACCAGGTAGCCGACTAGCGGCGGGAGGCCGATGGCCCGGGCCGCAAAGCCCAGCGCAAATGCCCCGGCGAGGAGGGGGACGAGATCCATGGGCCGCAGTCTCGCGGACGCGCCGCCCACCCGGTGACAACCCCCTGCGTCGTCGGGTCACCTCAGCCGTTCTTGTGTCGGTCAGCCCTCTGGTGAAGGGGTGGGCGACACAGGAACGGGGTCAGCGGCTGAAGTAGGCGAGGACCTGCAGCTCGGCGCTCAGGTCCACGTGGCGCAGGTCGACGTCGTCGGGGTGGGAGACCGTGGTCGGGGCGAAGTTGAGGATCGACCGGACACCGGCGGCGACGAGGCGGTCGACGACCTCCTGGGCGGCATCGGCCGGCACGGTCACGATGGCCATGGTCACCCCGTGGTCGTCGATGTCCCGTTCGAGGTCGGCGACGTCGGACACGGTGATCTCGGCGAACCGCATCCCGATCCGGTCGGCGCTGGCGTCGTACGCGCCCACCAGCCGGAACCCGGCGTCGGCGAAGCCCGGGTAGTCGGCGAGGGCATGGCCGAGCACCCCGGCCCCCACGAGGACGACCGCCCGCTCCTCGGCGAGGCCGAGCTCGGCGTGGATGCGCTCGATGAGCGTGGCCACGTCGTAGCCGACGCCCCGGGTCCCCGAGATGCCGAGGTCGGACAGGTCGCGACGGACGATGGCGTCCTTCACCGCCGCCCCGACCGCGAGCTGCTGGGACGACACGCTGGTGGTTCCCTCGTCGAGCCCCTCGAGGAACGAGAGGTACCGGGGGAGCCGGGCGATGGTGGCCCGGGCAACGCGCTTGGGGGCGGACATGACGGCAGCGTATATCTGCCTTGTCGGGCACCCAAAGCGGGAGGGGTGGGCCGCCGGGGTAGTGCTTGAATCAGTGGCCAGACAACCGGGAGATGGGATGTTCGTCACCACCACGCACACCGTCGAGGGCTACGTCGTCGAGCAGTACCTCGACGTCATCACCGCCCAGGGCGTCCTCGGCGTCAACGCCTTCAAGGACATGGCGGCGGGCATGCGCAACGTCTTCGGTGGCCGATCCAAGTCGTACGAGAACGAGCTCGCCGCCGGCGTCAGCGACACGCTCGACGAGCTCCGGCGCCAGGCGGAGGCGATCGACGCCGACGCGATCGTCGGCATCGACATCGACTACGAGACCGTGGGCCAGAACATGCTCATGGTGAGCGTGTCCGGCACGGCCGTGAAGCTGGCCCATCGCGAGTTCTTCTCGGGCATGCCGGCTGGGTCCTGACGTGCCCGTCACGTCTCGCGCCGCCGTCCTCACCGGCCCCGGCGAGGTGGCCATCACGGAGGCCACCGTCGACGACCCCGCCGCCCACGAGGTGCGGGTGCGCATCGAGGCGTGCGGCCTCTGTCGGTCCGACCTCCACTACGTGACCGGGGAGCTACGGACCGAGTTCCCCATGGTGCCCGGCCACGAGGCCGCCGGCGTCGTCGACGCCGTCGGCTCGTCGGTGACCGGGTTCGCGCCGGGCGACCGGGTCGTGACCTGCATGTCGGTCTACTGCGGTACCTGCGACGCCTGTCGACGCGGTGAGACGTGGTTGTGCCAGAACCGTGAGCGCCCGCCCACCCAGCGGCCCGACGGGGCCCCACCCCGAGTGACGGTCGGCGGCCGGCCTGCCACCCCCGGCCTCGGGATCGGCGGGTTCGCCGAGCACGTTCTCGTCCACGAGCACGCCCTCGCCGTCCTCCCCGACGAGCTCCCCGTCGAGCACGGGGCCCTGCTCGGCTGTGGGGTGCTGACCGGGGCCGGGACGGTCTTCAACTCGGCCCGGGTGCGACCCGGGGAGTCGGTCGTCGTCATCGGCTGCGGCGGCGTCGGCCTCTCGGCCGTCAACGCCGCCGCCATCGCCGGGGCGGGACCGATCATCGCGGTCGACGTCGACGACGCCGCCCTGGAGCTGGCCTCGGCGATGGGCGCCACCGAGACCTTGCGCGGCGACGTCGAGGCGGTCCCCAAGGCCGTCCGCCGCCTGACCGATGGCGGCGCCGACCATGCCATCGAGGCGCTCGGCCGGCCCGCCACCATGGCCCAGGCCGTGGACTGCATCCGCCCCGGTGGCACCGCCTCGCTGGTGGGCATCGCCGGGCCCGCCGAGACGCTGGAGTTGTCGGCGCTCGCCACGGTGTGGTTCAACCGCCGCATCCAGGGGGTGCTCATGGGCGCCAACCACTTCCCCCGCGACATCCCCCGCCTCGCCGACCTGGCCCTCGACGGCCGCCTGCGCCTCGATCTCCTCGCCACCGAGCGGATCCCCCTCGACGACCTGGCGGCCGGTTTCGACCGGATGGGGTCCGGTTCGACGGGCCGAGCCGTGGTGATGATCTGAGGCCCGAACCCCGCCACCCGGCGCCGCTCAGCCGGTAGTCGCCGGCGCCTCGTCCCGCCACGACCGGCACGTCGCCTCGAACGGGCAGGTGCGGCACCAGTCGCCGATGGTGTGGGCCGGCTGCAGGCTGTCGAAGGGATCCCAGCCGGCGATCACCTGCGCCGCCGCCAGGAGGTCGTCGAGGGCCGTCCGGAGGTCGTCGCCCTCGAACACCCGCCGTGTGCAGGCACCCGCCGGATCGGCCCTGAGGTGGTGGTGGTGGATGGCGACCCGCTCGTCGCCGGTGGCGAGCCACGTGGCGACGGCGTACAACTCCTGCTCGAGGTGGGGGATCTCGGCCAGGCCGCCCGTGCGGTGTTCGACGACGGCGGCCGTGCCATCGGCCTCTCGCCCGGCCGCGTCGATCGTGCCGATCGCCACGACGGCGGTGTCGGCGTCGGGCACCGGCAGCGTCACCCCGAAGGGCAGTTCGGTGCGGGTCACGGTGACGGGGGCCGGCTCGCCGGTCGAGAGCGCCGTGTGGCGCTCCCAGAGCAGCCACAGGTCGTCCTGCTCCGACGCGGGGAGCCCGGCGGCGTGGGTGGCGACGACGCCCTCGGGGTCGTCGTCGAGGAGGGCGGTCTCGAGGGCCCGGTGCAGCGCCTGGCCCACGACGAGTGCCGTCGACGGAGTGTCGAAGAGACCCTCCTCGGGGGTGGGCAGTTGGTGGAGGGCCTTCCAGGCGACCCGGCGGTGGCACTGGGCGAGGCGGGCGAGGGTGGAGCGCGAGACCTTGATGGTGCGGGCCGACGAGGGGATCCGATGCCCCCACGGGTCGGGGTAGGCGCCGCACACCGCCGACCGGTCGCAGCGCCAGCAGTGGAAGCCCGGCCGCGGCCGATCGCCGGCGGGGGCGGCATCGGCGAGGGCGAAGAGGGCGGCGACCCGACGGGCGGCCTCGTCCGGGTCGACGTCGACCGGCTCGACCTGACCGGGGTCGGCCAACAGGTCGCCGGGGATCGCCCCTGGATCGGTGCCGAGGGTGAGGACCGCCGCCTCGTCGGCGTCGGAGGGGCGAGTGAGCTTCAGGCGCAGCAACTCGGTGTCGCCCTCGGGGTGGGTGAGGGCGAACGTGTAGGGCACCCGCAGGGCGAAGCGACCGTCGTCGGAGAGGACCCGGGCGGCCACCGGGTCGGCGTCGACGTCGGCGTCGCCGATGGCGTCGCGACACCGGGCGAACAGCCGGGCGGCGACCTCCCGCTGGACGGGGTCGAGGTGGCCGAGCAGGTCGGACTCGATCCGCTCGATGTCGGCGGTGCCGGGCTGCCCTGCCCACTCGACCACGGCGTCGCGCACCGCCACCCACCGGTCGAGCGCCGCGGTGGGCCCCTTCGTGCGACGTCGACCGACCGCCACCGGGCACGCCTCGCCCAGCCGGAGATCGGCGATCCGCAACTCGGTGGGCCCGTCCTCGTACATGGTGCGACCGTACCGCGCAGGTGTGACACCAGCGGTACGCTGCCCCGCGCAGAAAGGAGCCTCCATGGCCAATCCGGTCCTCGAGAAGAACTTCGGTGAGCAGGCAGCGGCCGATGCCGCCCTCGCCTCGTCCCAGCAGACGGTGCTGGGTCAGGCCGGGCCCACCGTCACCGAGCGGATGAGCGTCGGTGGCGTGACCGGGAAGACGGCCTTCCTGCTGCTGTTGGTGGTCGGGGCCGGCACCTGGGGCTGGGGTCTCGTGGATCCCACCGGGGCGTTCCCGGGCTGGTTCATCTGGGTGGTGCTCGGGGCGTTGGGCGTGGCCGTCCTCACGGCCTTCCGCCCCCAGCTGGCGCCGTTCCTCGGCCCCGTCTACGCGCTGATGCAGGGGACCGTGGTCGGCGTCATCTCGCGGGTGTACGACGCCGCCTTCGACGGGATCATCGTCCAGGCGGTCATGGCGACCGTGGCGACCTTTCTCGGGATGCTGGTGCTGTATGCCACCGGCATCATCAAGGCCTCGCCCCGGTTCCGGAAGATCGTCATCGGGGCCACGTTCGGCATCGTGATCTTCTACGGGCTCTCGATCGTCCTGTCGCTGTTCGGCGTGAACGCCTCGTTCGTCTGGGACGGGAGCCCACTCGGCATCCTCATCTCGCTGGCGGTCATCGTCATCGCGGCGCTGAACCTGGTGCTGGACTTCGACTTCATCGATCGCGGGGTGGAGGCCGGTCTGCCCAAGCCGATGGAGTGGATGGCGGCGTTCGGCCTGATGGTCACGATCATCTGGCTGTACCTCGAGTTCCTGCGCCTCTTCGCCCGCCTCCAGCAACGCTGACCGCGGTCCCGAACCCAGGGTTCGGGACCGCGCCACATCGGGTTTCCGTGGGCCCAGGCGCGTCGGAATGACGCGCTCGGGCCCACGCTTCGCGTCAACCGACGATGGACCGCAATACCGCCTCGGTCTCCGGGTTCGCCGGGAGCAGGGTCTCCAACCGCAGTTCCTCGAGCGTGAGGTCGAAGGGGGCGCCGATCGTCGTGATCGTGGTGAAGAACGACAGGTCGCCGAGCGGCGTGCGGAGATCGACGGGGACGAGCAACTCGGAACCGTCGGGCAGGCTCGGCCGGTCCGGAAGCCGGTCGATTCCCGGGTAGCCGCGCACCTCGGCCAACAGCCCGGCGAGGACCTCGTCACTCGGCCGGTCGGCCACCTCCCGTTCCAGCCGATGCAGGAGCACCGTCGCCGCCGTCTCCCAGTTCGTGACCATCGGCCGGATGCCGTCGGGGTGCAGTGACAGGCGCATGAGGTTCCCACCGAGGGCCGGGTCGCCGGCGACCATGCCGGTGAGGAGGGACCCGACCTCGTTGGTCAGCACCAGGTCCCAGCGGCGGTCGACGACGAACGCCGGGAACGGTTGGTGGGCGGCCAGCAGCGCCTCGAGCACGTGACGGACCTGGTCCATCGCCGGCTCGTCGAGACGACGTTCGGGGTAGCTGGGGGCGAACCCGGCGGCGACGAGGAGGCGATTGCGCTCCCGGAGCGGCACGTCGAGGGTGACGGCGAGGTGCACGACCATCTCGCGACTCGGCTTCGACTTGCCGGTCTCGAGGAAGCTGAGGTGGCGCTGGGAGACGTCGGCCTCGACGGCGAGGTCGAGTTGGCTGAGATGACGGCGCCGGCGCCACTCCCGCAGGCTGCTGCCGAAGCTCGTGGTCACGGCCGCCACGCTACCGGCGGTTCGGCATCCGGCCATGACCCGGGAGGTCATCGCCACCATGACGAGCGTGGGTCAGGCTGGCCACATCCGCACGAGGAGCACCCACCCATGTCCACCACGACCACCGATCGCCTGTCCACCGTCATGGCGGCCGACGCCGCCGTCTCCGCCGCCTCCGGACTCGTCCTCGCCTTGGCCGCCGGGCCGCTCGGCGCCTGGTTCGACCTGACAACGTCCGTGGTGGCCGCCGTTGGCGTGCTCTTCGTCGGGCACGGCGCGATCCTCTGGCGTACCGGCCGTCGCCCCGACCGCCTTCGGGCGGGCGCCCGCTACGGCGTCGTGGCGAACCTCGTCTGGGTGACCGCCGCGGTGGTGGTCGCGACCACCGGCCTCCTCACGGCGACGGCGACGATCGCCCTCGTGGTCGTCTCCCTGGTGGCGGGCGCCTTCGGGGTGACCCAGTGGCGCCTGCTGCGGTAGGCCACCGTCGTACCGTCGTACCGTCCCCTCAACACGCTTCGTCGGCGGTGAGGATGCCCGACTGGTCGCGGGCGAGCTCGGGATCGACGATCGTCTGGTACACGGCGACCCGGATCCGCTCGATGTCGGGGATGTTGACTCCGGCCTGGGTTCGGCCCGACGCCCAGTCGGGCCCGAACCCGACGACCGCGACCCGGTCGAGGGCGACGCGGTCGGCCAGCCGCAGCAGATCGGGCACCAGGTCCACGGGCATGTCGGTGGACACGTTGGCCCGGATGGCATCGAGGATCAACGGGAGGCGGGCGAACGTGCGAATCGGGTCGACCTGGTCGGCGAGGGCGGAGACGACGCAGCGCTGGCGGCCCATCCGGTCGTAGTCGCTGGATCCGTATCGGGCGCGTGCGTAGGCCATCGCCTCCCCGCCGTCGAGGCGTTGGGGGCCGGCGGGGATCCGGATCATCGTGAAGCCGCCGGTGCGTGGGTCATAGAGCGGGGCGTCCACGGCCGCGGACACGTCGAGCTCGACCCCGCCGAATGCGTCGACCACGTCCGGGAAGCCCGTCAGGTCGACGAGGGCGAAGTAGTCGATCTCGAGCCCGGTGATGTGCTCGGCGACGTCCGTGACGGCCGAGGCGCCGGGATCGAGGCCGCCGAACGCCGCGGGGTTTGCCCGACCCCAGCCGTACACCTCGTTGAGCAGCGCATCCGGGCCGAGGGGGAAGGGGGTCCCGTCCGAGAACGAGATGCCGCCGAAGTTGCGGGGGATGCCGAAGAGGGCGGCGTCACCGGTGGTCGTGTCGACGGTCGCCACCATGATCGTGTCGGTGCGGAGGCCCGGCCGGCCGGGACCGGCGTCACCGCCCAGCAGCAGCACCGTGAGCCGCTCGGTGTCGAGCGGGAGGGTGGTGGAAGTGGTGGGCGCCGACTCGCCGG
Source organism: uncultured Acidimicrobiia bacterium (assembly GCA_964614585.1). Classification (GTDB taxonomy): domain Bacteria; phylum Actinomycetota; class Acidimicrobiia; order Spongiisociales; family JAENVV01; genus JAHEFX01. The sequence continues at coordinate 62 of CAZTLW010000105.1, read as the reverse complement.
GCGAGTCGGTTCGAGTTCCCTCTGGGAACTCGGTCGTGGTGGTGGTCGTGCTCGTGCTCGTG
>CAZTLW010000104.1:0-8505 GCA_964614585.1 uncultured Acidimicrobiia bacterium | reverse complement strand
CCGACACCATCCGCCGGAGGCGATCGTTGAAGGCCGTTGCCTCGACCAGGGTCTCGGTGGTGAGGTGGAGGCGGAACCGCCACCGGTGGTAGCGGTCGGCCGGCTCGTTGATGCGCTCACGGGGGTCGGGGCGGCGGAGCGACTCGTCCATCGCCAACAGGTCCTGGATCGGCACGACCGCCAGCATCGCCGATGAGGCGAACTGGCGGTCGACGATCTCGGTCGCGAGCTGCTCGCCGAGGGTGCTCGGCACCGGGCCATCGTGGCCGAGCGCCTCGTGGAAGTAGCGGGCGATCTCGATCGCCGGTTCGTCCTCCCACCACTGCCGGATCGGCGCCATGTCGTGGGTCGACGGGCTCACCACCGAGGCGTAGGGGGCCTCCGCCGGGTCGGCGATCCACGCCCCCAGCCGTTTGGGCATTCGCTCGATCTCGAGGCCGAGGACGCCGAGGTCGGCCATGACCTCGGGGACCACCGTGGGCACCATCCCGAGGTCCTCCCCGCAGGCCAACAAGCCCGTGGCGTCCAACAGCGCCGCCAGGGTGCGCCGGCCGTGCTCGCCCCACAACGCCTCGTGGCGATGGAAGAAGAAGTCGGTGGCCACCTCGTCGAAGCGGGCCCGGGCCCCCGGCGGCAGTCGCCGGTAGGCCTCCGTCTCGCCCCACAGGATCCGGGGATGGTCGCCGCCCTCGACCGGCAGCAGCAGCATCTCGCCCCGCAGGTCCAGCAGCGCCCGGCGCACCTCGGCGGCCCGGGCGCCCAGCAGCATCGGGTCGAGCCCGGCGAGGCGACCCTCCTCGAAGGCGGCCGCCAGCGACCGCTGGTCGGCGCATCTCGGCCCGAACCGCAGGTCGTCGTCGGGCCCCTCGAAGCAGGCCAGGGCCACGGTGTCGGCCAGGTCGCCGAAGCGCTCGGCGAGCACCGTCTTGTCGACGAACGGGCGCCGGAGGTGGTCGACGTCGATGCCGAGCTCGGTCGCGAGGGCGTCGCCGTCGATCGGCAGGCACGGGCGGAACCGGCCGAGGAGCCCGTCCATCTCGCCCGCCGGCACCTCCCAGATCCGGAAGAACCCGAGCACGTGGTCGATGCGGTACACGTCGACCGACCGGGCCATCGCCTCGAAGCGGGTTCGCCACCAGCGGTAGTCGTCGGCCTCCATCGCCTCCCACACGTAGGTGGGGAACAACCAGTTCTGGCCTCGCTCGGCGAACGCATCCGGTGGTGCGCCGGTCTGGGCCCCCATTCGGAAGAGGTCGGGTCGCACCCAGGTCTCCACCGAGGTGGGGGAGACGCCGATCGGCAGGTCACCCTTGATGGCCACGCCGCGGGACCGGGCGTGGGCAACGGCGGCGTCGAGTTGTCGGTGGAGGTGGTACTGCAGCCAGCAGTGGAAGGCCATCTCCCGGTGGGCGGTCGAGGAGGCGTCGGCCAGCGCCTCCACCCGGGCGGGATCGAACCGGGCATCGGGACCCCACCGTCCCATGTCGGGGGTGCCGTGGCGATCGCGCAGCACGCACCAGGCGGCGTAGGGGCCGAGCCAGATCCACTCGTCGGCCACGAATGCCGAGACCGCCTCGGCGTCCCCGGCGATGCAGGCATCGAAGGCGCGAATCGCCAGCTCCCACTTCTCCGCCATGACGTCGGGGTAGGCGACCTCGTCGAGTCCTTCCAGGTGCTCGCGGGCCTCCGCCACGGCCGGGCCCACACTCGCCTCGGCGGCGGGGTGGCGGGCGACCACCTCGGCGACGTCGAGGTAGAGCGGGTGCAGGGCTTTCACCGAGACGGGGTCGTAGGGATACGAGTCGTCCCAGTCGTGGGTCTTCACCGTGTCGTTCACCGGCAGGATCTGCACGACCGAGAGGCCCACGTCGGCCGCCCAGTCCACGAACGGGGCGAGGTCGGTGAACTGGCCGACGCCGACCGAGCTCGCCGACCGCAGCGAGAACACGGGCACCGCCACGCCGGCACCCCGCCATGGCTCGAGCCCCCGGATCTCGTCGTCGACGACCACGCCACCGTCGACGGGCGGCAACCGGCGATCGGGCCCGGGCTCCCAGATGACGCCACCGTCGGGATCGACGAGCACGTACTTGTAGGCGAGGTCCCCCGGGGCGTCATCCAGGTCGACGCCGGCCGACCACCAGGGGAACGGGGCGGCGACCAGGGACACGGCCCCCGCCGGGTCCCAGGCCCCGAGCGCCGGATCGGAGCCGACGACCGCCGGCGTGTGGCCGGGTGGCACCCACGGCTCCAGCAGCCGGAACCGGAGGGCTCCGTCCGTGGGGGCCCCGGGTGGGTGGTGGGCGGCCACCGCCCGGGCGAAGAGGTTGGACGACCGACTGCGGGCGGCCGGGTCCGGGGACCGCCAGCGGTCGACCACGACGTCGCCGTCGGGCACCGGCCGGGGCGCCCCTGCCTCGGGGATGGGGCCGGACTCGCCGACCACCCGGTATCGGTAGGGGTCGTCACCCGGGACGAGCCCCGACCACCAGCCACCTCCCGCCCACAGGAGCGGCGTCGTGCCGGCATCGGTGACCACCTCCACCACCTCGTCGGTGTGGGTCTGGTAATGGATCCAGTGGGTGCGCGCCACGGGCGGAGGGTAGGACGCTCGAACGGAGGCCGATCCCAGCTCCCGCGTCCCTACCGCCCCATGAGCGAGCGGCCGATGATCTCCTTCATGATCTCGTTGGTGCCGCCGTAGATCCGCTGGACACGGGCGTCGGCGTAGGCCCGGGCGATCGGGTACTCCATCATGTAGCCCCAGCCGCCGAACAGCTGCAGGCAGCGGTCCACGACCCGGCCCTGCAGCTCGGTCGTCCACCACTTGCCCATGGCGGCCTCCTCGACGGTGAGCTCGCCGGCGTTGAGCGCCTCGACCTGGGCGTCGACGTAGGTGCGGGCGATCTCCAACTCCGTCTTCATCTCGGCGAGGTAGAAGCGGTTGGCCTGGAAGGCCCCCACCGGGCGACCGAACGCCTGCCGCTCGCGGACGTACTCCAGCGTCCACTCGAAGGCCGCCTCGGCGGCGGCCACGGCCACCACGCTGATCGACAGCCGCTCCTGGGGGAGCTTGTCGATGAGCTGGAAGAACCCGGTGCCCTCGGCGCCGAGCAGGTTGTCGACCGGCACCCGGACGTCGTCGAAGAACAACTCGGCGGTGTCCTGGGCGTGCATGCCGAGCTTCTCGAGGTTGCGGCCCCGGCTGAAGCCCTCCATGCCGCGCTCCACGACGAGCAGGCTCATGCCGGCGTGGGCCTCGGTCGGATCGGTCTTGGCGGCCACGATCACCAGGTCGGAGTTGATCCCGTTGGTGATGAACGTCTTGGCGCCGTTGAGCACGTAGTGGTCGCCGTCGCGGATCGCCGTCGTCTGGATCGACGCCAGGTCCGAGCCGGTGCCCGGTTCGGTCATGGCGATGGCGGTCATGAGCTCGCCGGAGACGAGCCCCGGCAGCCAGCGCGCCTGCTGCTCGTCGGTCGTCGAGTGCAGGAAATAGGGCAGGCAGACGTCGTTGTGGAGGCCGATCGAGCCGCCCGACGACCCCACCCCGAGGCGGGCGAACTCCTCGGTGATGATGGCGTTGAAGCGGAAGTCGTCGATGCCGGCGCCCCCGTACTCCTCGGGTACTGCCATCCCCAGCAGGCCGGCCTCGCCGGCCCGGGTGAAGACGTCCCGGGGCACGATGCCGTCGCGCTCCCACTGCTCGACGTTGGGTACGAGCTCCTTCTCGGCGAACGCCCGGACCGTGTCGCGGAACAGCTCGTGGTCGGTGTCGTACAGCGAGCGCTTCACGACGCCACCCCCACGAGGGCGTTGGTCAGCACCGGCTCACCCCGCTCGGCCGTGGTGGCCGTGACGACGATGCCGTCGTCGGTGTGCCACGCCCGGGTGACGATCGTCTCGCCGGGGAACACGACCCCGGCGAAGCGGGTCCGGTACGAGGTGACCTTGGTGGCGTCCCCGCCGAGCAGGCCGTCCACGACCGCCTTGAGCACCACCCCGTAGGTGGCGAGGCCGTGGAGGATCGGCCGGTCGAAGCCGGCCATCTGGGCGAACTGCGGGTCGGCGTGCAGCGGGTTCTTGTCACCCGACAGCCGGTAGATCAGCGCCTGGTGGGGCAGGGTCGGCGAGGAGAACTCGGCGTCCGGCTCCCGGTCCGGCGGCTCGATCGAGACCGAGGTGCCGGGCTCGCCGCCGAAGCCACCCTCGCCCCGGGCGAAGATCATCGACCGGTTCGTGAAGAGCTTCGTGCCGTCGGCCAGCGCGGAATCGACCTCGAGGACGACCACCGCGGCCTTGCCCTTGTCCTGGACCTCGACGATGCGGGCGGTGTTGGTGACCGCCCCCTGCGTCGGGATGGGGGCGTGGACCTCGAGCTCCTGCTCGCCGTGGAGCACGAGCATCATGTTGATGTCGACGCCGTCGAGGTTGTTGAGGCCGAACAGCGCCGAGAAGGGGGCGAGGACGCCGAACGACGGCAGCACCTTCAGCCCGTTCTCGTAGACCCAGGCGAGCTCCGCCTGGTCGGTGGGCCCCTGCCAGCCGGCCCCGAGCCCGAGGTGGTAGAGGATGACGTCGTCCTGATCCCACGAGTACTGGCTCGTGAGCGGCTCGGCCGCCAGCGCCTTGGCCGGATCGATGGGCATCAGTTCCCTCCCTGGAAGAGCGGCATGATGAGGTTCTGGATCTCCTCCATGGCGCCGTCGGGGATGAGGTACCCCTCGGTCGCCATGATCTCGTCGGTGTGCCCGGCGATGTCCTCCACCGAGGGGGTGGCGCCCATCCCGGCGAACCAGCCCTGGGTGACGCCGAGGAACATCCGGCCCACCCGGCCCCCGCCGACCGTGAGCACCTCGCCATTGGGGGCGTCCTCGCTCACGAGGTACAGGGCGGCGGCGGTGACCTGCTCGGGGGCGAAGAAGTCCATCATCGGCCCGAACAACTCCTCGGTCATGCGGGTCTTGGCGATCGGGGCGATGACGTTGGAGCGGATGTCGTACTTCTTGCCCTCCTGGGCGAGGACGTTGGAGAGGCCCCACAGCCCGGCCTTGGCGGCGCCGTAGTTGGCCTGCCCGAAGTTGCCGAGCATCCCGGCGGCCGAGGTGGTGAAGAGCACCCGGCCGGAGTTCTTCTCCTTCATGACCCGCCAGGCCGGCATCGTGACGTAGAAGCCACCGCGGAGGTGGACGTCGAGCACCGGCTCGAGCTGATCGGTCGTCAGGTTGGCGAAGCTGGAGTCCCGCAGGATCCCGGCGTTGTTGATGACGATGTCGACGGTGCCGAAGGCGTCGAGGGCGCTCTGGCAGATGGCCTCGCCGCCCTCGGGGGTGCTGACCGAGTCGTAGTTGGCGACGGCCTCGCCGCCGGCCTCGGTGATCTCCCGGACCACGGCGTCGGCGGCCGACTCCGAGGACCCGGTGCCGTCGGTGGCACCACCGAGGTCGTTGACCACGACCTTGGCGCCGCGACGGGCGAGCTCCAGGGCGTGCTGGCGGCCGAGGCCGCCGCCGGCGCCGGTGACGATGGCGACCTTCTCGTCGAACCCGATGGTCTCCACGAGGACTCCTCCGGTAGGGGACTTCTTGAGCGAACGCTCCAAGTGTAGGAATCGCCGCAGGGGTGCCGGTCACGTCGCCGTCGTCCGGTCACGTCGCCGTCGTCCGGCCCCGGTCCGTCGGCGCTCGGGACCCCTCCTCGTCCGTTCCTGTGTCGCTCACCCCTCACATGGGGGGCTGGACGACACAAGAACGGGGGTGGGGGTCCCGGCGGAACGAGCCCCGGTGAGGTGCTCAGGCCAGTTCGCGGGCCAGGGCCGCTTCGGCGGCGTGGACGCCGCACATCCCGTGGATGCCGGGGCCGGGTGGGGTGGCCGCCGAGCAGAGGTAGGCGCCATCCCCCAGACGCCACGGGACCGATGACAGCCGGGGTCGGGCGATGAGTTGGCCCGGCGTGGGGGCCCCGTTGGCGATGTCGCCGCCGACCAGGTTGGCGTTGTCGGCCTCGAATCCCGCCGGCCCGAGGGTCGCCCGGGCGATCACCCGATCGGCGAACCCGGGGGCGAAGCGCTCGACCTGGGCCTCGATCGCCGCCGTGCGATCGACCGTCGACCCGTTGGGGACGTGGCAGTAGGCCCAGGCGACGTGACGACCATCGGGGGCCCGTGACGGGTCGGCCACGGTCGGCTGGGTGAGGAGCACGTAGGGCCGCTCGGGATGGCCCCCGGCGTCCACCGCGTCCAGGGCGGCGCCGATCTCCGCCGCGCTGCCGCCGAGGTGGACCGTGCCCGCCCCGCCCACCGACGGGTCGGCCCAGGGGATGGGCCCGTCCAGGAGCCAGTCGACCTTCCAGACGCCGGCCCCGTGGCGGACGCCTCGCAGCGCCGCGCCGACCCGGCCCCGCAGGCCGAGTACCGAGGCGGCGGCGCCGGGGCTGGTGTCCATGAGCACGACCCGAGCGTCGAGGAGGTCCTCGGCCGACCGGACCGGTCGCCCGCAGCGGAGTTCGCCGCCCAGGTCCTCGAGTTCGGAGATCATCGCGTCCACGAGCCGGCCGATCCCCCCGCTGACGAAGGACCAACCGGCGACGTGCCCGGCGGCGAGGAGCGCGAGAGCCACCCCCGCCGTGAACGGCGTCCCGAGCGGCATCCCGCCGTGGGCCGCCATCCCGGCCAGCAGCGGCCCGTACCGGTCCTCGGTACGCCCCACGATCGAGGCCGCCGGGGCCACGAGATGGCGGCCGAGGCGGGCCGAGGTGAATGGACTCGACGGGATGCGGGCGACGGGGCCGAGGACGAGTGGTCCGGCGACGTCCCACCGGCGCACCAACTCCCCGACGGAATCGAGGTACCGGTCGCCGTCGGCGCCGAGGCCGGCCGCGGTGGTCGCGGGGTCCCGGTGCAGCAACACGGCGGGCTCGTCGTCGAGGGGATGGGCGGCCTCGACGCTGGGGGACGCGTAGTCGACGCCGGGCACGGTCGGCAGGAACGGCCCGGCGAGGCCGAGCGCCACGACCGAGGCGCAGTGGTCGTGGATGACGCCCGGCTCGGTGACCTCGACGGAGCGGGCGCCGCCGCCGGGCACGTCATTGGCCTCGAGGACGGTGACGGATCGGCCCGCCCGGGCGAGCGTCAGGGCGGCGGCGAGCCCGTTGGGGCCGGCACCGACGACGACCGCATCGAGCACCGGGGGTCGCCGCTCAGGCGTCCACGCGGACGGCGCCCTCGCGCTCGAGCACCTTGCCCAGCTGGTCCTTCTTCACGAGACCCGACTGGCGCCAGCGGGGACGGAGCTTGGCGCCGCCATCGCCGGCGAGCACCAGGAAGGTGGGCGTCGAGCGGATGCCGAACTCCGAGACGGCGCCGTGGGCGCGGCCCACGTCGACCTTGACCACGTGGGCGGTGTCGCCGTACTCGTCGGCGATCTCGTCGACGATGCCGTCCATGATCCGACACGGGCCGCAGCCGGTCTGCCAGAAGTCGACGAGCACGGGCTTGCCCTCGGACGCGAGGTCCCGGAGGTGGGCGATGTTGTTGACGGGGATGGCCTTGCGGCGCTTGCGACGGTTGAACATGGTCTCTCCCCCGAACGGTACCCGTTCGGAGGCTATTCCCTCTCGTCGGGCTCCCAGACCACGTCCCAGCGGTCGTCGCAGTCCTCGCACCGATAGGCGATGACGTCGCCGGGCTCGAACCCGTCGGCCGGCTCGGCGGTGAGGCGGTGGCAGCGACCGAGGCAGTCGACGCAGCCGATGGTCTCGGGGGGACCGTCCGTCACCTGGTCGACCGCGGCTGTGCCATTGGACGACGAGCGTACCAAGGTGGGCCGCCCCGCCCCCGGTCGAGTCACCCATGCCGCACGTCGTCATCGTCACCCTCGGATCCCGTGGCGACGTGCAGCCGTACCTGGCGCTCGCCCGGGGCCTCGTCGGGGCGGGCCTCGACGTCTCGATCGCCACCCACGACCGGTTCGCCGAGGCCGTGGAGGAGGTCGGGGCGGGCTTGCGGTCCATGCCGGGCGATCCCGTGGCGATCCTCGAGACCCCCGAGGGCGCCGAGTGGCTGGCCACCGGCCGGGGACCCGTCGCCACCGCCCGGGGCCTCGCCGCACTTGCCGAGCCGCTGGCGGGCCCCTACCTCGAGGCGTGCGTGGCGGCAGTCGCGGGCGCCGACCTCGTCCTCTTCGCCCCCCTGGCGGTGGGCGCCCACCACGCCGCCGAGGCGGCGGACATCCCCGCTGCCGGGGCCTGGCTGCAGCCGTTGACCGCCACCGCCCGCCACCCCCACGTCCTCGCCGCCCGGCTCCGTCCCCCCCGGTGGGCCAACCGGGCCACCCACGCCGTCGCCGGCCAACTCATGTGGCGGGTCGTGGCCCACCAGGACGCCGTCTGGCGGCGCTCGCTCGGACTCGACCCGCTGCCGTTCGCCGGGCCGTACGGGCTCGTCGCGACTGGTCGGGTCCCCGTGCTCTACGGGATGAGCCCGACCCTGGTTCCCCGGCCGGCGGA
>CAZTLW010000103.1:0-8558 GCA_964614585.1 uncultured Acidimicrobiia bacterium | reverse complement strand
GGACGGTCCCGGCGCCGTACTCGCCCTCGGGGATGACGCCCTCGAAGTCGGCGTAGCCGAGCGGGTGGTCCTCGGTGCGGATCGCCAGGCGTTGCTCGCTGGGGTCCGTCGACGGGCCCTTCGGCACCGCCCAGGACTTGAGCACTCCGTCGGCCTCGAGCCGGAGGTCGTAGTGGAGGCTCGAGGCATCGTGCTTCTGGACGACGAACGCCGGCTCGTCCTCCCCGTTCCCGGAGCCACCCATGGGCTCGGGCGTGCGGTCGGGATCCCGCTTGGACAGGTATTCGGCGAGTTCGTCGGACATGGGGACACCACCTCTGGGCAGGGTCTACCCACCTCGGACCGGCGCCAACCGTCAGCCGTCGTCGTCGGGGTCGTCGTCGTCGGGGTCGTCGTCGTCGGGGTCGTCGTCGTCCGGGTCGTCGTCATCCGCCTCGGTGGTGGTCGTCACGTCGTCGTCATCGTCGTCGTCCGCCTCGGTCGTCGACGTCGTCGACGGGCTCGTGGTGGTGGTCGTAGGCCGGTCGGCCTCGGTCGTGCTGGTGGTCGATGTCGGGCGATCGTCATCGTCATCGTCGTCATCGGCCTCGGTGGTGGGCGTCGTCGGCGGGGTCGTCGTCGACGTGGTGACCACGGGCCCCTCGTCGGCCTCCCGCTCGAGGATCGTCGACGCCGGCACACCCTCGACACACCGCACCTCGACCGCGGTCACCTCGTCCTCTTCGGCGAACTCGACCACGACGACGGCCGGTCCGCTCTCACGGATGGAGATGATCGATCTCCCGGCCGGCTGCGCCCAGACGAGCGTGATGGCATTGGCCTGGCACTCGACCGCCAGGGCGCCCTCCTCGACCACGATCTCGACGGGACCGTCACCGGGCGCGTCGATGGGGGCGAGCACCGCCGGCGGCGCCGTCGCCGCGTCGCCCACGATCGCCACCGCCCCGAAGGCGAGGCCGGTGGCCGCGACCGTGGCCACGACCCAGAGCACGACGACGAGGAGCATGCGCATGTCGCCAGCGTACGACGGCGATCCCCAAGGCCCGCACCGGGGAGGGTTAAGGGTCCCCTAAGCCGGCGTTGCGACGGCCCGGCATCGGGGGCCCGCCGGTACGCTGCGCGAATGCCCACCGTGCTCCTCATCGAGGATGACCAACGCATCCGACAGTTGGTCGCGACGCGGCTCGCCGATCATGGCTTCGCGGTGCGCACGGCAGCCGCCGGGCTCGCCGGCCTCGAGGACCTCCTGGCCGACCCGCCCGATGCGATCGTCCTCGATCTCGGGCTCCCTGACGTCGACGGGGTCGACCTGCTGCGGATGATCCGGACCAGCCACGACCTGCCGATCGTCGTCGCCACCGCCCGGGACGACGAGAAGGAGATCGTGGCGGTGCTCGACGCCGGCGCCGATGACTACGTGGTGAAGCCGTTCTCGGCCGAGCACCTCGCCGCCCGCCTCCGCGCGGTCCTCCGTCGATCGGGCGATCGGCCCGAGGCGACGGCGGTGACGGTCGGGGGACTCGAGGTGGACTCGGCGGGGCGAGTCGCCCGACTGGACGGCAAGCCGCTCGACCTCACCCGCAAGGAGTTCGACCTGCTCGAGCATCTCGCCCGCCATGCCGGGCAGGTCGTGTCGAGGCGGGAGTTGCTCGCCTCGGTCTGGAACCAGCCGTACGGCGGCAGTGACAAGACCATCGACGTCCACCTCTCGTGGCTGCGTCGCAAGCTCGGCGAGACGGCCGACGCTCCCCGCTACCTCCACACCGTCAGAGGGGTCGGCATCCGACTCGAGGCACCCGGGGACCGATGAGGCGGCGCATCGTCGGGGTGGCGGTGGCGGTGACGGCCATGGTGGTCATCGCCTTCGCAGTGCCCCTCGCACTGACGGTCCGCAACCTCGCCGAGCAGGCCGCCGTGACGGCCACCGAGACCTTGGCGGCGTCGTTCGCCCGGGACACGGCCCGGAACCTGGCAGCAGGCGGCGACATCGCGGCGGCGGTGGGCGGCGGGGACCTCGCCGACGGCCACCGGGGCACCGTGGTGGTGGGCGGCGAGACCTTCGGGGCGATCCCCTCCGACGCGAGCCTCGCCGCCGATGCGGCGGACGGCGCCGGCGTCGCCCGCCCCACGCCCTACGGGATCGGGGTGGCGCTGCCGATCGCCGGCACGGATGGCTCCACGGTGGCAGTCGTCGTCGTGGAGGGCCCCGACGACGGATCCGCCACGGTCACCCTCGCCTGGGGCGCCCTGGCCGGGTTGTCGGTGCTGCTGGTCGGGCTCTCGGCGGTGGTCGCCGATCGCCTCGCGGCCGGCCTCGTGCGGTCGGTGGACGACCTGGCGGCCGGGGCGGAGGCGCTGGCCGCCGGTGACCTCGAGGCCCGGGTGGACCCGTCCGGGCCAACCGAGGTCGCCACGGTCGCCGAGGCGCTGAACCGACTGGGTGGCCGCATCACCGCCCTCCTCCGATCCGAGCGCGAGGAGGTCGCCGACCTCGCCCACCGACTGCGCACCCCACTCACCGCCCTCCGACTCGAGGTCGAGGGAACGCCCGCCGAGGCGTCGGTGCTGGACCTGTCGCGGGCGGTGGACGAGGTCATCACCGAGGCCCGTCGCCCCCTGGTCGAGGCCGACGGCGACCGATGCGACCTCGTGACGGTCGTCCGCGACCGGGTCCGCTTCTGGGAGGCACTCGCCGATGACGAGGGCCGGCGACTGGAGGCCCGTTTGCCGGCGGCGGCCGTGCCGGTGCGATCGGATGCCCGCTCGGTCGGTTCCGCCATGGACGCCCTTGTCGGGAACGTCCTCCAACACACCGACCCCGGGACACCCCTCCGCGTCACCGTCGAGGCCGACCCGGCGGCCCTGGTCGTCGAGGACGGTGGTCCCGGCCTGCCCCATCCCGACGTCGTCTCCCGTGGGTCGTCGCCGGGTGGCAGCACGGGCCTGGGACTCGACATCGCCCGCCGGACGGTCGAAGCGGCTGGCGGGTCGCTCGAGGCCGGCCGGGGCGAGCTCGGCGGCGCGGTCATCCGGCTTCGGTTCGACTGACGCGAACGGGCCCCGGCCGGCGGCCGGGGCCCGTTGCCGTGGGAGGCGGGTCGCTCAGTCGTCGTCGTCCGAATCGTCGTCGTCATCGGAGTCGTCGTCCGAGTCGTCGTCGTCATCATCATCGTCATCGTCATCGTCGTCCGAGTCGTCGTCGTCGTCATCGTCGGGCAGCGTGGTGGACGTCGACGAGTCATCGTCATCGTCGGGCAGCGTCGACGACGTCACCGAGTCATCGTCGTCTCCATCGGGCAGCGTGGTGGACGTCGACGAGTCATCGTCATCGTCGTCATCCCCATCGGGCAGCGTCGACGACGTCACCGAGTCATCGTCATCCCCATCGGGCAGCGTCGACGACGTCACCGAGTCATCGTCATCATCCCCATCGGGCAGCGTCGACGACGTCACCGAGTCATCGTCGTCTCCATCGGGCAGCGTCGACGAGGTCGAGTCGTCGGTCACCTCGATGGCGGGCGGAGTGGAGGCGTCGTCGGCGACGTCGTCGCCGCCCAACGACACGGCGACGGCCGCCACGGTGGCGACGACCACGGCGGCGAGGGAACCGAGGGCGATCATGAGGGCTCTGGACATCGGGGGGCTCCTTGTGTGGTGGATCCGACGGTGACCATCGTCACCCACGCCACCTCTCGGCCGTCCCAACCAACCGCAAAGGGCGGGTTAAGGGACCTGGGCCCTACGCTGCGCGGGAAATGGCCAGGATCTCGTGCAGTTTCTGTGGGAAGGGAGAGGACGAGGTCCCCCATCTCGTCCGCGGTCCCCGCCGCGTGGCGATCTGCGCCGAGTGCATCGACCTCTGCGCCCGCGTCAACGAGGCCGCCTCACCGTTCGAGGGCGACGTCCTCCTCACCGACGTTGGCACGCTCGTCACGAACGACCGTTTCGTCGAAGGCGTCCTCGGGGAGATCCCCGACGGCGCCGTCGCCGTCGAGAAGGGCCTCGTCCGCTGGGCGGGCCCCGAGCGGGCGATGCCCGACCGGTTCCGCGACCTCCCGACCGTCGCCTGCGGGCAGCGGGTCGTGCTGCCGGGTCTCGTCGACGCCCACGGCCCGACTCCCGGCGCCGACCGCCTCGACGAGGGGTGGCACGAGGCGCTGGCGGCGGGCACCACCACCCTCGCCTCCGTCTGCCCACCCCACCTCGTGGAGCGGACGCTGGCCGCGGCCATCGACGCCGTGGCGGAGGTGGGCCTGTTGGTCGACGGTTGGGCGGGTCCGCTGCCGAGGGGCCCGGTCCGCTCGGTCGGCGAGCCGGGACGGGACGTGGACTGGGTGCGGGTCACCGGCGATGCCGACGCCGTGGCGGCCGTGGCGGCTTCGGAGCGAACCGACCCACGGGGCTACCTCGCCGAGCGATTCGACGACCGCTCCACGGCGGCGCTCGCCGCCACCCGCCGGGCGGTCGTTGCCCTCCCGACGGGCGCCCTCGCCGGCGGTTCGCTGCGCCAGCTCTGGCGGACGACGTCCGTCGGCCTCGGCAGCGGCGGCACCGCCCACTACGGCGCCAATGCCTCCATGGCCGTCTCGATGTGGCTGGCCGTACGCGACCTGGGGCTGCGACTCGAGGAGGCGCTCTGGTCGGCCACCCGGGGCTCGGCGATCGCCATGGACTGGGGCGAACGCGGCCACCTCGTGCGAGGCGCAGTCGGCGACCTCGTCATCGTCGACACCGACCGCCTCGACGACCTCGGCACCCTCGGCTGGCGGCCGTGGCGGGTGTTCCGTGCCGGCGTCGAGGTGTGAGCATTGATCCCGTAGTGTCATACGACATATGATCAGCGTATGACAATGCTCAGCTTTCGGGTCGAAGCCGATCTCGCCGAACAGGTCGAGGCCTGGGCGGAGGCGCTGGGCGTCGCCCGGTCCGAGGTCCTCCGCGAGGCCCTGCGACGACATCTGGTCACCCTGCGGGCCGAGCATGACGTCGACGCATGGAACGAGACGCCGCTGACCGAGGCGGAGGCGGCGCTGGGCGACATCGCCGACTGGGGCCCCGCTGAGGACTGGTCCGACTGGGCCGATGCAGCGGGGTGAGGTCTGGTTCGCCGCCACCCCGGGCGGCGACCGACCCGTCCTCGTCCTCACTCGGGACCCGGTCGCCGACCGGATCGGCTCGGTCGTCGTGGCGACGCTCACCCGAGTGATCCGCGGCGTCGTCTCCGAACTCGAGCTGACGCCCGCCGACGACGGCGTCCCCACCGCCTGTGTCGTGAACTTCGACAACCTCCACACGCTCCCCCGGTCGTCCTTCCGCCGACGGGTGGTGCGCCTCTCGCCCGCCCGCATGGCCGAGGCGTGCGGGGTGCTGCGGGACTCGCTCGGCTGCTGAGGGGGGTGAGGCGGGACCGCTGCCATCGGGGGCGGCGGGAGTGGCGGATCATGGCTCCCAGAACCGGCGCCATCGCTCGAGCGTGGCATCGTCGCCCACCTCGACTCCGACCTCGACCCAGGATCCACCCTCCTCCCACCAGACCCACGCGTCGCCGCCGTCCAGCGCCTCACCGATCTCACCGGGTCGCTGCCACTCCAGGCCGAGGAACAGCCGCTCCTCCTCGAACCAGACCTCGACGGGCACGTCGGCCCGTTCCAGGGGCTCCACCCACGCGGCCGCCACGGCGATGACCTCGGCCTCCTCGGCCTCGATGGCCGCTGCACGGTCGTCGGCGACCAGCCCCGCCGTCGCCACCATGATCATGAAGAGCCCGGCGACGACGGCCTCCGGCAACCGGTGGAGCCGTCGCCGGCGTTCGTCGTCGGCGAGCAGTCGGCCCCGAGCCCAGACCCGGAACCGCACCCCGCCATAGAGGAGGCCGAGGTAGGCGATCACCCACGCCGTCGCCCCCCACCGTCCGACGTCCTCGGTGTAGCCCGGCAGATTCCAGACGATCGCCATCGCCACGATGTGGCCCGCATAGGTGAAGAGCGAGGCCTGCCCGAGCGGTAGCACGAACCACCCGAGGAGCCGGTCGAAGGGCCTCCAACCGTGGTCGATGACGAGCCACAGGAGGCGTAGGTAGAGGAAGACGACCAGCAGGGGCGGCAGCGGCATCGCCGCCTCGCGCACGCCGAAGTCGTCGCCGATCATCGCTCCGAGCCACGGTGCGGACTCGAAGGCGTTCGCGTATGCGAAGCCGAGTCCGACGCCGAGCACCACGACCACCAAATCGGCGGCGACCGACAACCGCCGAATGATGTCGGGCGCCGACCGAAACCATCGGGCGAGGTCGTCCCGGTACCAACCAACGAGGAGCCCCCCGAAGAAGACCGGAGCGTTGGCGGCCAGACCCCGGAACGATGCCAATGGCACCTCGACCGTCTCGGGTGCCACCTGGCTCAGGGCGTACACGCCCAGGATCACCAAGGCGACCCGGCGACCCCGACCATTCGACAGCGCCCACAAGGCCAGGGGTGCGACCCCGAGGTACACCACGTAGGCCACGAGCACGTCTGCGCCGAACGGGGCCTCCCGCAACGTGAGGACGTTCCAGACCCAGTCCCACATGCCGGCGAAGGTGAAGGCGGGAATCGTGTCCCACAACATGAGATCGGTGGCCATCGCGACCGTGGCGAAGCCAAACGCGAGTCCGAGCACCGTCAAATAGACGACGAAGGTTCGTCGGAGGAGCCGGCTGACCGAGTGACGCAAGGGCTCCCGGACGGCGATCACGCCGAGCGTCATCCCCGACACGAAGAAGAAGACCTCGGCGGCGTTGATGAGGAACTCCGACCGGCCGGACACCTCGTGGAGGAACGACTGATGGAGGCCGAAGTGGTTGATCGCCATGGCGAAGAGGGCGAACCCCCGCAACCAGTCGAGGCGCAGGTCTCGTCGGGTCAGGTCGGGGTAGCGCCAACCGGTGGGGGTCTCGACCGCCGTCGTCGTCACGGGAACGCAGTCAACCAGACTGGCGGACGTCGGGATGCGGGCGTCGACCGAACTCCGGTGTCTGGACCAGACCCAGTCTGGTCCAGACACCGCAGAACGATGGATCGACCTGCACCGAACCCTGGGTTCGCCACGACGCACGAGGGCCCCGGTCGGCTGACCGGGGCCCTCGGCCGTCTCGGTGCGGTTGCGCGTGTCGGTGCCTGTGGGGCTACTCCTCCGAGTCGCCCTCGGACTCGCCGTCGCCGTCGCCGGCGCCGAGGCTGGCAAGCCACTCGGCCGGATCGGACGGCATCGACGTGTCGCCCATGGCGGCGTCCATGTCCTCGCCGAAGAACGCCAGCGCCGTGGCGGCGTCCATCTCGGGGAACTCGGGCTCCACGACCTGGTAGCGCTCGTGGCCGGTGCCGGCGGGGATGAGCTTGCCGATGATGACGTTCTCCTTGAGCCCGACCATGTGGTCCGACTTGGAGGAGATCGCCGCCTCGGTGAGCACCCGGGTGGTCTCCTGGAACGACGCCGCCGACAGCCACGACTCGGTGGCCAGCGACGCCTTGGTGATCCCCATGAGCTCCGGGCGACCCTCGGCCGGCGTCTTGCCGTCGCCGACGAGCTCCTTGTTGGCCTGACGGAAACGCTGGTCGTCGACCAGTTCGTTGGGCAGGAAGTCGGAGTCGTTGGGCCGCACGACGCGGACCCGGCGCAGCATCTGGCGCACGATCATCTCGATGTGCTTGTCGTGGATGTCCACGCCCTGACTCCGGTATACCTCCTGCACCTGGTCGACCAGGTACTGCTGGGCGGCCCGGACGCCCTGGAACTCCAGGACCTCCTTGGGGTCGAGCGGGCCCTCGGTGAGGGGCACGCCCGGCTCCACGACGTCGCCGTCGGCCACCCGCAGGCGGGCCCGTCGGGTGATCGGGATCTCGTGGTCACCGTCCTCGCCCGAAAGCAGGATGCGGCGACCCTCCTCGTCGTCGAGCACCGACACGGCGCCGCCGACCGGAGCGATCGTGGCCCGGCCCTTGGGGGTGCGTGCCTCGAAGAGCTCCACCACCCGAGGCAGGCCGTGGGTGATGTCCTCACCCGCCACACCACCGGTGTGGAACGTCCGCATGGTCAACTGGGTGCCGGGCTCGCCGATCGACTGGGCGGCCATGATGCCGACCGCCTCGCCGAGCTCGACCTCACGGCCGGTGGCCAGCGACATGCCGTAGCAGCGGCGGCAGACGCCCCGCTCGGTGTCGCAGGTGAGCACGGAGCGGACCCGCACCGTCTCGACCTCCTCGGCCCCGGCGATGGCGAGCATCTCCTTGCGGCGGATCTGGGTGCCCTCCTTGAGGGTGTCGCCGTCGGCGTTGCGCACCAGCTTGCCGTCGACCTTCAGGTCGTCGGCGAGGTACCTGCCGTAGATCCGCGACCGCAGGTTGCGGATCGACTCCCCGTTCTCTCGCACCCGCACGATGAGGCCGCGGTCGGTGCCGCAGTTGTCCTCGCGCACGATGGTCTCCTGGGAGACGTCGACGAGACGACGGGTGAGGTAGCCGGAGTCGGCCGTTCGGAGCGCGGTGTCGGCGAGGCCCTTGCGGGCGCCGTGGGTGGAGATGAAG
>CAZTLW010000102.1:0-8558 GCA_964614585.1 uncultured Acidimicrobiia bacterium | reverse complement strand
GTGCTCGGCGGCGTCGCCCTCGTGCTGCTCTGGCTCTACGTCATCGCCTACGTCCTCATCACGGCGGCCTCGTTCTCGGTAACGCTCGCAACCCGTGAGGATGCGTCACGGGCATGACACCGACCGACTCCGAACGCGGCGCGATCGGGCTCGGGCTCCGGTTCATCGGGCGGGTCGTCCGCCGGTACCGGACCGAGCTCGTCCTGTCGATCCTCGCCGCCCTGTTGTGGATGGCGATGGTCATCGTCGGTCCGTACCTGACCAAGCTCGTCGTCGACGACGCCATCATCGCCGGCAACCGCGACCTGCTCGCCCCCCTCGTCGGCCTGGTGCTGGCCGCCGGCGTGGCCCGGGCCCTCGGGATCGGCGGACGCCGCTACTTCGCCTTCCGACTCTCCTACCGCGCCGAGACCGACCTGCGGAACCGGATCTTCGAGCACGTGCAGCGACTGGCGTTCGCGTTCCACGACCGGACATCGACGGGCGAACTGATGGCCCGGGCGTCGACCGACCTCAACCAGTTCCGGATCGTGTTGGCGATGCTGCCGATCACGGTGGCCAACCTGGCGCTGCTCGTGTCGGTGGCGGTGGTGCTCATCATCCTCGATCCGCTGCTCGGCGCGATCACCGCCCTCGCCATCCCCGCCCTGTTGGCGGTGGCCCGCCGCTACGCCGGGCAGGTCCTCTCGATCTCCTTCGAGGTGCAACAGTCGCTCGCCGACCTGTCCACCGACGTGGAGGAGGCGGTGTCGGGCATCCGGGTCGTGAAGTCCTACGGCCAGGAGGAGCAGGAGGTCGCCCGGGTGGCGGCGACCTCGGACCGCATCTTCGACCGGGCGATGAGCCTCGTCGGCCAACGGGCCATCCACGTGCCCATCTTCGAGGCACTGCCGGCGTTGGCGACGGGGCTCGTACTCCTCATCGGCGGCCTCCGGGTCGCCGACGGCCTGCTCACGCTCGGCGACTTCGTCGCCTTCACCGAGTACATGGTGGTGCTGAACTTCCCGCTCCGGATCACGGGGTTCTTCCTCGCCGAGCTCCCCCGGGCGTCGGCGGCGGCCCTGCGAATCCGCGACCTGCTCCGGACCGCCCCGGAGATCACCGACCCCCGGGCGCCCAGCCCACTGCCGCCCGGACGGGGCCGCGTCTGCTTCGATCACGTGTCGTTCGCCTACCCCGACGGTCCCTCGGTGCTCGACGACTTCCAACTCGCCGTCGAGCCGGGCCGCAGCGTCGCCCTCGTGGGCTCGACCGGCTCGGGCAAGTCGACGGTCGCCTACCTCCTCCCCCGCTTCTACGACCCGACCGCCGGCGAGATCCGTCTCGACGGCACCCCCATCCAGCAGCTGTCGCTCGACGAGCTCCGGTCGTCGGTCGCGGTGGCCTTCGAGGAGCCGTTCCTCTTCTCGGCCTCGGTGCGGGACAACATCGCCTTCGGCGCCCCGGACGCCACCGACGAGCAGGTGCGCCTTGCCGCCCGACTCGCCCGGGCCGACGAGTTCATCGCCGAACTGCCCGACGGGTACGACACCGTGGTCGGCGAACGCGGCTTCTCGCTCTCGGGTGGCCAGCGTCAGCGAATCGCCCTGGCCAGGGCGGTCATGCGCGACCCGCGAGTGCTGATCCTCGACGACGCCATGTCGTCGGTCGACGCCGCCACCGAGCAGGAGATCCGTGACTCGCTGGCCACCGTGATGGCGGGCCGGACGACGATCATCATCGCCCATCGTCCGGCGACGCTCGCCCTCGCCGACGAGGTCGTGTTCCTCGACGAGGGCCGCGTCCGGGCGGTCGGCCCCCACGAGCGGTTGCTGGCCGAGGTGCCCCGCTACGCCGAGGTGTTGGCGGAGACGGCGGGCGTCGGTGGGGGGGTGACCTAGGTGTACGCCCGCTTCGGTGGCGCCGAGCACCAGGTCGAGTCGACCCGGGGCATCCTGCGTCGGGCCGGCCGGGAGTCGGGCGACCTGCGGTGGCGATTCCTCGCCGCGGCGGGGATCACCCTGGCGGCAACGGTGGTCCGCCTCGCCGGGCCGCTCGTGGTCCGCTACGGCATCGACGAAGGGGTGACCGCCGGCGACCGGCAGGTCATCATCACGGCCTCGGTCGGCTTCTTCGCCTTGTTGATACTCCAGTACGCCGCCACCCGGGGGGCGCTGCGATCGGTGGCGGCCGTGGGCGAGCAGTTCCTGCGCCGCCTCCGTGAGCGGGTCTTCCGACACATGCTCTCGCTCGACCTCGGGTTCTTCGGCCGCACCAAGACCGGCGTCCTCGTGTCCCGCATGACCTCCGACGTGGAGGCGTTGACGACCTTCGTCGACGAGGGGGCGGTGCAGGTGCTCACCTCGGCACTCATGGTGGTGGGGGTGGCGGCGGCGATGTTCATCGTCGACGTGCAGATGGCGCTCGTCGTGCTGGCCCTCCTCCCCTTCCTGTTGGGGGCATCGCTCGTGTTCCGCCGCTATGCGGACCGGGCCTACCAGCGGGTCCGGGAGAACATCGGCCGGGTCCTCGCCACCGTCCAGGAGGGGATCTCCGGGGTGCGGGTCGTCCAGGCCTACACCCAGCAGGAGCAGCAGGCCAGCGACTTCGGACGGGTCAACGAGCAGTACTACGAGGCCAATCTCGCCGCCGCCCGGGCGATCGCCACCTACTTCCCATCGGTCGACTTCCTGCGGACGGTGGGGGCGGCGCTCATCCTCTTCGTCGGCGGTGGGCGGGTGCTGGACGGAACCCTCTCGTTCGGCTCCCTCTTCGCCTTCCTCCTCTACCTCACGTGGTTCTTCGAGCCGATCCTCCAACTCTCGAACGTCTACAACCTCATGCAGGCCGCCATCGCGGCGCTCGACAAGCTGTTCGGGCTGCTCGACACGAAGACGGCGGTCCCGCTGGCGGTCGACGGCAGGCGGATCCCCGACGCCGAGGGCCGGGTCGGGTTCCACGGCGTCCGGTTCGGCTACGACCCGGCCATCCCGGTGATCCACCACCTCGACCTCGACGTCGCCCCCGGCGAACGGGTGGCAGTGGTCGGCGAGACCGGGGCGGGCAAGTCGACGGTGGCGAAGCTGGCCGTGCGCTTCCACGACCCCGATGCCGGGTCGGTGACGCTCGACGACGCCGACCTCCGGGAACTCGACGAGGGCGACCTGCGCCGCCACGTCGTGATGGTGCCCCAGGAGGGATTCCTGTTCGCGGGATCGCTGCGGGACAATCTGCGCTTCGCTCGTCCCGACCTCGACGACGAGGCGCTGTGGGAGGTCTGCCGCCAGATCGGCATCGCCGACTGGGTGAACTCCTTGCCCGAGGGTCTCGACACCGAGGTACGCGAGCGCGGCTCCCGGCTGTCGTCGGGCGAACGCCAACTCGTGGCGCTCGGTCGGGCCCTCGTCGCCGATCCGGCCGTGATCGTGCTCGACGAGGCGACGTCCAACCTCGACCCCGAGACCGAGCAGCGGGTGGAGGTCGCCCTCGGCACCCTGCTGGAGGGCCGGACCGCGATCGTCATCGCCCATCGCCTGGCCACCGCGGACCGAGCCGACCGGGTGGTCGTCATGGACCACGGCGTGGTCGTCGAGGTGGGTTCGCCGGCCGAGTTGACGGCCGCCGGGGGCGTGTACTCGGCCCTCCACGAGGTGTGGGAGGCGGCCGGCACCACCAACGGGACGGCGCCGACGAAGCCGCTCGCGCAGCCGTGAACGTTTGCGTATACCGAGGGGCTGCATACGGTTCACCCGCTCACCCCTGAGCGTTCAACCAAGCCCTCCGCACCCCCTCATCCCCTGGAGGTTCCGTGCGACCCCTCATCATCACCCTGTCCCTCGTCGCGCTCGTCCTCGGTGGCGTGGCCCTGCCCACCGCTCCGGCGGCGGCTGGCTCCGTGCTCGACGACGGCATCGTCTTCCCCCAGGACGCCGAGGCGACGACATTCGCCAACACCTGGGGTGCCCCCCGATCGGGTGGGCGCCGACACCAGGGCACCGACCTCATGGCGCCCAAGCTCACCCCGGTCTACGCCGTCGCCGACGGCGTGGTCTCCCGCCTCCACCATTCCCGGCTCGGCGGGTACGGCATGTGGATCGACCACGGTGGTGGTGTGACCTCGGTCTACATCCACCTCAACAACGACACCCCCGGCACCGACGACGGCCGCGGGTACCCGACGTGGACGTACGCCCCCGGCATCGAGGTCGGCACCGAAGTCGAGGCCGGCCAGTTCATCGCCTGGGTCGGCGACTCCGGCAATGCCGAGCGGACGGCTCCGCACACCCACTTCGAGATCCACATCGGTGGCGCGAAGGTGAACCCGTACCCGTACCTGCGTCCGGCCTGGGAGGCCGCACTCGACGAAGCCGCACCGGCGTTCTCGCCACTGGAGTTGCTGCTGGTCACAAACCGGCAGGGGGCCGTCCCCGGTGACGTCCCCGTTACCGATACCTACACCGACTGACGACAATCCGAGTACACCCGGTCGATCACCCCTCCCTCCCTCGACCGACCGGGAGGCCGCCCGCTCATCCCCCCACCGAGCGGCGGCCACGGCACCAGCGCCCATCCCCCCATGGGCCGGTGCCACCGAAGGGGCGGGCCTCCGGGCCCGCCCCTTCGTGTTTCTGGAGTACCGAGTACTGAGTACTGAGAAGAAGGTCAAGAGAAATCCCCCCGGAGGGGGGATGGGCCCCACGGAGCGAAGCGGAGTGGGAGGGGGGAGCCGCCTTCCCAGCGAAGACCTGCCGACAGGTACTCAGTACTTCGTACTCAGTACTCAGTACTTCGTACTCAGCGACCGCGCCAACTCGACCAGCATCCGGACCCCGTAACCCGTGCCGCCCTTGTGGGTGTAGCCCGATGCCTCGGTGGCCCAGGCCGGGCCGGCGATGTCGAGGTGGGCCCATGGGACGTCGTCGACGAACTCGGCGAGCAGCAGGGCGGCCGTGATGGCGCCCCCGTACCGGGTCTTGCCGGTGTTCTGCATGTCGGCCATCGTCGAGTCGATCTGGGGTCGGTAGTCGGCGGGGAGGGGCATCGGCCAGACCCGCTCCCCCGAGGCGTCGGCAGCAGCCCGCACCCGCTCGATGACGCCGTCGTCGTTGCCGAACAGCCCGGCGAACCCGTCCCCGAGGGCGACCTTGCAGGCGCCGGTGAGGGTGGCGACGTCGACGATGAGGTCGGGCTCGCGCTCGGTGGCGAGCGACAGACCGTCGGCGAGGATGAGCCGGCCCTCGGCGTCGGTGTTCAGCACCTCGATGGTCTTGCCGTTGCGGGCCGTGAGCACGTCACCGGGCTTGGTGGCGGTGGGGCCGGGCATGTTCTCGGTGAGCGGTGTGATCGCCGTCACGTTGACGGGCAGTTCGAGTCGGGCGATGGCCTGCATGGCGCCGAGCACGGCGGCCGCGCCGGCCATGTCCACCTTCATCCAGTCCATGGCCGACGGGGGCTTGAGCGACAGGCCGCCGGTGTCGAAGATGATGCCCTTGCCGACGAGGGCGAGGTGGGCGGTCGCCCCCTCGGGACGGTACCGGAGCTCGACGAGGCGGGCGGGGTGCTCCGACCCCGCGTTGACCGCGAGCACGCCCCCGAAACCACCCTCGCGGAGTTCGTCGCGACCGAGGACCTCGACCTCGAGGCCGAGCTCTGAGGCGATGGCGACCATCCGGTCGGCGACCTCGGCAGGCGGCTGGTCGGTGGGGATCTCGTTGACGAGGTCCCGGGTCCAGGCGACGGCCTCCGTGACCGGATCGGTGGCGATCGGCGACCCGTCGGCGGCGACGAGCGTCGGTGGCTCGGCGTCGTCGGTCGACTTGTAGCGGGTGTAGCGGTAGGCGCCGAGGACGAAGCCCTCGGAGGCGGCACGCCCGGCCTCCTCGACGTCGATCTCTCCGAGGAGTGAGACGACCTCGCCCGACGCCGTGCGGCCGAGGGCGCCGGCGGCCTGGCGGAGGAGCTCGGTCGTCAAGTCATCGCCGAGGCCGACGGCGTGGACCCGATCGAAACCGTCCCGGCCCGGGAGGGTGGCAACGGAGCCGTGCTTGGCGTCGAAGTCGATCGATTCGAGGTCGGCGGCGAGGGCGTCGGCGTCCAGTGGGCCGGTGGGGCCGAGGACGCGGTCGGCGAAGACACCGATGGCGATGGCGGGCATGGGGCTACTCCTTCGAGGGTTGCCAGGTGGACTCGCTCGCCCGGACGAGCGTGAAGACATAGTCGGCGAGGCGGTTGAGGTAGGGCACGACGTGGCTGCCGTCGAGGCCGCCGGCCTCGGCGTACTCGACACAGCGCCGCTCGGCCCGACGGACGACCGCCCGGGCCACGTCGAGGGCGCCCGACAGCGGGTGTTCGCCGGGGACGATGAACTCGGTGAGCTCGCCGATCTCGTCGGTGACCCGGTCGATGTCCGACTCCAGGCCGGTCACCATGGCCTCCGTGACGAGCGAGACGCCCGGTTCGAGCTTGTCCCGGTTGCCGGGATCGGTGGCGAGTTCGGCACCGACGACGAAGAGGGACCGCTGGAGCCGCAGCAACTCGACGGCGAGGTCACCATCGGCGAAGCCCCGAGCGAGCCCGAGGGCGGCGACGGCCTCGTCGACGGTCCCGTAGGCCTCGGGCGCGAGGGCGGCCTTGGAGACCCGCCCCCCGTAGAACAGCCCGGTGGTCCCGTCGTCGCCCTTGCGCGTATAGATCTTCACGGACCGGGAGCGTAGGCGACGGGTCAGCCGATGGGAGATCCCCCCGGAGGGGGTCAGACTCGCGCGACGAGTCAGACACCGCATTGCCGGGAGATCCCCCCGGAGGGTGGGGCCGCCCACCCGCCCCTGGCGGGTGGGCGGACCCACGGAGCGAAGCGGAGTGGGAGGGGGGAGCCGAGTCGCGTCCAAGAACTCGCCGGATCTCCTGCTCTTCGCCGCTCTCTGGCACCGCCCCCCTCCCACCGGCCTCCTGCGTCGGCCGGCGGGTCCCATCCCCCCTGGCGGGGGGATTTCCTTTGCCAGTTCCGTGGTTCCGTGGTTCGAGTACGCCGGCCGTCAGGCCGGCGTGTCACAGCTGCAGCAGGATCCGTCCGAGCGCCACCGAGCCGAGGCTGGTCAGCACTGCCAGGTACGACAGACCCGTCGCCGCCATCACGCCCTCGTAGCCCTCCTCCTTGAGGGAGAACCAGACCCCCACCATGAGCAGGATGGAGAAGCCGCCGAGGACCAGCCAGGTGATGATCAGCACCGTCGACCCTGCGGCGAGTGCGCCACCGGCGGCGACGAGGGCCAGGTCGGCGGCGAGGCCGGCGATGCCGGCGCCATCGAGACGGCGCAGCGCCCAGCGGGGCATCGTGGGGTCGACGAGGTACCAGTGCCCGAGGAGCATCTCGCAGGTGACACCGCCGAGGGCCAGTGCCCCGGTGATCGCCGTGAGCGGTCCCGCCAGGGCCGAGGCGTGGACGAGATAGGCGACCCCTCCCAGACCGAAGGCGATCGCCGCCCACTCGGGCCTTCTGGCGAGGGCGAGACCGACGACGAGCAGGCCGGCGCCGATGGCCGCCCAGAGGCCGCCGAAGGCCGCGAACGCCCCGACGAGCAACGCCGATCCTCCCGCCACCCACAGGTAGGCGGCGCCGACGATGCGCCACCGGGCCACGACGGCGATGCCGATCGCCATGCCCGCCGTCCACATGGCAAGCAGCAGCGACGGGCGGAGGTCGAGTTCGGAGAGGGATGGCACGGGCGGCGAGCGTACCGGCGACCCACCCCCCACGGCCACCTAGGTTCGACCCCATGATCGATGTCGCCGTCATCCCCGCCGCCGGCCGGGGGACCCGCATGCGGCCCGCCACCCGCACGGTCCCCAAGCCCCTGATCCCGGTCCTCGAGAAGCCGACCATCCAGTACGTGGTGGAGGAGGCGGTGGCGGCCGGCGCCACCGAGGTGGTCTTCGTCCTGTCCGATGAACGGATCCTCGAACACTTCACCATGGGCGCCCCGCTCGAGGGCCTCGAGCACGTCCGGTTCCGCTACGTCATCCAGGATGAGGCACTCGGCCTCGGGCACGCCATCCTGTGCGCCCGGGAGGCGGTGGGTGATCGCCCCTTCACCTGCCTGCTCTCGGACCGGTTCCCCCTCCCCGGCTCGACGCTCCTCCGGGAGATGACCGAGGCCTACGACGGTCGAATGGTGCTCGCCCTCGAGGAGGTCGACCCGAAGCTGCTGTTCCGGTACGGGATCGTGGACGCCGAGCACCGCTCCGACGGGTTGTGGGAGGTGACGGGCGCCGTGGAGAAACCCCAGGACCCCGCCGACGCCCCCTCCAACCTGGCCCTCGTGGGCCGCTACGTGTTCACCCCGGCGATCTTCGACGAGATCGAGCGGTCGGAGCCGGGCGCCCAGGGCGAGATCCAGGTGACCGACGCCATCGACGCCCTCGCCCGCCGGGAGGGCGCCCTCGGGGTGCCGTGCGTCGAGGACCACCTCGACACCGGATTGCCCTACGGCCTCGCCGAGGCGACCGTGGCGGTGGCGCTCCAGCGCGAGGACATCGCCGACGAACTCCGCTCGTTCCTCGAGAAGCAGCTGGGCCGCTAG
>CAZTLW010000101.1:0-8759 GCA_964614585.1 uncultured Acidimicrobiia bacterium | reverse complement strand
CTCCCACCGGCCTCCTGCGTCGGCCGGCGGGTCCCATCCCCCCTCCGGGGGGATTTCTTCGTGAAGGTTCCCCCGACCTGTCAAGACTGGGGGGATCTCCTTCGTGAACTCACGGGAACGGGGCCGCTCGGCCCTCTCGGTCGACCACGTAGCCGCAGCCCAGTTCGTCGGAGCGGTCGACGCCGAAGCGGAGGAACGCGTCGGCCTCGGCCTTCTCGGCGTCGGAGACGTCGAGGCGGTAGAGCACGTCCGACCATCGGTCGAGGAGGAAGCCGAGCTCCGTGCAGTCGGCGGCGGCCACCATGTCGGCGATCGGCTCCGGGGTCTGGTCGTCGGACCAGGCCAGCCGATTCCCGTCGCCGAGCTCGACGCCGTCGTCGAACACGGTCGAACGCCCGACGCCACCGTCGGGTGTCGTCGCCTCGATGCGCACCAAACCGAAGAGGTCGAAGGCCTGCCCCTCCCAAGCCCGGTCCCGGGGCAGGGCCTCGGTGGTCGTGGTCGCAGCCGCGTCGGGCGGCGGCGCCGAACACGCCGCGCCGACCACTGCCACCCCGAGGATCAACCACCAACGCCTCATCGCCCCCACTACGGGCCTGCGGCGGATTCGGACGGGTCGTTTCGGGCGCCGGGGCTCCGGGTAGGTGGCGGCCATGTCCGTACCACGCATCATCGGAAGCGCCGTCGCCGGTGCCGCGGCCTATGCCGTCGGCGTCTACGCAGCGCTCTTCACGGTCCTCAGCATCTTCGGCCTCTCCGACGCCATCAGCCCCTGGTACCCGCTCCTGGCCATCGCGCTCGGTACCGCCGCCTCAGTCGGGGCGGTGGCGCTGGCATCCGGGGCGGCCGGACGGGTCTGGCAGCGGACGGCGGTCGCCGGCATCGTCGTCGCCGTCGTCGGCGCCGTCGCGATCCTCGCTCTGCAAACCGACGCCGCCTGGCTCTTCGGAATCGGGCTGGTGACGGTCGCCGCCGAGACGACGACGGCCGTCACCACCACCTCGGAGCGGACGGGCGTCTCGGCCTGACCGCTACTCGGGCATGTCCATGACCGGACCGAGCACCGCGCCGCCGTCGATGACGAACTCCGACCCGGTGCTGTAGGTCGCGTCCGCGGCGAGGAACAGCACCAGCTTGGTGACCTCCTCGGGGGCACCGAACCGCTTGATCGGCTGGGCGGCGGTCGTCTCCGGGTCGATCTCGTCGGTCATCGGCGTGCGGATCGGCCCGGGGTGGATCGAGACGACCCGGATGCCGTCGGGCCCGAGTTCCATCGCCGCGGTCTTCGTGAGACCCCGCACTCCCCACTTCGACGCCACGTAGGCACCGATCTGGGCATACCCCATCAGGCCGGCGGTGGAGGAGATGTTGATGATCACCCCCGAGTCGAGCTTGCGCATGGACGGGATGACGGTGTGCATCCCCAACCAGACGCCGGTGAGGTTGATCTCGATCACCCGGCGGAACTCCTCCGGCGTCGTGTCGGTGATCGACCCGAACGACACGATGCCCGCGTTGTTGACGAGGAGCCCGACCGGGCCGAATTCGGCCTCGGCGTGGTCGATGGCCGCCTGCCAGTCCGCCTCCTTGGTCACGTCGAGGCGGACGTACCGCGCCGCGTCGCCGAGCTCTGCCGCGACGGCCTCCCCCTCCTCGTCGAGGATGTCGCCGAGCACGACCCGGGCCCCCTCGGCCACGAGCCCTCGGGCGTGCGACGCCCCCATCCCCCGGGCGCCGCCGCTGATCAACGCCACCACTCCGTCCATGCGTCCCATGGTTCGCTCCTTCTGCGAGTCGACTGTTCGACCCCCGGCGACGGGCCACGGGGCCGTGGGCCGAACCTAGGGGGCCGCGGGTCGCATCGACCGGGAAATCGATAGCCTCCGTCCCACGCCACCACGCGGAGTCAGCATGCGGGTCCTCGTCGCCTACGCCAGCCGCCACGGCGCCACCGCCGGCATCGCCGAGCGGCTCGCCGCCACCCTCACCGACTCGGGCCACGAAGCCGACGCGATCGAAGTGACCGAGGTCGAGGATCCCACCGGCTACGACGCCTTCGTGATCGGGAGCGCCGCCTACATGTACCACTGGCTCAAGGAGGCGACGCGCTTCGTGCGGCGACACCAGGACCTCCTGGCGGACCGGCCGACGTGGTTGTTCAGCAGCGGGCCGGTGGGCACCGACACGGTCGACGACGAGGGTCGCGACGTCCTCGAGGCGAGCCGGCCCGAGGAGTTCGAGGAACTCGGCCAACTCATCCATCCTCGGGGCGACCACGTCTTCTTCGGCGCCTGGGACCCGGACCAGCCTCCGGTGGGTCTCGCCGAGCGTGCCTTCCGCCTCATGCCGGTGTCCAAGGACCTGCTGCCCACCGGCGACTTCCGGGACTGGGAGGCCATCGATGCCTGGGCGCGGGAGATCGCAACCGACCTGGACGGCTGAGCCGGTCAGCGGGAGCGAGCCGGGAACAGGTACCGACGCATCACGATCGGTGCCCCGATCGAGGTGACCAGGGCCACCAGCACCATCGCCGAGAAGAGGTCGTCGGGGACCGCGGACCCGTCCAGTTGCCGGGCCCGTTGGGTCACCACGAGGGCGATCTCGGCCCGGGGCACCATGCTCACCCCCAGCAGCGTGGCCCCCGACCATCCCAGCGGCCTCACGGCCGGCCCCCCGGCCCCGATCACCTTCCCCACGATCGCCGCCACCGAGAGCACCAGGCCCGGGACGACCGCCGCCCCGACGGCGCCGGGCGGGATCGAGACGCCGACGGCGATGAAGAAGAAGGGGGCGAGCAGGTCGTGGAGCGGCCCGATGGAGGCGTCGATGCGGACCCACTGGGGATCCCGGCTGAAGGCGAGACCGGCCATGAAGGCGCCGATGGCCTCGGAGAACCCGAGGAGGCCGGCCACGGCGGCGATGATGAACCCGACGCCGATGATGGCGGGCGCCGGCGGGGCGCCGACGTCGTCCAGCCAGAGTGTCAGCCGCTCCTCGGCGTAGAGGGCGAACAGGACGACCACCACCGCCAACGCCGCGAACTTCAGCACCGCCAGTCCGAGGACGGAGAGCACCGCGCCCGCCTCCACGGATCCATCCGCCACCTCGGGCAGGACGGCGAGCAGCACACCCATGAGCACCACGGCCGAGATGTCGTCGAGTTCGGCCACGTCCAGGAAGAGCTCCCCTTCCGGCGTGCGCAGGGCTCCCTCCTCGCGCCACACGGCCGAGGAGATGCCGACGCTGGTGGCGGTGAGTGCCGTGGCCGCCACCAGTGAGGGCACCGGCCCGAAGCCGAGTGCCACCGCCGCCAGGTAGCCGAGGAGCCCGCTCAGGACGACATTGGCGACCCAGACGCCGCTGGCCCCCCGCAGCTGGTCGAGCAGTCCCCGCACGTCGGCCTCGAGGCCGATCCGAAAGAGCAGGGCGATGATGCCGAGCCGTCCGAGGAACTCGATGACCGTCGAGCCTTCGTCGGGGAACAGGCCCGTGGCGTCGTCGACGAGGCGGATGACGAACCCGATGACGAGCCACCCGATGAGGACCGGGAGCCGGGCCCGCTGGAAGATGGCCGCCGACCCGATGGCGACGAGGATCGCCACCCCGACGACGAGGACCACGACCGAGATGGTGGAGGGATCCATGGTCACCCCTCACCGTACCCCTGAGCCCCTGTCACACCGTGACCCGGTCCCGCAGGAACGGGACCCGCAGCACCTGCGCCACCAGCAGGGGCGCGAGGCTCCCGGCCACGACGAGGCCCCACTCCGCCGGCGCCAACACGACGACCTCCAGGACGTCGGCGAGGAGTGGGATGTACAGCGGGCCGACGAGCAGCACGAGGCACAGGACGATGGCGCCCCAGACCCACCGGTTGCGGGTCACTTCGTTCCGGACCGGATGCGCCGCCGGACCTGCCATGTTGAACACGTGCCACAGCTGGGCGAAGCCCAACGTGAGGAACGTGACCGTCACCGCCCGTTCCGTGGCCAGCCCCAGCGGACCCGTGGCGACCCAGAGGGTGGCCAGGACCGCTGCCGCCATCATGGCCCCGTAGACGCCGATGAGGGCCCAGTGCACCGAGGTCATGACCGGCTCGCCGGGCGGGCGAGGGCCCCGCTCGAACAGCCGGGGATCGCCCTCCCCGGCGCCGAGCGCCAGGGCCGGGAACACGTCCGTGACGAGGTTGAGGTAGAGGATCTGGAGCGGGAGCACGGGCAGCGGGACGGCGAGAACGGCCGCCACCCCGACCGACAGGATCTGGCTGAGGTTGCACGAGAGGAGGTAGAGCACGAACGCCCGGATGTTGTGGAAGATCACCCGTCCGTGGCGGATGGCGACGACGATCGTGCCGAACTCGTCGTCCTCGAGGACCATGTCGGCGGCCTCCTTGGCCACCTGGGTCCCACGTCGGCCCATCGCCACCCCGATGTCCGCCTTCTCGAGGGCCGGCGCATCATTGACACCGTCGCCGATCATGGCGACCGTGTCGCCGGCGTCCTGGTGGAGCCCGATGACGTCGAGCTTCTGCTCGGGACTCGTCCGGGCGATGATCGTCGCCTCGGTCAGCCGTCGGCGCTCGTCGTCCGACACCTCGGCGTCGGCGGCCGGCAGGTCCTCGCCGTGCACCACCTCGTCGATGTCCATGCCCAGGGCCTCGCCCACCCAGCGGGCGGTCGGCACCTGGTCACCGGTGACCATGACCACCCGCACCCCACCGTCCCGGGCGGCCTGGATCGACTCGCGCACGTCCTCCCTCGGAGGGTCGACGAGCCCGGCCAGGCCAAGGAAGGTCAGGTCCGCGTAGGGGGGCTCCTGCTCGTCGCCGCCCTGCCGCATGGCCAGGCCCAGCATCCGCAGCCCCTCCGACGCCAGCCGCTCGTTCTCGTCGCGCCAGTGCCGGCGCCGGTCGTCGTCGAATGGTTCGTCGCCCGCCTCGGAGGAGCAAGCGTCCAGCACCGCCGCCGGAGCCCCCTTGACCAGGACGACGACCCCCTCGTCGCCGCGGTGATAGGTGGCCATCATCTTCTCGTCGGGGTCGAAGCCAACCTCGCGCACGAGCGGCAGACGCTCCGACAACGTGGCCGGGCCCATCCCGGCCTTCATCGCCGCCCGGACGAGGGCGACCTCCATGGGGTCGCCCACTGTCTCTTTTGCGTCCTCGTCCATCTCGACGGCGTTGCAGAGAGAGGCGACCTCGAGCGCCTGTCGGAGCACCGGGTCGTCTTCGACCGACACCGGCTCGCCCTCCCGCTCGAAGTCGCCCTCGGTTCCGTGCCCACCCGTGACCTCGACGTCGCCGTCCACGAGCGCAAAGCGGGCCGCGACCATCTCGTTCTCGGTCAGCGTGCCCGTCTTGTCGGTGAGGATCACGCCGACCGAGCCGAGCGTCTCCACCGCGTCGGGCCGCTCGACGACGGCCTGCCGGGCAGCCATCTGGCGCATGCTCCGGGCAAGGGCGACGGTGGCGACGATCGGAAGCCCCTCGGGGATGGCGGCGACGGCCAACGCCACGGCCGTCTCGACGACGATCGGCACGTCGCGCCCGGCGAGGATCCCGGCCACGGCGACCACGACGCCGACCCCAAGCGTCAGCCACAACAGTCGATGGCCGAGCGCCTGCAGGCGGCGCTGCAGGGGGGTGGTGTCGTCGTCGTCCGCCGACTCGACCAGCTCACTGACATGTCCGAGTTCGGTCGCCATCCCGGTGCCGGCCACGACGGCCTCGCCCGACCCGCTCGTGATCGCCGTGCCCTTGTGGAGCATGGACGATCGCTCCGCCAGCGGAGCCTCCTCGGGGGCGGCCTCGGTCGACTTGGCGACGGGCACCGACTCGCCCGTGAGCGACGCCTCGTTGACCTCGAGGTTGGTCGCCTCGACGAGTCGGGCATCGGCGGTCACCACGTCGCCGCCCTCCAGGACCAACAGGTCGCCCGGGACGACGTCCTCCGCCGGGATGCGGCGGATCTCCCCCCCACGCCGAACGACCGCCTCCACGCTGCCGAGCCGTCGGAGGGCGTCCATGGAGCGCACCGCCCGGTACTCGGTCACGAAGCCGATGGCGGCGTTGACCACGATCACGACACCGATGGCGGCAGCTTCGACGGGCTCGCCGAAGGCGAGGGCGAGGATGGTGGCGACGGCGAGGAGCCCGACGATGATGCTCTTGAACTGGTCGACCAGCACCTCCCAGGCGCTCCGGGTCTGGTGCCGGCGCAGCCGATTGGGACCGAACGACTCCCGGCGGCGCCCGGCCTCGTCGGCGTCGAGACCGGCCTCGGCATCGGCGCCGAGTTCGTCGCAGATCTCGTCGGCCGGTCGCGACCACGGCCGTTCCGGCAAGCCGGATCGACCGCGCTCGGCCTGCTCGGGGGTCGTGGTGGTCACGTCCGCATCGTTCCCCGGCGCGCCTCGTTCCAAACCTCCCGCGTTCGTCACGTCGTCGGTTTTGGATCCACGGGCGCGGGGTAGGGGCCGGCCCGACGCACGGGAGCGGAGAGAGGAGCACCACCATGCGGGACACCGACACGATCAAGGGCCGGGTGGTCCGCCGGACCGGCCGGAAGCCGAAGACCGTCGAAGGTGTTCGCACCTGCGCCGCGCCCGACTGCGAGACCCGCCTCACGCGGTACAACCGCGGCGACCACTGCTACGCCCACACCGGGGTCCGCCATCCCCGGGTCCGCGGGCGCCGGACCCGGTAGCCGACGACCGGCCCTCACCGCTCCTCGACCTGGGCGAGAAGATCCAGCCAGACCTCTGCGAACGTCGGGAACTGCGGCACCACGTGACCCAGCACGTCGAGGGGCACCTCGCCGACGATCGCCACCTGGACGCCGTGGGCCAACTCAGCCGCCGCCGGCGGTCCGGTGAAGGTGGCGCCGACGAGGACCTGGCGCTCCTCGTCGATGACGATCGACGCGGTGCCGTCGAGATCCTCACCCCAGAGGGCGGCCTGGGCCTGGCTGCCGATGGACGCTCGGACCATCCGCACCGACTCGTACCGATCCCGGGCCTCGGCCTCCGTCAGGCCGATGCCGGCGACGATCGGGTCCGTGAAGACGATCCGAGGGATTCCCCGACGGCCGGCCGACGTGCTGGCTGGTCGTCCGAGGATGTGGTCGGCGGCGACGCGCGCCTCGTACTTGCCCATGTGGGTGAACAGTTGGCGCCCGTCGACGTCGCCCACCGCGTACAGCCAGTCGGGATGGCGGCTGGCTCGTTGGTGGTCGTCCACGTCGATCGGCGCCCCGTCCTCGAGGCCCACGGATGAGAGCCCCAACCGCTCGGTGTCCGGCCGGCGGCCGGTGGCGAGGAGGACCCGATCGGTGACGATTCGCTCGTGCGGGAGGTGGGCGACGATGGCACCGTCCTCGCCGGACTCGAAGGCATCGACCGTCGTCCCGGTGAGCACCCTGACGCCGTCGGCGACGAGCGACCGTTCCAACTGCTCGACCGCGAACGACTCCTCCCCCGGCAGGATGGCGTCGGCCTGCTCCACCAGCACCACCTCCTCGCAGCCGAGGCGCCGCCACGCCTGGGCCGACTCCACGCCGACGGCGCCCGCACCGACGATGAGCAACCGCTCGGACACGTCGTGGGTGGTGGTCACGTCCCGGTTGTCCCACACCTCCACCTCGTCGATCCCATCGATGGGCGGATGGACGGCTCGGCTACCGGTGGCGAGCACGACGGCCCGGCTTGCTTCGAGCGTCCGGGGGCCGTCCGACGTGTCGACCTCGACCGTCCGCTCACCACGCAGGCGCCCATGGCCTCGAACGAGGTCGACGCCGTGGTCCTCGAGCCACGCCACCTGGGCGTCGTCCTCCCAGTGGGCGGCAAGCTCGTCCCGCCGAGCGAAGACCGCTTGGGGGTCGAGCGACCCGGTGACCGCCTCACGGGCCCCGGGCACGCGTGCCACCTCGGCGAGGACGTGGCCGGGACGCAGCAGCGCCTTGGCGGGCATGCAGGCCCAGTAGGAGCACTGGCCCCCGACGAGCAACTCCTCGACGAGGGCGACCGAGAACCCACCGTCGGCCAAGCGGCCGGCGGCGACCTCACCGGCCGCACCTCCTCCGATCACGATCGCGTCGTATGCCCGGGTCATGCGGGGGTCCTCCGTGGTCCGACCCCTCCACTACCCGGGGGTCGACGCGAGCAACCATCGGACCCCAACGGCGGTCCCCTTCGACCGACCACTCCGATCAGGAGTTGAAGAACCACCTCCAGGCGGCGGTCCGGTCGGAGAAGTGCTCCACCTCGATGCCCAGCGCCTGACCGATGGGCTTGCCGAACACGGCGGCGATCCCTTCCCAGGCGCCGCCATCGGTGACGACCGCCAGCCGGCGGATGTCATCGGAGAACTTGTTCGCCAACTCGAACTCCTGGCGGATGGTGCCGGCGTCGAGGCCCTCGGCGTCGCGCATCTCGAGGATCAGGTCGAAGTCCTCGTCTCGGTCGGCCCGCAGGTGGAGTTCCCCAGCCAGCGTCTGGTGGTCGTCCTCGGTCATGGCGCCGGTGATGACGACCGCCAACGCGCCGGGTTCGGACTCGGGCAGGATCTCGATCATCGTCCCTCCCCTTCTGCATGGTTGGACACGGCTCGGACCTACCCGACCGGACCTAGCCCAACCCACCTTCGGAACCACCTCCGGGGCGCAACGACGAGCCTCGCCACCTCCCAGCGAGCCCTGGCCGACGGTCCGGGCGCCGGGACCTGCCGTTGCCGGCAATGGAACCCCGTCAGCTCGGCTGGGTGT
>CAZTLW010000100.1:0-8803 GCA_964614585.1 uncultured Acidimicrobiia bacterium | reverse complement strand
CCGAGCCGCCGCCGACCACGCCGGACGCCGACAGCTCGGACGCCGAGACCCCGGCCAGCAAGCCGGTACCGGGTCACGCAGGCGAGGTGATCATCACCGAGATCATGACGAATCCCTCCGCGGTGCTCGACAGCCGGGGTGAGTGGTTCGAGGTCCACAACCCCGGCCCACAGGCCGTCGACCTGACCGGTTGGGTCGTCACCGACGAGCGTTCCGACCACCATGTCATCGGCGCCCTGTCGGTGCCGGCCGGCGGCTACGCGACGTTCGCCCGACTCGGCGATCCGGACCGCAACGGGGGCGTCGTCGCCGACCACGTCTACGGCGACGACCTCGTCCTCCTCAACAACCCGGACCGACTCGTGCTCCTGCGCCCCGACGGGACCGAGGCCGATCGCGTCGACTGGGGTCGGCCGGGATTCCCCTGGCCGCGGGGACGCTCGATGTCGCTCCGGGTCCTGTCCGCCAACAACGCCGCCGGCGGGGTCTGGTGCCTCTCCACGACCGCCATGTGGGGCGGGGACCTCGGGTCACCGGGGGCGCCGAACCAGTGCGAGGAGTCCAAGCTCGACCTCGTCGTGAGCGAGGTGCTCCAGAACCCGCGGGCGACGGGCGACTCGGTCGGCGAGTGGTTCGAGATCCTCAACCGGGGGCCCCGCCCGGTCGACCTCATCGGTTTCACCATCAAGGACGACGACCGGGACCGCTTCACGATCGACGCGCCCCTGCCGGTGCCGGCCGGGGGTCGGGTCGTCCTCGGCCGCACGACCGACCGACGCGCCAACGGGAACGTCCCCGTCGACCACGCCTACGGCGACGCCATGGACCTCCACAACTCCCGGGACGAACTCGTGGTGCTGGATCCCGACGGCGTGCAGGTGGACCGGGTCGCCTGGGACGACGGACGCACCTTCCCCGACCCGAACGGCGCCTCGATGGTGCTGGACGACCCGTCCGGTGGCAACGATGCCGGGGCCGCCTGGTGCGAGGCCACCGTCTGGTGGTCGGGCGCCGACCGTGGCACCCCCGGGGCTCCCGGCGGCTGCACCCCACCGGGCCCGCTCCCACCCATCGTGATCACCGAGATCCTGTTCGACCCCAACGTGGTCGGAGACCGGTCCGGCGAGTGGTTCGAACTCGCCAACCTCGGCGACGTCGACGTGCCCCTCGATGGCTGGGTCGTGTCCGACGACCACGGCGACCGACATGTGATCGGCTCCCTGACCATCCCCGCCGGTGGGCGGGTCGTGCTCGCCGAGCGAAGCGACGACGTCAACGGCGGGGCCGGCGCCGACCACGTCTACGGCGACGACCTCGTCCTCCACAACACCGTCGACGAGCTCGTCCTCGAGACGCCCGACGGGCTGGTGGTGGACCGGGTCAAATGGGGTACCGCGCGGGGCTTCCCCGACCCCACCGGCGCCTCGATCGAACTGCGCGACCCGACGGCGGACAACGCCATCGGCGGCCACTGGTGCGAGGCGACCCAGCCCTTCGGCTCCGGCGACTTCGGCACGCCGGGCGCCGCCAGCCCCTGCACCCCACCAGGACCGTCGGCCCCCCTCGTGATCACCGAGGTCATGCGGAACCCGGCGGCGGTCCCCGACGACGACGGCGAATGGTTCGAGATCCACAACCCCACCACCGACGTCGTCGACCTGCTCGGCTGGCGCATCTCCGACAAGGGCTCGGACTTCCACCGGATCGCCCGTTCGGTGCCCGTCCCAGCGGGTGGCTACGTGCTGGTGGGGCGGTCCGACGACGAGACCGCCAACGGCGGCGCCCCCGTCGCCTACGCCTACGGCACCGCCATCCGGCTGTCGAACACCGCCGACGAACTCATCCTCGCCGATCCCCTGGGCCGGGCCATCGACCGCATCGAGTGGGACGGCGGGGCGGAGTGGCTCCGACCCAACGGGGCCTCGATGTCACTGCGGGCCGACACCATCGACGTTGCCATCTCCGGCCCCCAGGACACCGGCAACGAGCCGACCGGGTGGTGCGAATCGGCCATCACCTTCGGGGCCGGCGACCGCGGCACGCCCGGGCATCCCACGATCTGCCTGCCCCCGCGAACCCCCGATCGGGTCGTGATCAACGAGGTGCACCGCGACCCGTCGGCAGTGGTCGACTCGGTCGGCGAGTGGGTGGAGCTCCGCAACCTCGGCGACGAACCGGTCGATCTCGGCGGGTGGGCGCTGCGCGACGATGACTGGGACGATTGGACGGTTCCCGCCGGGACCACCCTCGAGGCCGGCGGCTTCCTCGTGGTCGGCAAGTCCACCGACCCCGGCCGCAACGGCGGGGTCGCGGTCGACGTGGCCTACGGCTCGGCGGTGATCCTGTTCAACGCCTTCGACGAACTCACCCTCGTCGACGACCGGGGCACCGTGGTGGACCGGGTCCGCTGGCGGCTCGGCGAGGACTTCCCCGGGCGCGACGGTGCCTCCGCCCAGCGGCGAGACCCCGAGGCCGACGGGACCGACCCGACCTCCTGGTGCGCCGGCGTGCTCCTCCACGGCGACGGGGACCTGGGGACGCCCGGGCGACCCACCGTCTGCGAGCGACCGGAGCCGGAGCCACTGCCGGCCGACGTCGACCCGGGCCTCTCCCCCATCCTCGAATGCGTCGCCCCGGTGCCGGGCGGGCTCCTCGAGGCCCGCTTCGGCTACGAGAACCGGGAGGGTTTCGACTTCTCCATCCCGGTGGGCGCCGACAACCGGCTGGTCGGGCCGGTCGTCACCGGCACCGGACCCGTGACGGACTTCGTGCGGCCGTTCGTCGTCGAGGGCCGGCCGGGCAGGACGCCGTTCGGTGAAGGCGCCTTCCGGGTGTCCTTCCACCCGGCGGACCGCATCGTCTGGGCCCTGCACGGTCGCACGGCGACCGCGTCGGACGGCTCGACCCGCTGCGGCGACTAGCCCTCGTCGGAGTCGACCGACCCGAACGAGTCGGCGTCGCCGCCCTCGACGACACCACCGGTCGCGGCGGCGCCGGCCGCCTCCGACCGGAGCTTCGCCAACTCGGCCTTCTCCGTCAGTCGCCGTCGACGGCGGACCCGCCAGATGAAGCCGACGAGCTCGTCGAGGAGGACCGCCACGAGCCCGGCGACCAACACGACGACGAACAGCGGCACCTCCGTCTCGATCCACAGCCATCGGAGCGGCACCGGGTCCTGGTTCTGGAAGACGAGGGCGATGATCGCCACCGTCACGAGGACGAAGGCGACGAGGGCCAGGGCGAAACCCGGTCCCCGCCCGGCTCGCTTGGCCTGGTCGGGAGTGCTCATGGGTCCCGAGGCTACCGACTCGTCCTCGTCGGCCGGGAACGGGTCGCTCAGCCGTGACCGTGGGGGTGGGTCGGGATTCGACCAAACGAGCCGCGCTGGAAGTCCTCGTAGGCCTGGGCGAGCTCGGCCTTCGAGTTCATGACGAAGGGCCCGGCCCAGGCGACCTGCTCGCGGATCGGCAGCCCGCCGATCACCAGCACGTCGAGGTCGGGGCTGCGCCCGTCCTGGTGGTCCTCGGCGGCGAGCTCCACGACGTCGCCGGCACCGAACACCGCCAGCTGGCCCTCGCCGACCGGTCGCCGATCCGACCCGAACCGGCCCCGGCCGTTCAGCACGTAGGCAAGGGCGTTGAAACGGGTCGGCCACGGCAGCCGCACGCGGGCCCCGGGGTGGAGGGTGGCGTGGATCATGGTGATCGGCGTGTGGGTGGAGCCCGGGCCCATGTGGCCGTCGACCTCGCCGGCGATGAGGCGCAGCAAGGAGGCTCCGTCCTGGGACGTGAGCAGGGTCACGTCGTCGGCCTGGAGGTCCTGGTAGGCGGGGTCCATCCACTTGTCGGCGGCGGGCAGGTTGACCCAGAGCTGGAACCCATGGAAGAGGCCCCCGGCCTGGACGAGCCACTCGGGCGGGGTCTCGATGTGGAGGATGCCGGAACCGGCGGTCATCCACTGGGTGTCGCCG
The DNA here is from genome assembly GCA_964614585.1 of uncultured Acidimicrobiia bacterium. GTDB lineage: Bacteria > Actinomycetota > Acidimicrobiia > Spongiisociales > JAENVV01 > JAHEFX01. Next base: position 4,833 of record CAZTLW010000100.1, on the reverse strand, counting down.
TTGGTGATGACGCCACCGCCACCGTGGGAGTCCTGGTGCTCCATGACGCCGTCGATCATGTAGGTGACGGTCTCGAAGCCCCGATGGGGATGCCACGGCGTGCCCTTCGGCTCACCGGGGGCGTAGTGCACCTCGCCCATCTGGTCGAGATGGACGAAGGGGTCGAGCTCGGCGAGCGGGACCCCGGCGAAGGCCCGGCGCACCGGGAAGCCCTCCCCCTCGTAGCCCTGGGGGGCCGTGGTGACCGAGGTGATCGGACGGGTGACCCGGTCGGGGGTCGGCTCGGCGACCCGGGGCAGGGTGAGCAGGTTGTCGACGGTCACGGCAGGCATCGGGTGGTCCTTTCGACCCGGAGCAGTGTAGTTGCATAGTGCAACGATCTGTCGCGCCCCGGCATTCCCCATAGGCTCGGCGCGATGACGACGCCCCTCGCCCCCGACGACCTGGTGGCCATCGACGTCCACGTGCACGCCGAGCTCGACGCCGACGGTCGCGACGACCTGCCGGCCGACCTGCGCGAGGCCGTCAACGCCTACTTCAAGGGGGATCCGCCCCTCATGGATGCCGCCGCCATCGCCGAGCACTACCGGGAGCGACGGATGATGGCGGTCGTGTTCTCGGTCGACGCCGAACTGGCCTTCGACCACCCGGCCGTGCCGAACGCCGAGATCGCCGCCGCCGCCGCCGAGCACCCCGACGTGCTCATCCCCTTCGCGTCGATCGATCCGCACCGGGGGGCGGCCGGGGTGGCCGAGGCCCGGCGCCTCGTGACCGAGCACGGCGTGCGCGGCTTCAAGTTCCATCCGTCGATGCAGCGGTTCGCCCCCAACGACCGCCTCGCCTACCCGCTGTACGAGGCGATCGAGGAGTTGGGCGCCATCGCCCTGTTCCACACCGGGCACACCGGTATCGGCGCCGGCCTGCCCGGGGGTGGCGGGATCCGACTGTCGCTCTCGAACCCGATGCTCGTCGACGACGTCGCCGTCGACTTCCCCGACCTGGCCATCATCCTCGCCCACCCGTCGTTCCCCTGGCAGGACGAGGCGCTGTCGGTGGCGATGCACAAGCCGCAGGTGCACATCGACCTGTCGGGCTGGTCGCCCAAGTACTTCCCACCCCAGCTGGTGCGGTACGCGTCGACCCTGCTCCAGGACCAGGTGTTGTTCGGCTCGGACTTCCCGCTCATCACGCCCGACCGATGGATGGCGGACTTCGACCGCCTCGAGATCCCCGAGCCGGCCCGCTCGAAGATCCTCCTCGGCAACGCCCGACGACTCTTCGGGATCTAGGGGACGGATCGGGGACATACCCCATCCCCATGCAGGCCGCGGTCTGGCAGGATGGCGCCATGTCGGAGAGCGAGCACTTCCTCCCCGAGCCACAACCGTTTCCGTTCGGGAACACGGGACGGCTGGTGGCCGGCGGCGGGCTGACCCTGGTCGGGGTTGCCGGGCTCGCCCTCCCGGTCCTGCCCGGCTGGGCGCTCATCGTGCCGGGCCTCGGGATCATGGCCCCGGTGGTGCCGGGCCTCCGACCGATCCACCTGCGCATCCTCCGCCGATACCGGACGTGGATCGGCGAGTACGGGCCCCACCCCGAGGAGGCCCACCACCCCGACGAGCCGCACCCGCTCGAGCGTCGTCGCCGGCGCTGAGACGTGATGCCGATCACCCTCGAGGTCTGGTCCGACGTGGCCTGTCCGTGGTGCTTCATCGGCTCGAGGCACCTCGCCTCCGCGTTGGACGCAACCGAGACCCCGGTCGCCGTCCGCTGGCGAGCGTTCCAACTCGACCCGGCGCTCGGGTACGAGGGCGTGCCCGCCGCCGAGCGCCTGGCCGACAAGTTCGGCGACGAGGACGCGTACCGAGCGGCAGCCGCCCGGGTCACCGACATCGGCGCGACCGTGGGCATCGACTTCGACACGGGATCCCAGATCGCCACCAACACCGGCCGGGCCCACCAACTGGTCGCGGCCGCCGCCGAGCAGGACCTCGCAGACGAGATGGTGGCCGCCCTCTTCTCGGCGTACTTCGAGCAGGGCCGGCACATCGGGGACCCGGCCACCCTCACCGACGTGGCCGCGACCGTCGGCCTGGTTGACGCGGCGACGGTGGTCGACGACGTCCTCGCCGACCGCTGGGCCGACGGCGTGGCGGCCGACGTCGCCGACGCGGCCGACCTCGGCATTCGGGGGGTGCCCACGTTCGTCGCCGAGCGTCGGGTGGCGGTCTCCGGTGCGGTTCCACCCGAGACCCTCGGCCTGCTGTTCGAGCGGGTCCGCTAGCCGCCCGGCTCCCCGACGGCCTCGTCGGCGGAGGCCCCCGGTCCCCCACCGAGGTACTCGTCGATCGCCGCCGCCGCCCGCCGCCCGGCGGCCAGGGCGAGGATGACCGTCGCCCCACCACTGGTGATGTCGCCTCCGGCGTAGACGCCGGGGATGGAGGTCTCCCCCGTCTCGGCGTCCACGACCACGGTCCCCCACCGGCTCGTCTCGAGGTCGGGCGTGGCCTGGGCCAGGATCGGGTTGGGCTGGTTGCCGATGGCGATGATCGCCACGTCGCAGGGAACCTCGGCGAGGTCGCCCTCGATCGGCTCGGGGCGGGCCCGTCCCGCCTCGTCGGGCTCGCCGAGCCGCATCCGCTGGATGGTGACCGATCGCAACCAGCCGTCGTCGCCGTCGAAGCGGGTCGGGGACACGAGGAACTCGAACGCCACGCCCTCCTCGCGGGCATGGACGACCTCCTCCCGGCGAGCCGGCATCTCGGCCTCGGAGCGCCGGTAGAGGATCGTGACCGGGTCACCGCCCAGTCGCAGTGCCGTGCGGGCGGCGTCCATGGCGGTGTTCCCGCCGCCGATGACGACCACCGGACGGCCCTCGAGGTCGTAGACGGGGGTGGCTGCCTCGGGGTCGTAGGCCCGCATCAGGTTCACGCGGGTCAGGAACTCGTTGGCCGAGTAGACGCCGATGAGGTCCTCTCCCGGCACGCCGGGGAAGCGGGGTAGGCCGGCACCGGTGCCGACGAAGACGGCGTCGTAGCCCTCGTCCCGGAACAGTTCCTCGATCGAGGTGCCGGGTCCGATGAGCACGTCGGTCTCGAACGACACCCCGAGGTCGGCGAGCCGGCCCACCTCGGCGGCGACGATGTCCTTGGGCAGCCGGAACTCGGGGATCCCGTAGATGAGCACCCCGCCGAGCTCGTGGAGCGCCTCGAACACGGTGACGTCGTGGCCGAGCCGGGCGAGGTCGCCGGCACAGGCAAGGCCGGCTGGGCCGGACCCGACCACCGCCACCCGCTTGCCCGTCGGTGCCCCCCGCTCCCCACCGGGATCGACGTCGTGGGCGAGCGCCCAGTCGGCGACGTGGCGCTCGAGGTGGCCGATGGCGATCGGCCGCTCCTTGCGGCCGAGGACGCAGGCACCCTCGCACTGGGCCTCCTGCGGACAGACCCGGCCGCAGATGGCGGGCAACGCGTTGTCGGCGGCGATGACCCGGGCGGCGCCCTCGAGGTCGCCCTCGGCGACGCGAGCCACGAAGTCGTCGATGCGCACCCCCACCGGACACCCCGCCACGCAGGTGGGATTGCGGCAGTTGAGGCACCGGGACGCCTCGAGCACGGCGAGCCCGGTCGTGTAGCCGAGGTTCACCTCGTCGAACGTCTGGGCCCGCTCCTGCGGATCGCGAGCCGGCATGGCGGTGCGCTCCATCGCCATGCGCTCCCGCTTGGAGAGCTCAGGCATGTTCTGGCTCCAGTTCGGTCAGACGGCACTCCTCGAAGGGACGGTAGGCCAGGTTGCGGGTCGCCAGGAGGTCGAAGTCGACGAGGTGGGCGTCGAACTCGGGACCATCGACGCAGGCGAACTTCGTCTCGTCGCCGACCCGGACCCGGCATCCGCCACACATCCCGGTGCCATCGACCATGATCGGGTTGAGGCTCGCCACCGTCGGGATGCCGGCCGGCCGGGTGAGGTCGGCGACCGCCGCCATCATGGGGATCGGGCCGACCGTGAAGACGAAGTCGGCGCCGTCCCGATCCAGCACCTCGGCCAGCGCCCCCGTCACGAAGCCGTGTCCGCCGGCGGTGCCGTCGTCGGTCATGACGGTGACCTCGTCGCAGATCTCGCGGAAGTCGTCCACCAGGACGAGGGCGTCGGCCGTCCGGGCGCCGACGATGGCGTGGGTGTGGTTGCCCGCTTCGGCGAGGGCTCGGGCCACCGGCAGCACGATCGCCGCCCCCACCCCGCCGGCGACGAGCACGCACCGGCCGAACCGCTCGATGTCGGTGGGGCGCCCGAGCGGCCCGAGCACGTCGGCGAGGTGGTCACCGACCCCGAGCACCCCGAGGTGTCTCGTGGCGGCCCCGACCAGCTGGACGACGAGGGTGATGGTGCCCGCCTCTGGGTCCCGATCGGCGATGGTGAGGGGGATGCGTTCGTCGTCGTCGGTCACCCGCACGATCACGAACTGGCCCGGTCGGGCATGGCGGGCGACGCGGGGCGCGTCCACGACGCAGCGGACGACGTCCTCGGCGACCGTGGACAACTCCCGAATCGTGAAACGATCGTCCACGCCCGCGAGCCTACGCCGACGGGGGGCGAGTCCCTTCGGCGGGTCGGTGTGCGCGACACCCCCTACACCCCATGCTGGGAGATCCCCCCGTCAAGGGGGGAACGTGCGCCGACCTTCGGTCGGTTCGGGGGAGCCGATCCGCCTCCGAGCGCCCGGACCATCCCGCTCGCAACAGGCCCGACACCACCCCAGACAGTCTGACCATTGGGAGATCCCCCCGCCAGGGGGGATGGGCCCCACGGAGCGAAGCGGAGTGGGAGGGGGGA
>CAZTLW010000099.1:0-8826 GCA_964614585.1 uncultured Acidimicrobiia bacterium | reverse complement strand
CGCCGCCTGGCTCGAACTGGTCGACCACGCATGAGGTACCGGGCACCGGCCAAGATCAACCTCGCCCTCGGGGTCGGTCCTCTCGACGCGTCGGGCTATCACCCCCTTGACTCCGTGGTGCAGGCCATCTCCCTGGCCGACGACGTGGTGGTCGAACCGGCCGCCCGGGACGTGGTGGTCGTGACCGGCGACGCACCACCCGGGCCCGACAACCTGGCGATGCGGGCCGTCACCGCGCTCCGGCGCCGGGTCGACGTCCCCCCGATCCGCATCGAACTCACCAAGCGGATCCCGTCGGCCGCCGGGCTCGGTGGGGGGTCGGCCGACGCCGCCGCGGCGCTCGTCGCCGCCGCCCGCCTGGTCGGCTTCGCCGGCGACCTCGTGCCCATCGCCGCCGAGGTGGGCTCCGACGTCCCGGCACTGCTCGTCGGGGGGACCACGGCCATGACCGGCCGGGGCGAGGTGGTCGACCCGCTTCCGACCGTCACCGGGGTCCGGTGGCTGGTGGCCGTCCCCCCGTTCGGGGCGGCGACGGCTGCGGTCTATCGCCGGTGGGACGCGCTCGGTGGCCCGGTCGGCGACGAGAAGCCATGGCCGGCGACCACCGGCGCGATCGGCCGACCGGTCCGCAACGACCTGGAACCGGCGGCCCTGGCCGAGGTCCCCGGTCTCGGGCGATGGCTGGCGGCGCTGGGGGAGGTGGCCGGACGGCCGGCGATGGTGTCCGGCTCCGGCTCCACCGCCTTCGTCGAGGTCGACGACGAGGCGCCAGTGGAGGCGGCGAGGTCCCACGCCCTGCTCGGGGGCGGCCGTCTGCTGGCCACCGTGGAGCCGGTCGCCCACGGCCCTCGACCCCACTGAGCCGTCCTGCGCCGCCGCCGGTACCATGGCGACGCACCCCGATGGGGGGTGGTGTAACTGGCAGCACGGCGGGTTTTGGTCCCGTCAGTACGGGTTCGAGTCCTGTCCCCCCAGCCACGGCGCCGAGTTCCCAAGCCCGGTTCCGCCGCCTAGGCTCGCCCCGCCAGTCGAAGAGAGCGGATGGCCCGACACGTGCTCGTCCTGGCCGCAGGCCGGGGGACAAGGATGAAGTCCGACCTACCGAAGGTCGTCCACCCGGTCGCCGGTCGCCCGATGCTTTCGTGGGTGCTCGACGCCGTCGACGAGGTGTCCGCCGACTCCGTGACGGTCGTCGTCGGCCACGGGGCCGACCTCGTCACCGAGATCCTCCCGGCCGGCGCCGAGACCGCACTCCAGGCCGAGCAGCTCGGCACCGGGCATGCCGCCCTCATCGGTCTCGAGGCGGTCGACTGGTCGCCCGGGGACACCGTGCTCGTCGTCTACGGCGACACCCCGCTCCTCGAGGGCGAGACCCTCGAGCGTCTGGCCCACCGGCGCGAGTCGACCGGTGCCGCCGCCGTGGTGCTCGCCGCCGACGCCCCCGACCCCACCGGCTATGGCCGCGTCCTCCGGCGCTGGGACGGCACCTTCGACCGGATCATCGAGCACCGCGACGCCGACGAGGCCGCCCTGGCCATCACCGAGGTCAACTCCGGCATGTACGCCTTCGACGCCGAGTTCCTCGCCGGCGCCCTCCCGGCCCTCGGGACCGCCAACGACCAGGGCGAGTACTACCTGCCCGACGTCTGCAACCACCGGCCAGACGACGTCGTCATCGAGCCGATGCCCTTCGAGGAGATGTCGGGCATCAACACCCACGTCGAGCTGGCGGCCGTCGGCGACGTGCTCCGTCGTCGCATCCTCGACCGGTGGATGCTCGCCGGCGTCCGCATCGACGATCCCGCCTCCACGTGGGTCGAGGACGGGGTCGAGCTCGCCGCCGGTGCCCACCTCGCCCCCGGCACCCATCTCCGGGGCTCGACCCGCATCGGCCCCGGCACCCGGGTCGGTCCCGACGTCTGGATCGAGGACTGCACCGTCGGTGCGGACTGCCTCGTGTGGTTCAGCGTGCTCCGTGGTGCCGTGCTGGGCGACGGCGTCGAGGTCGGCCCGTATGCCTCCCTCCGCCCCGGCAGCGTCCTCGCCGACGGGGCCAAGGCCGGCACGTTCGTGGAGACCAAGAACACGGAGGTGGGGCCGGGCTCCAAGGTCCCCCACCTGAGCTACCTCGGCGACGCCACCCTCGGAAGCGGCGTCAACGTCGGGGCCGGCACGATCACCTGCAACTACGACGGTGTCGACAAGCACCGCACCGAGATCGGCGACGGCGTCTTCATCGGCTCGGACACCATGCTCGTCGCCCCGGTCCGCCTCGGGCACCGATCGGTCACGGGGGCCGGCTCCACCATCACCCGGGACGTCGACGACGGGGCCTTGGCGGTCGAACGCGCCGACCAGCGCGAGATTCCCGGGTACGGTGACCGTCTGGCCGCCCGCAAGGCAGAGAAGCGGGCGCGGCGAGAGGAGCAGGAGGGCTGATGCAGGTCGTCGAGCGGCGCAAGCTCATGCTCTTCAGCGGGTCGGCGAACCAGCCGCTCGCCGAGGAGGTCGCGAAGTTGCTCGACGTCGAGCTGGGCGGCCTCGAACGATCGGTCTTCGCCAACGGCGAGATCTACGTGCGCACCACCGAGAGCGTCCGCGGCGCCGACTGCTTCGTCCTCCAGTCCCACACCGAGCCGCTCAACTTCAACATCATGGAGCAGCTGGTCACCATCGACGCCCTCCGGCGGGCCTCGGCGAGGGCCATCACCGCGGTCGTCCCCTTCTACGGCTACTCCCGGCAGGACAAGAAGGGCCGTCCCCGGGAACCCATCACGGCCCGGCTCATGGCCGACCTGCTGCACACGGCCGGCGCCGACCGGATCGTCTCCGTCGATCTCCACACCGGCCAGCTGCAGGGCTTCTCGAACCGCCCGTTCGACCACCTCACCGCCCTCCCGATCCTCGTCGACTACCTGTCCGACCGGCTCGATGGCCCGACGACCATCGTGTCCCCGGACGCCGGCGGCGTGAAGCGGGCGGAGCGGTTCGCCCGCCACCTCGGCGCCGAGGTGGCGTTCGTCTACAAGCGGCGCAGCGCCGACGTGCACAACGAATCGACCGCCCTCGCCGTCGTCGGCGAGGTCGCCGGCCGCAACGTCGTCATCCTCGACGACATGATCGACACCGCCGGGACCGCCGCCAACGCCGCCACGATGCTGCGCGAAAAGGGCGCCACGTCGGTGCGGGTGGTGGCCACCCACGGCATCTTCTCGCCGCCGGCGGCCGAGCGGCTCGGGGCGGCCCCCCTCGAGGAGATCGTCGTCACGAACACCCTCCCCATCCGCGGCGACATCGCCGCCCTCGACAACCTCACCGTCATCTCCATCGCCCCCATCGTCGCCGAGGCCCTGGAGGCGATCTTCCAGGAGACCTCGGTGAGCCAGATCTTCCTGGGCGAGAACATCTGAGCCCAGTACTGAGCACTCAGTACTGAGTACCGAGACCCCTATACGCTCCCACCCGAAGACTTGGAGGCCACATGCAGGTACGGATCGGGATCGCCGACACCGCTCGGGAGATCGAGCTCGACATCGAGGACGTCGAGGAGTTCAAGGATCGTGTCGCCGAGGCGATGGCCGACGACGACGTGCCGGTCCTGTGGGTGACCGACGTCGCCGAGCACCTGGTCGGGATCCCCGTCGACCGCATCGGCTACATCGACGTGACGCCCGAGCACAAGATGGCGCCGGGCTTCCGGTAGCCGGAGGCCGGGAGGCGCCCACGCCCAACCGACGTTCTTGTGTCGCTGGCCCCCGTATGTGAGGGCTGGGCGACACGAGAACGATCGCGGGGCCGGTTGCTCGGAGCAGGGCCCGCCCTGTCGACACGCGACGAGCCCCCGGCGTCTGCCGGGGGCTCGTCGCGTTCGGGAATGTCCTAGGCGGTCTGGCGGCGGCGCCGCTCGGCCAGCCAGCGCTTGCGCAGCCGGCGCCGCTCGTCCTCGGCGTAGCCGCCCCAGACACCCGCCTCCTGGTTGGTGGTGAGGGCGTACTGCAGGCAGCTTTCCTGGACGGGGCACTCGGCGCAGATGGTCTTGGCCTCGGCGATCTGCTCCATGGCCGGGCCGGTGGAGCCGACCGGGAAGAAGAGGGACGGTTCGGAGTCCCTACAGAGCGCGAGTTCGCGCCAATCGGCCGCGATGACCGTATCGGGGGAGGGAATGGTGAGCACGGATTCTCCTGGGTCTTCATCCGCCCGGCGCCACGCGCCTACGGCGGAGAGTTCGTGAAGTGCGTCACAAAGCCTAAGCACGGAATCGGCCATTCGCAACGGTTTTTTCGGAAATCGGCAGGTGTCTGCTAGCCAATCCGACATGGTCACCCGCATCGGCGCCCATCGCGGCTTCACCGTCGCCGCCACCGAGAACACCGTACCGGCCATCGTCGCAGCCCGCCGGGTCGCCGACTTCGCCGAGATCGACGTCCGGGCAGCCGGCGACGGCGTGCCCGTCCTGTCCCACGATCCCGTCGTCGGCGGACAGGTGGTCGCCGAGACCCCCGCCGGGGAACTGGCGCTGCTCGATCTCGGGCACGGCGTGGGGGTGCCGATGCTCGTCGACGCCCTCGCCGCCGCCGGCGACCTGCCGATCGACCTCGAGGTCAAGCCCGACGTCGCCGACCCCGACCTGCTGGAGGCAGTCGTCGGCCTCGCCCGCCCGGGCGACTGGCTCACGAGCTTTCGATGGGATCTCTGCGCGGCAGCCCGGGCGCTCGACCCGACGCTGGCGACCGGGCTGCTCGTGGACGAGGGCTGGGACGCCGCCGCGGCGGTGGACGCGGCCCGCGTCGGTGGCCACCGACAGGTCGCCGTCCACCGGTCACTGGCCACCGAGGCGCTGGTGGTGGCGGCGGCCTCGGCCGGGGTCGGGGTGGCCGTCTGGACGGTCAACGACCCGGGGGAGGCGCGACGACTGGCCGACTACGGTGTCGAGGCGATCATCACCGACCGACCCGACCTCATCCGACCGGAGGTGCACCCGTGATCAAGGACGAGCTGGCCGCCGAGTTCAAGGACGCCATGAAGTCGGGTGACACCGCCCGCCGCGACGTGATCCGGCAGGTCAACGCCGAGGTGTCGCTCCGGAAGGCCGAACCCGGGTGGGACGGGGACGACTCGGACGCGTTCTACGTCGACGTCATCGGCTCCTATGTCAAGAAGATGGACAAGGCCCGCCGCGAGTACGAGGAGCTGGGCGAGCGCGGGGCCAAGATGGCCGTCCAGCTGGCGTTCGAGGTGGAGTACCTGTCCCGCTGGCTGCCCTCGAAGCTTGACGAGGCCGAGACCAGGGCGCTCGTCGAGCAGGTCATCGCCGACCTCGGCGTCGCCGGCGACCCGAAGGCGGCGGGCCGGGTCACCGGCGCGCTCATGAAGGAGCACCGCGACGAGGTCGACGGGGCGCTCGCCAACCGGCTCGTCCGGGAGGCGCTGGGCGCCGACTGACATGGCGCTGCCCGCGCCCTCGGCGCCGATGCTCGCCACCCGCTGGGAGCGGCCGTTCTCGGGCGATGGCTGGTGGTTCGAGCCGAAATGGGATGGCTACCGCTGCGTCGCCCGCTGGGACGGCGAGCACCTGGAGCTCCGGTCCCGCACCGGTCAGGACCTGACCCGGTGGTTTGGGGTGCTCCCGCCGCCCACCGACCGGCCCGTCGTCCTCGACGGCGAGGTGGTGGCACTCGACGCCGAGGGCCGGCCGTCGTTCCAGGCACTGCAGCGGCGCACCGGCTTCCTCCCCGGTGGCGGCGACCGAGGTGAACTCGTCGTCTTCGTCTTCGACTGCCTCGGCATCGACGAACGCGACCTCCGCCCCGAGCCGCTCCGGGAACGCCTGGCGGTGCTCGACGGCCTCGAGCTGCGACCCCCCTGGCACCGAACCGTGGGGGTGGCAGGTGCCGGGGAGGCCCTGTGGGAGGAGGTCGTCGCTCGCGATCTCGAGGGGATGGTCGCCAAACGTCTGGATGCCGTCTACCACCCCGGGCAGCGATCGCCCGCCTGGCGGAAGGTCGTCCGACGCCGCACCGCCCGGGGCATCGTCGTCGGCTACCTGCCGGGGGAGGGCGGACGGGCGAGCACGGTCGGCTCGCTCGTCCTCGCCGTCGGCGACGAGGGAGGCCTGCGATGGATCGGGCAGGTCGGCACGGGGTTCGACGAGGCGTCGCTGCGGGCGATCCGGGCGGCGCTGGACGAGATGGTGGTGGAGCGCCCACCCTTCGAGGCGGTGGCGTCGGAGTTGTCCGGGGCGGTCTGGGTCGATCCCCGTCTCGTCGCCCACGTCGAGTACCGGGAGTGGACGGATGACGGCCGGCTGCGGCAACCCTCCTTCAAGGGCTTCGGTGCCGACGACCCGGCCGACGTGACGTGGGAGTCCGAGGGCCCCGGGACCTGATCCGCCCTGTCGGCGGCCCCCGCCAGCCCCTACCCTGTCGTCCATGCCCCGGTCCATCTGGAAGGGCGCGATCAGCTTCGGGCTCGTGACGATCCCGGTCGGTCTGTACAGCGCCACCGAGAACAAGACGCCGCGGTTCAAGCAGCTGCGGGCCTCCGATGGCAGTCCCATCCGGTACAAGCGGGTGGCCGAGGGCGACGGGGAGGAGGTGGCCTGGGAGGACATCGTCAAGGGCTACGAGGTCGACAAGGGCCGCTACGTCGTCTTCACCGACGAGGAGATCGAGGCAGCGGTGTCGGCCAACGGCTCGAAGCTGGTGGACGTCGTCCAGTTCGTCACCGACGCCGAGATCGACCCGATCCTCTACAAGTCGACCTACTACCTCGCTCCCGAGAAGACCGGTCTCAAGGCGTATCGGATCCTCATGCAGGCGCTGGAGGAGGGCGGCAAGGTGGCCCTGTGCCGGGTCTCGATCCGGTCCAAGGAGCAGATGGCGACACTGCGCGTGATCGACGGCGTGCTCGCCCTCGAGACGATGTACTGGCCCGACGAGGTACGCGACGCCGACTTCGAGATCCTGGAGGAGGAGGTCGAGCTCCGGCCCGAGGAGGTGGCCGTGGCCGAGATGCTGATCGAGAACCTCACCCGGCCGTTCGAGCCCGAGGAGTGGCAGGACGCCACCCGGGAGCGAATCGAGGAGATGGCCCACAAGAAGGTCGAGGGCGAGGAGATCGTGGCCCCCGAGTCGCCGGAGCCCACCAAGGTCGTCGACCTGCTCGAGGCCCTCAGGGCGAGCGTCGAGGCCACCAAGGCGGCCCGGGAAGCGTCCTAGGGCCCTCCCGGAGGGGCAGGGGCGGCGCGATACTGGTGCACCGTCGGGGCGTCGCCCCGCCTGCCGGCCCGGAGGGCGCCCATGTCGACCGTACTGCCGACCACCGATCTCGATCGGTTCCGGGCCATCGACGACGAACTCGCCGACCTCTCCCGTTCGATCCGAGTCCTCTCGAATCTGACCTGGCCGAAGGACCGACAGGCCCGATTTCTCGAGGCCTGGCGAGCGGGGCGGCCGGAGCTGCCCGAGGTCGAGCTCCCGCCGGTCGACCACTCGGCGGAGATCGAGGCCCTCACCACCCTCATGGCCCGCTGTGACCGAGACCACCCGCTCGGCGACCTGCTCTTCAAGACGGCCTGGAGTTACGCGACCGCCGCCCGGATGTTGGGAGCGATCGGGACCCCGGCGTTCACCGAGCACTCGGTCGCCCTCTACGGACGACCCGACCACGTCTACGAGCGCCAGAACATGTCGGCGATGGACGGGGCTGCGTCGATCCTCGACGTCACCGACGACCTGCTCCGCTCGGACGCCGTCCTGCGGACCGTCCCCGACATCCCGGCCGAGGCGTTCGCCGAGCGGCTCCGGGAGGCCCTCGGGGCCTTCTTCGACCGGGACCCGGTGGAGGTCGTCGTCGACCCGGCGATGTCGGCCAAGGCCGCCGCAGGGAGCAAACGCGTGAAGGTGCAGGCCGGGGCGATGTTCTCGGATCTCGACCTGGCCCAGTTGCTCAATCACGAGGCCTTCATCCACACGGCGACCTCGCTCAACGGCAGGCACCAACCGCTGCGGGTGCTCGGGCTCGGCTCGCCGCGGACGACGAAGACCCAGGAGGGCCTCGCCGTCTTCTCGGAGCTGATTACCTACTCGATCGACCTCGTCCGACTGCGGCGGGTCGCCCTGCGGGCCCAGGCGGTACGGGCTGCCCTCGAGGGGGCCGACTTCGTCGAGGTCTTCCGGATGTACCTCGAGGGCGGCCAGACCGAGGCAGACGCCTACAACTCGGCCCAGCGGGTGTTCCGCGGTGGTGACGTCCGTGGCGGGATCGCCTTCACCAAGGACGGGGCCTATCTCGAGGGCCTGCTACTGGTGCAGACCTTCCTTCGCAAGGCCATCGCCGACGGCCGGGCGGAGCTGGTCCCCATCCTGTTCGGCGGGCGCATGACCCTCGGCGACGTGCTCGAGCTCGAGCCCATGTTCTCCGACGGGACGCTCCGGCCCGCCAGGTACCTGCCCGACTGGGCAGTCGGACTCCGCCGACTGAGTGCCTACCTGGCGTACTCGCTCGTCTCGGGGCGGGTCCAGATGGATGTGGTGGAGTTGCCCCGGTTCCTCGAGCTGGAGGACGCCGCCATGGCGGCCCACCTTTGAGGGCCGGTTCCGACGAGGAAGATCCCGTCACTCAGGAGATCCCCCCGGCGGGGGGATGGGACCCGCCGGCCGAGGGAGGAGGCCGGTGGGAGGGGGGCGGTGCCAGAGAGCGGCGAAGGGCTTGCTACTCAGGAGATCCCCCCGGCGGGGGGATGGGACCCGCCGGCCGACGGAGGAGGCCGGTGGGAGGGGGGCGGTGCCAGAGAGCGGCGACAAGCCGCCACGATCCGTTGATTTC
>CAZTLW010000098.1:0-8837 GCA_964614585.1 uncultured Acidimicrobiia bacterium | reverse complement strand
TCGTCCTCCTGTTCCTGCTGTTGCTCCTGAACAGCGTCGCCATCTACCTGCGAAACCGATTCTCGAGAAGGATTTGAGCACCATGTCGGACCAGACCGAGACGACCAACGAGCCCGGCACCGAGACGGTGTCCGATGCCGTCGACCCCGAGAAGGCGACGCGGGCGGCGCTCGCCGGCCGCGCCGGCCGCCAAGCGTCGAACGGCAACGGCACCAACGTGATGCGCTGTGAGCAGATGGACGTCTACTACGGCGACTTCAAGGCCGTCGACGCCGTCGACCTCGACTTCCACGAGAACGAGATCACCGCCCTCATCGGGCCGTCGGGCTGTGGCAAGTCCACCGTGCTGCGAGCGCTCAACCGGATGAACGACCTCATCCCCTCGGCACGGGTGGATGGCAGCGTCTACATGCACGACGTCGACATCTACGACGAGGACGTCGACCCCGTCGAGATCCGCCGCCGCATCGGCATGGTGTTCCAGCAGCCGAACCCGTTCTCCAAGTCGATCTACGACAACGTGGCGTGGGGCGCCAAGATCAACGGCTTCAAGGGCAACAAGTCCGAGATGGACGACCTCGTCGAGCGGTCGCTCAGCGACGCCGCCCTGTGGGGCGAGGTGAAGGACAAGCTCAACGAGTCGGGCTACTCGCTCTCGGGCGGTCAGCAGCAGCGGCTGTGCATCGCCCGGGCCATCGCCCCCAGCCCCGAGGTGGTGCTCATGGACGAGCCCTGCTCGGCCCTCGACCCCATCGCCACGCTGCGGATCGAGGAGCTCATGTTGGAGCTCAAGCAGAACTACTCGATCATCATCGTCACCCACAACATGCAGCAGGCCGCCCGGGTGTCGGACCGCACGGCCTTCTTCTCGGTCGATGTGAACGAGAAGGGCGCCCGCACCGGGCGCCTGGTCGAGGTCGACGAGACGGACCGGCTGTTCACCTCCCCGTCCAAGCAGGAGACCGAGGACTACATCACCGGGAGGTTCGGCTGATGACCACTCACCGCGACGTGCGGGCCCACTTCCACAGCGACCTGGCGAAGCTCGAGCAGGAGATCCTCTCGATGGGGGGCATGGCCCGGGAGGCCGTGGCCAAGGCGGTCCAGTGCCTGGTGGCCGACGACGACGGCCTTGCCGCCGAGGTGGTCGCCGGTGACGACGACATCGACCACCGGGGCTTCGACTTCGAGCGGCTCTGGCTGCAGACGATGGCGCTGCAGACCCCGGTGGCGATCGACCTGCGCATCATGTCGGTGCTCCAGCACGTGAGCCACTCGGTCATGCGCATGGGCGACCAGGCAGTGAACATCGCCAAGATCCAGATCGAGACCACCGACATGAAGCGCAAGGACGAGATCGTCGCCCAGATCAAGGAGATGGGCGAGCTCGTCGACCCGATGATCCGCCTCTCCCTCGAGTCGCTCGAGCGCCGCGACGACACCATGTACGCCCGGCTCGACGAGATGGACGACCCCGTCGACGTCATCAACCGCGCGATGTACCAGCAGGTGGTCGACTGCGGCGACGACCCCGACCAGTTGGCGTGGGCGACCCGCATGATGATCGTCAGCCGGGCGCTCGAGCGGGTGGGCGACCGGGCGGTCGCCATCGCCGAGCAGGTCGTCTTCCTCGTCCGCGGCGGCTACTCCGACCCCGAGAAGGACCCGGATGCCATCGCCCTCGGCTAACGGTGGCTCCGTCCTCCTCGTCGAGGACGAGGAGACGCTCGCCGAGTCGGTGCAGTTCGCCCTCGAGGTCGAGGGCTACGAGGTCACGTCCGTGGGCGACGGGCGTGACGCCGTGAGCGCCGTCGGGTCCCGAATCCCGGACCTGGTGCTCCTCGACCTCATGCTCCCCGGTCTGTCGGGCCTCGACGTGCTGCGGACGATCCGTCGGGACCACCAGATGCCGGTCATCATCCTCACGGCCAAGGATGCCGAGGCCGACAAGGTGCTCGGCCTCGAGCTCGGCGCCGACGACTACGTCACCAAGCCGTTCTCGATGCGCGAACTCATTGCGCGGGTTCGCTCCCAGCTCCGCCGGTCCCGTCTCGGTGGCACCCACGAGGAGTCGCTCGTCATCCGGGGCGGGGACGTGGAGATGGACATCGACCGACACGAGGTCCGGGTGCGCGGCGACGAGATCGCCCTCCGCCCGAAGGAGTTCGACCTCCTGTTCGCCCTCCTGGCCCGCAAGGGCAAGCTCGTGACCCGGGACACCCTCATCAGCGAGGTCTGGGGCTACGACTACGTCGGGGACACGAAGACGCTCGACGTCCACATCAAGCGGCTGCGCAAGAAGGTCGAGGCCGACCCGGCCAGCCCGGAGCTCATCGTCACCGTGCGGGGGTTGGGGTACAAGTTCGTCGGTGACTGAGCCATGCTGACGCGGTGACCCGCACCGTTGCCCGCTTCGTCCGCCTGCTGCTGGCCGTCGGCGTGGCGGCCATCATCGGTCTCGCCGCCGCGGGAGCCGGCGTGTGGGCCGTGCTGGCAGTGGCGGCCGTCGTCGGCGTCGCCGTGTTCCAGCACACCCGACTCCTCGCCCTGGTGCGGGACGAGACCGTCCGCACGATCGAGACGGAGGACCCCGCCGACCCGGAGGCGTTCGGGGCCGTCGCCGACGCCATCCGCCGTCGGGTCGAGACCGAGCGGGCCGCCGCCGATCGCCTCGCCGAGGACCTGCGGCGGTCGATCGAGGCGGCCGGCATCGGGGTCCTCGTCCTCGAGCGGGACGGTCGGGTCCTCGCCAGCGTCGGGGCCACCGTGGAGCTCGTGCCGACGGCGCCGTCCCAGCGCTTGAAGAACCCCGCCGTGCTCGACATGGTCGCCGAGGTGCTCGACACCGGTGAGCCCGTGGCCGACTCGTTCGTGATGGGTGTCCGCAATCGCACCTACCAATGGCTCGTGTCGCCGTTCGACGAGGCCACCGTGGGTGCCGTGATCACCGACGTCACCGAGCGTCATCGCATCATGGAGATGCGGCGGTCGTTCGTGACCGATGCCTCCCACGAGCTGAAGACCCCCATCGCCGCCATCGCCGCGGCCGCCGAGGCCCTGCAACTGGCGGTCGGCGTCGACGACGCCAGGGCCAAGCGCTTCGCCGAACAGTTGGGGGAGCAGGCCTCTCGGTTGGGGCGGATCGTCACCGACCTCCTCGACCTGTCGCGGCTCGAGACCGACGTCGGCGAGATGGAGCCGATGGACCTCCGCGCCGTGGTGGAGGCCGAGGCGGTCGCGTCGGAGGTCTTCGCCGAGGCCGCCGGCCTCGACCTCGAGGCCGACCTGCACCCCGTGTGGATCGAGGGCAGTCGCGCCGATGCCGGGCTGGCCGTGCGCAACGTGTTGAGCAACGCGGTCCGCTACACGGCGGCGGGCGGTCGGGTCTCGGTGTGGTGCGGCGAACGGGACGGGCGCGGGATCGTGGCGGTCACCGACACCGGCATCGGCATCCCCAAGTCCGAGCACGACCGGATCTTCCACCGCTTCCACCGGGTCGACACGGGCCGCTCGCGGGCCACCGGCGGCACCGGTCTGGGCCTGGCGATCGTCCGCCACGTCGTCGACCGCCATGGCGGTTGGGTGCTCGTCGACTCGGTCGTCGGGCGGGGTTCGACGTTCACCCTCGACTTCGGCCCGGTCCTCGCGCCCCCGACCTGATTTCGAGGATTTCATTGCCTCGTCACACATCGCGGGGTTAGGTTCCCCCAGCGGTCACCTTCGGTGGCCGGGATCGCACGGAGGAAGGGAAACGATGCGTGACATGAGACGACTGTTGATCCTGTTGATGGCCCTGGCCATGGTGGTCGCCGCCTGCGGCGGTGACGAGGGGACCGACGACACCGAGCCCGACGGTGACACGACCACGACCGAGGCCACCGGTGGCGAGGGTGACGACGACGGTGACGGCGGCGACGCGGGTGGTTCGCTGCTCGATGTCGTCACCGACCGGGGCACGCTCGCCTGTGGCGTCAACGAGACGCTGGTGGGCTTCGGCTTCCGCGACAGTGCGGGTGAGTTCGTTGGCTTCGACGTCGACCTGTGCCGGGCGGTTGCCGCCGCGGTGCTCGGCGATGCCACCGCGGTCGAGTTCAGCCCGCTGACGGCCGCCGCCCGGTTCGAGGCGGTCTCGTCCGGCCAGGTGGACCTGCTCAGCCGCAACACCACGTGGACCCAGAGCCGGGACACCGACCTCGGCCTCGACTTCGGCCCGACCACCTACTACGACGGCCAGCAGGTGATGGGCTCGTCCGAGCTGTTCTCGAACGACTCGACCATCGCCGACCTCGACCAGGCGACTGTGTGCACCAACGCCGGCACCACGACGGAGCTCAACATCCAGGAGGCGGCCAACGCAGCGGGGATCGAGATCACCCTCTCGACCTTCGAGGACTTCAACATCGTCATGGAGAACTTCGAGGCCGGCACCTGCGACGCCGTCACGACCGACGGCTCGGGCCTCGTGGCCCGCAAGTTCCAGGCTGGTGACGCCGGCACCGACTGGGTCATCTTCCCGGAGGTGCCGATCTCCAAGGAGCCGCTCGGCCCGGCGTGGGCACAGGGCGACTCCGCCTGGGGCGACGTCATCACCTGGACGGTCTTCGCGATGATGATCGCCGAGGAGCAGGGGATCACGTCGGCGAACGTCGACGACTTCCTCGCCGACCCGCCCAACGGCGAGGTGGCCCGTCTGCTCGGCGCCGCCGAGGACGAGGTGCAGAGCGCCATGGGCCTGCCGGCCGACGCCTTCTATCAGGTGATCAGCCAGGTGGGCAACTACGGCGAGTTGTTCGAGGAGCACCTCGCCCCGCTCGGCCTCAACCGGGGCCTGAACGCCCTCTTCACCGACGGCGGCATCATCTACGCCCCGCCGGCCCGCTGACCCGACGACGAACCCGTGACCGGGTGGGGGGCGCCGAGGCGCCCCCCACCCACCACGGGACCCGGAGCGCATGACGGCCGAGACCGGACGAATCACCGCCGACCAGGAACGCCCCCCGCTGTGGCGGAACGGGACGTTCCTCAAGTGGGCAGCCCAGCTGACCGTGCTGGCGACCCTGCTGGTCGCCGGGTGGATCGTCATCGGCCAGGCGCTCGCCAACCTCGAGGCCCAGGGCCTCACCTTCGACTGGGAATTCCTCTCCAGACCCGTCGGGTTCGGCATCGCCGAGGGCTTCGAGACGCAGCCGTCGTCGGCGCTGGAGGCGCTGCTGGTCGGCGCCGTCAACACCCTGCGGGTGGTGTCCGTCGGGCTCGTGCTCGCGCTGGTGGTGGGCGTGGTGATCGGGGTGGCCCGCCTTTCGTCCAACTGGCTCGTGAGCCGGTCCGCCCAGCTCTATGTCGAGATCATCCGCAACATCCCGCTCCTGCTCCAGATCATCTTCTGGAATGTCGTCTTCACCGCCTTCCCGCCAC
Organism: uncultured Acidimicrobiia bacterium; assembly: GCA_964614585.1. Lineage (GTDB taxonomy): Bacteria > Actinomycetota > Acidimicrobiia > Spongiisociales > JAENVV01 > JAHEFX01. The sequence goes on along the minus strand of CAZTLW010000098.1, from coordinate 3,422 downwards.
TCGACCCCGAGACCGCCGGGCCGATCGAGGGGTGGCTCCTCATGTCCTCGAAGGGCATCTCGATGGCGGGCATCTTCGGCACCGAGACCGTCTGGCAGTGGCTGGTCTTCGCCATCGTCGGCCTCGTCGCGGCGAGGATGGTCTACACCCGCCGGTTCGCCCGCTTCGAGGAGACCGGCCAGGAGACCCATCCCGTGCTGTGGGCGTTGGGCGCCTTCGTCGCGATCGCCACGATCGGGTGGTTCGCCCACCCGATCGCCGGGGGGATCGGCTGGGCCTTCGGGGCCGTGGCCTCCGTCATCGACCTCGTCCCGGCGTTCGGCTGGAGCCTCATCCTCGCCGGCCTGGTGCTGCTGGCGGCCACCCTCTGGATCCGGCGGTTCCTGGCGTCGTTCCGCACCCCGGCCGGCATGGCCAAGCTGACCGACGACGACTGGTTCCGGGTGGTCTTCGCCGGCGTCATCGGCGTGGCCGTCGCCGCCTTCCTGGTCCTGACGCCCCAGGTGGTCGCGGCCGCCCAGGGGGTGGTGGTGGGCCTGTTCGAATGGCTCGATGGCCGGTTCGAGTTCCTGCGCAGCGGCGCGCCTCTCCGCTTCGGCCAGCCCGCCATCGTGGGCGATCGCTTCCCGCAGTACGCCGACACCGGGCTCACCTTCACGGTGGCGTTCACGTCCGTGCTCGTGGGCCTGGTGGTGTACACGGGGGCCTTCATCGCCGAGATCGTCCGGGCCGGCATCCTCTCGGTGCCGAAGGGCCAGACCGAGGCCGCCCAGGCGGTGGGGCTCAACCGGGCGCAGATCCTGCGGCTCGTCGTGCTCCCCCAGGCGTTCCGGGTGATCCTCCCGCCACTGGGCAACCAGTTCCTCAACCTGACCAAGAACTCGTCGCTGGCGATCGCCGTCGGCTACGCCGACATCGTGCAGGTCGGCCAGACCGTCTTCAACCAGACCGGCAAGACGATCCAGGTGATCCTCATCTGGATGGCCTTCTACCTCACCTTGTCGCTGTCGATCTCGGCCGTGGTGAACAAGGTGAACCGCCGTCTCAAGTTGGTGGAGCGATGAGCACCGCCGCCAAGGACTTCGGCCTCATCCCCGAGGCGCCACCTCCGGAGGCGAGCCAACTGGGCGCCTGGGTGTGGGTGCGAAAGAACCTGTTCAACTCGGCGCTCAACACGGTGATCACGTTCGTGATGCTCGGCATCCTCGTCGCGGCCGTCGTGGGGCTCTCCCGGTTCCTCTTCGCCGAGGAGCGTCGTTGGGACGCCGTCACCGACAACATGCGCCTGCTCATGGTGGAGGCCTATCCCCAGGAGCACATGACCCGGATCTGGCTCTCGGTGGCGATCATCTTCGCTCTCGTCGGCCTGTCGGTGGCCGCTTGGAACGCGGGCGGCAGGATGGCCCCCGAGGCCGTCCAGCGCCTCCTGATCGGCGCCGGTTCGGTCGTGTCGAGCCTCGGGCTGTTCGGCCGCCCGGACCCCTGGGTGGTGATGGTGGCGGTCGGTGCCGGTCTCATCGTCGCCGCGCTGGCGTGGCGCCAGGTGCTCGGCAAGCGCAATCGGGACCGCACCATCCCGACCCTGGCGTTCCTCGGCACGCTGCTCGCCCTCGTGACCGTCGTCATCTGGCTGCTGCCGATCGCCCGCACCACCCAGCTGCCGTGGACGATCAACTTCGCGGTGCTGGCCGGCTCCTACGGCGTCGGGCGGCTGCTGGTGCGGTTCGTCGAGGGACGCCGACTGCGCGGGGCCCTCGTCGGCCTCTGGGTCCTCTCCTTCCCCTACATCTACCTGGTCCTCCAACGCCGGGTGGATCTCGACACGACCCCACTGCTGACGTTCGTGCTCCCTGCCGGCTTCCTCATCGTCGGGGGGGTGCTCCTCTGGGCCCAACTCTCGCGGTTCTCCCGGGACGTGGCCGGCATCGTCACCTCGGTGCTGGTGGTCGCCTCGGTGGCGGCCCTCATCGTGCCGGTGGTCTGGGACGGTTGGATGGACCTCCCGGTCATCGGGCCGCTGCAGGGCCGGGTCCTCCTCTTCGTCCTGACAGCGTTCGCCGCCGCTGGCCGGACGTTCGCATCGGGCCCGAAGGGGGTCCGGAACGTGCTGGCGGGCTGGGCCGGTGCGGTCGTGGCTGTGGCCTACCTCGGCACCGTGTTCCGCGGCGCCACCGACCTCGGGACCTTCGGTTCGGTGTACGGCGGACTCAACCTCACGCTGCTGCTGGCGATCACGGCGATCACGCTGTCGTTCCCGATCGGCGTCCTCATGGCGCTGGCCCGCACCTCGCGGATGCCGGTGTTCCGGCTCCTCTCGACCGGCTACGTCGAGCTGATCCGGGGGGTCCCGCTCATCACCGTGCTGTTCTTCGCCGATCGGGTGCTGCCCCGGTTCCTGCCCCCCGAGCTCTCCATCGACCGGGTGGTGGCGGTGGCGGCCGGGATGACCTTCTTCGCCGCCGCCTACCTCGCCGAGAACGTGCGCGGCGGACTGCAGTCGATCCCGCGGGGGCAGGTGGAGGCGGCCCAGGCGGTCGGGATGAGCTCGGTGCTCACCATCTCGCTCATCACCCTCCCCCAGGCGTTGCGGACGGTGATCCCCGCCATGGTCGGCCAGGCGATCGCCCTGTTCAAGGACACCTCGCTCGTGACGATCGTCGGGCTCGCCGACTTCCTCCACGTGTCGAGGTCGATCATCCCGAGCCAGCCCGAGTTCCTCGGCGTACTGCGGGAGCCGCTGCTGTTCGCCGCCCTCATCTACTGGCTGTTCACGTTCACGTTCTACCGGGCGTCGCTGCGCCTCGAGCAGAAGCTCGGGGTCGGGGACCGATAGGAGCACACACCATGCACAACGCCGGGGCCAACGACATCATCGTCTGCGAGGACGTCAAGAAGTGGTTCGGGGACTTCAACGTCCTGCGCGGCATCACCACCACGGTCAAGGAGCGGGAGGTCGTCGTCGTGATCGGCCCGTCGGGGTCGGGCAAGTCGACGCTCATCCGCTGCCTCAACCGGCTGGAGAGCCACCAGGAGGGCCGCATCGTCATCGACGGCATCGAGCTCACCTCCGACGTCCGCAACGTCGAGGCGATCCGCTCCGAGGTGGGGATGGTCTTCCAGCAGTTCAACCTGTTCCCCCACGTGACCGTGCGCCAGAACATCACGATGGCCCAGACGTGGGTGCGAGGCCGTCGCAAGTCGGAGGCCGACGCCAAGGCCAACGAGCTGTTGGAGCGGGTGGGGATCCCCGAGCAGGCCGACAAGTACCCCGGCCAGCTCTCGGGCGGCCAGCAGCAGCGGGTGGCCATCGCCCGGGCGCTGGCGATGGACCCCAAGATCATGCTCTTCGACGAGCCCACCTCGGCGCTCGACCCCGAGATGATCAAGGAGGTGCTGGACGTCATGAAGGAGCTGGCCCGCTC
>CAZTLW010000097.1:0-8869 GCA_964614585.1 uncultured Acidimicrobiia bacterium | reverse complement strand
CGCTACCGTCCCCCCATGCCGTTCACCGGGGTCGGTGTCGCCCTCACCACGCTCTTCGACGAGCGCCTCGCCGTCGACACCGCCGCCACCGCCGAGCATGCCGCCCGGCTCGCCGAACTTGGCCTGGCTGCGGTCATCGTTGCCGGCACGACCGGGGAGGCGGCGGCCCTCGATCCCGATGAGCGCATGGACCTCGTCTCCGCGGTCCGGTCGGCCGTCCCCGACGCCGTGCCGGTGATCGCCGGCACCGGGGCTGCCTCCGCCCATGGCGCGGTGGCCCTGACCCAGCAGGCGGTCGCCGCCGGTGCCGACGCCGTGCTGGCGCTCAGCCCGCCTCGCTCGAGCGACCTGCGCGCCTACTACACCGCGGTCGACCACGCCGCCGGCGACGTGCCCGTCCTCGCGTATCACTTCCCCGCCGTCTCGTCGCCGGGGATCCCGGTGGGGGTGCTCGACCACCTGCCGATCGCCGGGTGCAAGGACTCCTCGGGCGACCCCAACCGGCTGCTCGACGAGCTCACCGGGACCGGCGTGCCGATCTACGTGGGCAACAGCGCCCTGCTGGCGCTCGCCGGCCCGCTCGGCGCCGCCGGGGCCATACTCGCCGCCGCCAACGTCGCCCCCGAGTTGTGCCTCGCCGCCTTCGGTGGCGATGCCGCGGCCCAACGCGAGTTGGCCCCGATCCACGCCGCCACCAGGCTCCCGTTGCCGGAGGGGACGAAACTGGAGATGGCGCGGCGATGGGGGACGCCCATCACCGCCCGGATCCGCTGATCACCAGCCCCACGAGCCGGGCCCGCCCTTGAAGGGTCCCACCACCTCGGGGGTGATCCACCCGCCGTAGAAGCCGCCGGGTTGCGGCTCGACCGGCACCCCGCCGACGGTGATGTCGAGTTCTGCGGGATAGAACGCGAGATGGCCGGCGATCGGCCGGAACCTCGCCGTCGGTTGGGGAACCGACCAGGCCACGTTCTCGAGTCGCCGGTCGCCGACGACGAGGTCCCAGTACGTCGCCCGCCCCTTCCACTCGCAGATCGACGAGCCTCGTCCGGGCTCGAGCAGCGACCGGTCGACGTCGTCGGGCGGCAGGTACCAGGTGGGCGGATGGGATGTCTCGAGCACGCGATACGCGTGGCGGGTCCGGGCGACCTCGGTGCCGTCGAGGCGGATGACGACCTCCCGGTCGTCGGCGACGAGCGCCGGCGGGCGGGGGTAGTCCCACACCGACTCCTGGCCGGGACCCGGGGGGATGGGCGTGGGGCGCATGTGCCGCACCGTATCGACGATCCCGGCCAAACTGGCAGGCCATGACCACCATCCGCATCTTCGCCGCCATCGCCGCCGTCGCCATGCTCGGCGCCCTCGTCTACGGCTTCGTCGCCGGCGACTTCTTCGCCGACGGCGCCGCACTCTGGGCCATCCCGTGGGGCCGGGTGACGATCATCGACGTCTACGCCGGCGTCGCGGTCGTGGCGGCCGTCGTCATCGTCCGGGAGCGCCGGCCGATCCGCTGGGTCCCCTGGCTGGTGGCCCTCGTGGTGCTCGGCCACCTGGCCACCGCCGCCTATGCCCTCTGGGCGCTGCGCCACGGTGATCCGCGTGACGGCAGCACTCCGTACCCCACCGGATGACCGACCTCGACCGTCTCGGGACGGCCTTCGGGCACCTGTCGGACGACCTCCGGCACACGCTCGAACTCGCCGTCCGAGGCCTGCCCTACCGGGAGATCGCCCGGCGGCTCGGCGAGTCGGACGAGGTCGTCCGGACACGACTACGACTGGGACTCGCCGAACTGCGAGCCCTGACAGGAGACCACGGCTTTGTTGTCTGAAGACGACCACCGCGACATCCAATCGCTGCTGGGGGCCTACGCCCTCGGGGCGGTCGATGCCGACGAGCGCCGCCAGGTGGAGCACCACCTGCGCGACTGCCCGGTGTGCCGTGAGGAGGTGGCCGGTTACATCGAGGTCGCCGGGCTCCTGCCGATGCTCGTCGACCGCGGCGACGCCCCCGAAGAGTCCCACGACGAGGACACGGTCGTGCCCCTCGTCCCCGCCCGGCCGACCACCCGCCTCCCCTCGTGGGTGGCTGCCTCCGGGGTCGCCGCCGTCCTGGTCATCGTCGCCCTCACGCTCGGCCTCGTGACGCAGACGAGCCGCCTCGCCGACACCCAGGAGCGGCTGGCGGCGGCGACGCTCTCCGACGTGGCGACGGCGGCGGCCGAGGCCGAGGGTGCGTCCACGCTCGTGCTCACCGACACCGACGGCGAGCGCGTCGCCTCGGTCGTGTTGCTCGGCGACGGGACCGGGCTCCTCACCATCGAGGGCCTGCCCGGCGTGGCCTACGACCGGACCTACCAGTTGTGGGGCGTCATGGACGACGAGGTCGTCTCGGTCGGCCTCGCCGGGGCCGGACCCGGGACGACCGTCTTCACCGCCGACCCCGCCCGCCTGCAGGCACTCGTCATCACCGAGGAGCCCGCCGGTGGGGTGCCGGTCAGCGAGGCCGACCCGCTCGCCGTGTGGTCGGTCGACGCCTGACCGGGCCGTAGGCCGCCGCCACCCGTAGACTCGGGTCCGCCTCGTCGGGCCCCATGGCGGTGCGCCGGTGAATCGGGTCAGGTCCGGAAGGAAGCAGCCCTAAGCCGACCGTGCCGGGTGTGGGCAACCCGACGGGGCGCTTTTTCTTGAGTACCGGGTACCGAGACTCAGGTCCGCCACCGGGCGGGCGGATCGATGTCTTCGACCTCACGGCCGGCGGCCTTCCAGCCTTCGATGCCTGCGTCGAGGTGGGCGACGTCGGGGTAGCCCATCTCGCGCATCACGTCGGCGGCGAGCGCCGACCGTCCCCCGCCGGCGCAGTAGAGGATGTACCGGCGGTCGGGGCTGAAGACGTTCCGGTGGTACTCCGAGGCGGGGTCGATCCAGAACTCCAGCATGCCCCGCGGGGCGTGGACCGAGCCGGGGATGGCGCCGTCGCGGATCCGCTCGCGCACGTCTCGGATGTCGACGAGGATCGCGGTCCCCGCCTCCAACTCGGCGACCGTCTCGGACACCGACAGGTTCTCGATCCGGGTCCTGGCGTCGGCGACGCGGTCCCAGGCCTTCTCGACCATCACCGTCTCCTCTCGTCGAAGAACCGCCGCAGCAGGGTCCCCGCCTCGTCGGCCAGCACGCCGGCCGTCATCTCGCAGCGGTGGTTCAGCCGGGCGTCCTGGGGGATGTTGTACAGGCTCCACGCCGCGCCTGCCTTGGGGTCGGCGGCGCCGTACACGATCCGGTCGAGTCGGGCCCAGACGGCGGCGCCGGCGCACATCGGGCAGGGCTCGAGCGTCACGTACAGCGTGTGACCGGTCAGCCGCCAGTCACCGGCGGCCCGGGCGGCCGCCGAGATCGCCAGCAGTTCGGCGTGGGCGGTCGGGTCGGACTCGGCCTCCCGACGGTTGTGGTCGGCTGCCACCACGGCACCCGTCCCGTCGACCACGACGGCGCCCACCGGGACGTCCTCGTGGGTGATCGCCGCCTCGGCCTCAGCCAGGGCGAGCCGCATGAACCGGTCGTCGTCGGCCGGGTCGTGCGGGCTCCGGGGAGGCGTACTCGACATCGGCCGGTACACTACGGCCCCGCTCGGTGGCCGGCCCCGGTCGGCACCGTCGGCGAGGAGAGATGGCCGAGTGGACGAAGGCGCTCGACTCGAAATCGAGTGAGGAGTCAACAGCTTCTCCGTGGGTTCGAATCCCACTCTCTCCGCCGGGAGGGGTGGCCGAGCGGTCTAAGGCGCAGCATTGGAAATGCTGTAGGGGCTTTCGCTCCTCGCGGGTTCAAATCCCGCTCCCTCCGCCGGATGAACGGCAGCCGATCGGCTGCCGTTCGCCGCGCTCGGCCGGGTCCGTTGGCTAGCGTTCCCGGTTCCTCCGACGGAGTCCCCATGCCATCGATCCCCACCCGTGACGCCGCCCGCGTCGCCAACCGCATCGCCCTCCTCCAGTTCGCCACCGACCACCCACGGGTCGCCGCCATCTTCACCGAGGTCGGCCTGTCGTCGGCGGCCGGCTACTTCCCGCTGCGGCTGGCGCCGCTCGGCCCGATTTCCCCGGCCGTCGCCCAGGCGCTCATGCCGTTCTTCCCGGCCGGTCTGGTGGGGAAGCTGGTCAACCGCTCGCGGGGGCAGGTGCCGACCGATCGGCTCTGGGAGGTCGGTCGACGGGGTCTCACCGAGGCGGCCGACGAGGCGTTCGGGTCCGTGCCCGGGCTGGAGGAACTGGTCGAGTTGTTCGAGACGGCCGTGGCCGGCGCAGACCTCGACGGCCGACCGCTGGCGGCGGCCTGGTCGGCGGTCGACTGGGACACCCCGGCGTCACGACTCTTCGGTGCTGCCACCGTGCTGCGCGAGCACCGGGGTGAGGGCCACTGGATGGCGGTGCGAACGTCCGGGCTGACCGGCGACGAGATGCACGTGCTCGCCCGGATCGCCGCCGGGCACGGTGCCGACGAGATCGGACACGGGTACCGGCCCGAACAGGTCGAGGCCATCGCCGACCGTCTGCACACCCGGGGCCTGCTGGACGGCCTGGAGCCGTCCTCGCAGGCGCTCACGCTGCTCGAGGAGATCGAGACCGCCACCGACCGCCTCGATGCCCCGCCGTGGTTGCACCTCGGCGCCACCGGCACCGAGCGGGTGGTGGACCTCGACGAGGCCGCGGGCCGAATCCGGGTCTAGGTCGCCTGCTCGGCCAGAATGGCCCCCGGAGGGATGGCCGAGCGGTCGAAGGCGACGGTCTTGAAAACCGTTGAGGCGTCCTGCGTCTCCGTGGGTTCGAATCCCACTCCCTCCGCCAGCCGGCCAAGGCCGCGGAACGTGTGACCCCCAATCAGATCATTCGTCCCTGCGCCATGCCCAGCACCTCAAGGCAGCTGGGGCAGAAGAACACGAACGTCCGCCCTTCGATGAAGGCGGCGCCGGTGCCCTTCCGGTAGATCTCGTGGAGCTCGGCCTGACAGCGCGGACACCGCGGGGTCAGGTCGGGCCGGTCCACGAACGCGATCGGCGAGTCGGTGGTGCCCTTGGCCATGGTTCACCTCCTCTCCGAGGATGTGTCCCTCAGGTGCCCGACACCTCCCCGGGCGTGGCGGTGCCCTCCGTCGGCCCCGTCGTCGGGGGCTCGGGGCCCGAGCGGGGCTCGTCCCCACCGGTGTCGAGGCGGAACGGCGGGTACTCGTCCCGCATGAGCGACGCGTAGGCCGCCACCCGGAACACCCAGCGGTGCAGGCCCATCAGCAGGTCGAAGAGCCCTTGGGGATAGCGGCCCGTGAACAACAGCACGATCACGGCGATGAACGCCAGGATGCTGATGAGGCCGCCGCCCGTCTGCAGGATGGGCTCCCCGGCGGCGTCCAGCTCGGTCGTGTACCAGACCAGACCGCTCGTGAAGATCCCGACGATCAGGTAGTGGGGGATCGCCAGCAGCCACCATTTCACCAGCGCCAAGCCACGTGAGAGCGACTCCGGGTACTCGACGTCGAGCCGAGCCGGGTAGTCGACGTCGGCCAGCGTGAAGGGCGGGTACTGGTCGGTCGCCAGCACGCCCGCCGTGTAAAAGGCAACTCGCCAACTCCACCGCAGCACCCCGACGTTGAAGTCGAAGATCCCGCGGGGGTAGCGCCCCGTGAAGAGGATGCCCCAGAACGCGATGAAGGTCCCGACCACGAAGGCGAACCACAAGAAGGCCAGCACGACGTAGTGGGGGATGGCGAGGAACCACTTGAAGAGCCATTGCCATCGGCTGAGGCCGGGGTCGATCCCACCCTCGACGAGCACCGGGTAGGTCAGGGTGCCGGACGCAGGCACCGCGGTCCCGGCTCGCTCCGACGTCGGCGCGACGAGCCCCACGACGAGGAGCGCCGCCCCGAGGCCCGCCACGAGGATGCCGCCCACCAGCAGGCCGATGGCGACGGGGAGGAGCCAGGCGGTGGTCACCCCGGCGGCGACGTCCACCGCCACGCCCTCGCTTCCGTCGGCGTTCATGAACACGACGGCCCAGCGGCCCGACTCGACCTCCCAGTCGAGGGTGATGGCGCCCGAGCCCTCGGCGGATGCCGCCCAGAACGTGGCGTCACCGGGTGGCGATGGCGGCGACTCGCCGGGAACGTCGCGGTAGACGGCGCCGACGTCGGTGATCCGGCGGACCTCGTCGTGGGCGACGTCGTCGAGGAAGGCATCGACGTCGGCCACCGGTCCGATGCCGACGAACGCGGCTTCGTCCGACGCGACCTCGAGGCGCACCGTCCCGAATCGGCCGGTGGGCAGCACCTCTCCCGGTCGGGCTCCCAGGCTGATCTCCTCCGACACCACGGCATGGCCGCTCGATGACAGCCCGATCGACGGGGACGTGAAGAACCCGCCATCGTCCCGATCGACACCCCACGCCCACATCAGGGCTCCACCGCCCACCATCACCGCCAGGCCGATGAGGGCGAGGAACCCACCGATCACCGCCATCACGACCTTGCCGGCACCCATCACGAACCTCCCGTCGAGTGGCCCGGGGCCGAATCGGCCCACCGGGCCGCGTCACCACGGGGACCATTGTCGCGCCGGGAGCCCGGCAGGGGAAGGGCGGGTCAGCCCCGATCGGCCCGGAGCAGTGACAGGACCTCGTCGTCGGACGTGGGCCGGAAGTCCTCGTAGAACCGGCCGATCGCCCACAGGTCGCGGGGCGCGGTCACGGCGACGTACTCGTCGGCGGCGGTGCCGAACCGGCGCTCCCACCCGTGGGGGGCGACGGGGACCGCCAGCACGACCCGGACAGCGCCCTCGGCGCGGGCCACCCGGCAGGCGGCGAGCGCGGTCGATCCGGTGGCGATGCCGTCGTCGACCACCACGACGGTGCGATGCGCAAGGGACACGCGATGGCCCTCCGGTCGGTAGAGCCGGGTCCGACGCTCGAGCTCGGCGAGCTCCCGCCGCTCCACCGCCGCCACAGCCTCGACCGGGACCCGTTCGGCGATGTCGTCGAGCACCCGGACGCCACCCTCGCCGATGGCGCCCATCGCCACCTCGGGGTTGGAGGGCAGGCCGAGCTTGCGAACCAGGATGACGTCGAGCGGGGCGTCGAGGGCGTCGGCCACCTCGGCGGCCACCACCACCCCGCCCCGGGGAAGGCCGACGACGACCGGGTCCTCGGTCCGGTACCGCTCGAGCAGGGCGGCCAGCCGACGGCCGGCATCGGCACGATCGGCGAACATGCCGCCGAGGCTACGCGTGCGTAGCGTCGCCGCCATGGACGGCGCCGTCGTCATCTGGGACCCGCCCGACGGGGAGCTGGTCGCCTGGGACCGCGCCGAACTGGAGGCCCGCACCAACCGGTTCGCCAACCTCATGGTCGAGTTGGGAATCGGGCCCGGCGACCCGGTGGCGTGGCTGGGCCCGGACTCGCCCGACGTCGTGGCCATCCTCTTCGCGACGGAGGCCATCGGTGCCGCCGCCGTGGCCGTCAACCACCGCCTCGCGCCACCCGAGGTGGCCTACGTCCTCGCCGACTCGGGGGCGTCGGTCTGCTTCGTGGACGGCGAGTACGCCCATCTGGTCGCCGCCGCCCGCCACGACTGCCCCGACCTGGCCCACGTCCTCGCCTTCGGCTCGGCACCGGACGTGGCGGTCTCCGATGCCCGCGACCGCATCGACGCCTCCTCGGCGGCCCCACCCGACGTGGGGCCCCACCGGGCCGGGACCGCGATGATCTACACGTCCGGCACGACAGGCCGGCCCAAGGGCGTGCTGCGACGAGCGCGGGGTGGGGCGCGGGCGGGTGGGGCGCTCGTCGAGCTCTTCGGTTTCGGGCCCCACGACCGGTACCTCCCGACGGGGCCACTCCACCACTCGGGGCCACAGGGCTTCTTGTTCCTGGCGATGGGGGCCGGGGCATCGGTGGTGGTCCAGCGGCGGTTCGACGCCGAGGATTGGCTCCGGATCGTCGACCGGCACCGGGTCACGGCCAGCTTCTCGGCTCCCACCCCCATCCGCCGCATCACCCAGCTCCCCGAAGACGTGAAGGCCCGCCACGACCGGTCGTCGATGCGCTGCCTGGTCGCCAACGCGGCGCCATGGTCGTTCGCCCTCAAGCAGGCCTACCTCGCCGACTTCCCGTCCGACTCGCTGTGGGAGGTCTACGGCTCCACCGAGCTCGGCGTCTGCACCGTGCTGCGTCCCGAGGACCAGTTGCGCAAGCCCGGGTCGTGCGGCACCGCTGCCCCCGGCGTGGAGGTGGCGCTCTTCGACGGCCATGGCCGCCGGATCACCGAGCCCGGCATCGAGGGCGAGCTCCACGTCCGGTCGGGCGGCGTCCTGTTGGGCTACCACGGCAGGGACGACGCCTTCGCCGATCTGCAACTCGGCGACGGGTGGTTCGGGGTCGGTGACATCGCCACCATGGACGACGAGGGCTACTTCTCGATCCGCGACCGCAAGAAGGACATGGTCATCACGGGCGGGGTCAACGTGTACCCGGCGATGGTCGAGGCCGCCCTCGACGAGCACCCGGCCGTGCGTGACGTGGCCGTCATCGGCATCCCATCCGACGAGTGGGGGGAGGCGGTCCATGCCGTCGTGGTGCTCGACACACCGGTGACGGAGGCAGAACTGGTCGCCTTCGCCCACGAGCGACTCGCCGCCTACGAGGTCCCACGCTCGTTCGAGGTCGTGACCGAGATCCCCCGCACCGCGTCGGGGAAGATCCTCAAGCGGGAGCTGCGCCGCCCCTGGTGGGAGGGCCGGGACCGGAGGATCTGAGGGGTCTTCGAGAAGAGATCCCCCCGACGGGGGGAAGTGCGCCGACCTTCGGTCGGTTGCCGGCCGACGGAGGAGGCCGGTG
>CAZTLW010000096.1:5422-8918 GCA_964614585.1 uncultured Acidimicrobiia bacterium | reverse complement strand
CGGTACTCAGTACTTGGTACTGCCGCCTCCCAGGCGGCCCACGATCCGATCCATGACCGCCCGGGGATGCACGCCCGAGAACACGACGCCGTCGCCGAAGTGCCAGCCCGGGGTGGCCCCGATCCCCAGATCGATGGCTCGGGTCTTCGAGGCCTCGGCGAGGGGCACCCCGGAGTCCGACGCGAGCGCGTCCGTGGCCGCCCCGGGGTCGAGTCCGGCCTTCTTGGCGATGGCCACGAGCGTCGCGTCGTCCTCGAGGTCGGCGCCCTCGGCCCAGTAGGCGGCGAACAGGCCGCGGTGGAAGCGGTCGAACTCGGGCCGGTCGGCGGCCCACGCCGACAGGCCGAGCACCCGCCGGGTGTTGTTGGAGCGACGACGGGACCGCAGGGGCAGACCTGCCTCGGCGGCCAGTTCCCGGATCACGTCGGCGGCGCCCGGTCGGCCCGACAGTGTCTCGGTCCCACCGGGCGGGATCTCGGGGTGCAGCTCGAACGGGTGCCACACGACCTCGGCACCATGCGCCTCGATGAGGTGGTCGGCACGGTCCTGGGCCAGGTAGCACCACGGGCAGAGGTAGTCGAACCACACCTCCACCCGCATCGGTCACTCGCCCCCGATGCCGAGCTGGGCGAGGAACGCCTCGTTGGAGGGGTCTCGTCCGAGGAAGTCGAGGAGGAGGTCGTCGGCGTCCCGGGTGCCATTTGGTTCCAGCACCGCCCGTCGGTAGCGCGTGCCCACCTCGGGATCGGTCGGCCCGGCGTCGGCGAAGACCGAGTACATGTCGTCGCCGAACACCTTCGCCCACAGGTACCCGTAGTACCCGGCGTCGTAGCCGAACAGGTGGCCGAACGACGCCGGCATGAAGGTGCCGGGAGTGCTCGGCAGGAGCGAGACGGCGTCCGCCTCGGCGACGACGGCATCGAGGTCGGGTACCTCGGGCACGCCGTGGAGGCCCATGTCGAGCTTCCCGAGGGAGACCTGTCGGAGGGTCGAGAGGGCGACGTCCACATTGCGGGCTGCCACCAGCCGGTCGACGAGTTCGGCGGGGATCGGCTCGCCGGTCTCGTGGTGGCGGGCGAACCGGGCCAGCACGCCGGGGTCCCAGCACCAGTGCTCCATGATCTGGCTCGGGGCCTCGACGAAGTCCCACTCGGTCTGGGCCCCGGAAAAGCGCGGGATCGTGGCCCGTGACAGCGTCATGTGGAGGACGTGGCCGAACTCGTGGAACAGCGTCACGACGTCGTCGTGACGCAGCAGGGAGGGGCGCCCGGGCGACGGCTTGGGGAAGTTGCAGAGGAAGGCGGTCACCGGCGTCACCCACCCATCGGGCCCCTCGTGGGCGACGAGGAGTGGGAAGGCCGCGGCGTGGGAGAACTTGCCGTCGCGGGGATGGAGGTCGGCGTAGAAGTGGCCGAGCACCCTTCCGTCCGTGGCATCGGCGACCTCGAAGAGGGTCACGTCGGGGTGCCAGGTCGGGGCGTCGGGCACGGTCCGGTAGGTGAGGCCGAAGACCTCGCCGGTGAGGTCGAGCAGGCCGGCCATGGTGGCCTCCACCTCGAAGAAGGCCGCCACCTCGTCCTGGTCGACGCCGTGCTCGGTGCGGCGCAGGCGCTCGTCGTAGTAGGCGAAGTCGTGGCGCATCAGGGGCGGCGCCTCGCCGTCGGCGACGAGCATCGCCTCGAGCACCGCCAACTCCTCCCGGCCCCGCTCGGTGAGCGGGGGGACGAGATCGTCCCAGAAGGCGAACACCCGCTCGGGCGTGCCGGCCATCCGGGTCTGCAGCTTGTGGTGGGCCCAGGTCGGGAGGCCGAAGAGCTCGGCGACCCGGTGGCGCAGGCGCACCGCCTCCTCGAGGATCGGGCGGTTCTCGTCGACGCACCGCCGGTTGAAGACGAGCGACAGGTCCCGGCGTACCTCCCGGTCGTGCACCGTCTGCAGGGCCGGCACCACGTCGGGGTACGCCATCGTCAGCCGCTTGGTGCCGGGGCCCTCCCCATCGGCGAGGCCGGCGACGATCTCGGGGGCGAGCCCGTCGAGCCGCTCGACGGGGACGTCGACCGAGTCGTCGTTCTCGGCGAGGTTGGAGGCGAAGGCGATGGCGAGCTCCGCGAGCCGGGTGTTGATCCGCTCGAGCTCCGCCCGGGCCTCGTCGTCGAGCTCGTGGCCGGCCAACCGGAGGTCGCGCGCCTCGAACTCGAGCCACCGGTGTTGCTCGCCGGTGAGGTCCGCCGGTGGGTCGGCGGCGAAGGCCGAGAACGCCTCGTAGAGGTCGCGCCGGTACTGGGTCGCCACGGCCCACTGGGACAGTCGCTGCTCGGCGGACCGGGCCGCGTCGCGCACGGCCGGGTCGGGGTGGGCCTGGCCGAGGAACGGGACCCGGCCGTAGAGGGCGGAGAGGAGACGACCGACCTGCAGCAGCGGTTCGGCGGTGTCGGCCCAGGTGCGGGGGCCGTCGACGGCCACGACCTCGGCGAGGAGGCGGTCGCTGTCGGCGATTGCCTCCTCCGTCATGGTCGTGATGGCCTCGGGGGTGACGGAGCCGTAGTCGAACATGGCCGGCGAGAGTAGGCCCACCCCCACGATTTCGAACCCAGGGTTCGGTGCAGGTCGAATGGCCGTTCTCCGGTGCGAGGACCAGACTGGACCTGGTCTGGGCACCGGAGTTCGGACGGCGGATCAGGTCGCCGCGACCTCCACCAGCACCTCGTCGGCCGGGATCTCCGGCCGGTACGGCTCGAAGGGGTGGGCGGTCCCCTCGGGCGGGTAGGCGTGGTGATTCATGCGGCCAGCCTATGAACCCGGCTCCGGGGTCCCGCGCCCCGCAGCCCGATCCTTCGTCCCGTGTCCCGTGTCCCGTGTCCCGAGTCCCGGTCCCGCCCCTGCGTCAGCCGGGCCGTCTCGCGAACACCCCCAGCCAGGCCGGGTGGATCGGGACATGGCGCCAGAGGCCCATCGGCACCAGCGGGGCGAAGGTCGATGAGCGATGCCGGTAGCCGGCGGCCTCGATGGTCGCCCTCGCCACCGCCGCCGAGGGGCGCCACACGTGGGTGGGGTCGTCGGCGTAGCCCCGTTCGTAGAGGCGGGCCTGGGCCCGATTGCCAATCACCGGCAGGTGGACCACGAGCAGTCCACCGGGGGGTTGGGCGGCGGCGAGGTGCCCGAGGGCGTCGACCGGTCGGTCGAGGTGCTCGAGGACGTTGATGGCGGTGATGGCGTCGAACGGGCCGGGGATCGGGCAGCCGTCCTCGACGTCGCCCGCCGCCAGGGTGGCGTCGGGCAGTCGGTCGTGGGCGAGTCGCAGCCCCGCCTCGGAGATCTCGATGCCGGCCACGTCGTGGGAGCCGGCGAGTCGGGCCAACAGGTCGCCGCGCCCGCACCCGACGTCGAGCACCCGACCACTCGGAACCGCCCGCCGGACGATGCGGGCCACCAGCGCGTCCCGGGCCTCGTCGACGAGGCGAGCCAATCCCGTGTGGGGCCGCAGGTCCTCGTAGTA
>CAZTLW010000096.1:0-5322 GCA_964614585.1 uncultured Acidimicrobiia bacterium | reverse complement strand
CGGGCCCATCGCATGCCCCACAGCGGCGAGGGTGGCTCGACCGGTGCATCCGAGCTGCCGCCGAGTCGGGCCCCGGCCCGATGGAGCGACCCGAACCGGTGGGCGTCCGGCGCCCTGGGTCCGAGGGCCTCGCCCAGCCAGGACCGTTCGGAGCCCACGAAGGCCGGCTGGATCGCCACCCCGATGCCCGAGCCGGCGATCCGGTCGACGAGGTCGTCGGGGGTGGTGGAGGCGTGCTCCAGGCGCAGGCGGGCGGGGTCGGCGCCGTCGTCGGTGAGGTCGTCCAGCAGGTCGAGGGCGGCGTCGATGGCTGCGTCGCCGATGGCGTGCAGGGCCAACCCGCCCCCGAGGTCGAGGGCGGCCCGGGCGAGTCGCCGGTCCCGCTCGGGGACCAGTCGGAGGATGCCCTCGCCCGTCCGCATCGCGGCGGTACCGCCCCCGTACGAACCGTCGGCGAAGAGCTTGACCCCGGCGAACCGGAGCCGGTCGCCACCGGCGGCCTCGAGATCGCGGGCGGCCCGTTCGAGCGTGGTGGGGTCGGTGGTGGCCACGTAGACGTGGAGGGGGAGGGGGAGCTGGTCGGCCACCGCCAGGACCGTGGCGAGCTCGTCGCCCCCGCCACAGAACGGGCCGTCGGCCGGGGCGACGATCGCCCCGAGCCGCGTCAACCCTTGGCGCTGCAGGTCGCCGAGGGTGGCGACGAGGTGCTCGCCCATGTGCGACGGCGGGGGCAGGGCCGCCGCCACCAGGGGGATGGCCTCCTCGCGCAGGACCCCGGTCGGCACGCCGTGGGGGGAGCGGTCGAGCGCCCCGCCGGGCGGGTCGGCGGTGTCGGGGCCGACCCCGGCGGCGTCGAGGGCGGCGGTGTTGGCCACGGCGACGTGCCCGCAGACCCGGTGGACGAGGACCGGGCCGGGAACGGCGTCGAGGTCGGCCCGGGTCGGGAGGCGGTCCTCGGTGAGTCGGTGCTCGTCGAGTCGGGTGCCGACCACCACCCCGTCGGCGATCGCCCCGGCCAGCGCTGTCACCACCCCGGCGAGGTCACCGGCGTCGTGGAGGTCGACGCCGGCCCGAGCCGCGGCGAGCCCGACCGGGTGCAGGTGGGCGTCCACGAGACCGGGCACGATGGTCGCCCCGGGGTGGCGGTGCTCGACGACGCCCGGGCCGGCCAACTCGTTTCGGTCGCCGACCGCGACGACGACCCCCCCGTTGACGAGGACGGCATCCCCGATGCGCCCGTCGTCGGTGACGACCGCTTCGGCGGACACCAGCATCGGTGTCACGTTCGCAGCCACCTCGCACTCCGTACTTGGTACTCGGTACTCGATACTCGATACGCCGCCCGAAGGGCGGCCATCAATCCCACTGTTCGGCGTAGGCCCACTGCTCGTCGGCGGCGAGCTCCCGCTCGATCGCCCGGTTGGGGTTCTCGGCGATCCAGGCGTCGATGGTCTCGGAGACCGAGGGGTCGGTGGACGTGAACAGGTGCAGCGAGCGTTCGCCGTCGCCGGTGGCGACCCCCATCGGGACCGCCAACCGACCGAGGCGGGCGAGCAGTTCGTCGGTGAGCGTGTCCAGCCGGGAGCGTTCGAGGTCGACCGGCATCCCGTCGACATCGGTGCTGAGGCCCTGGATGGTGATCTCGGCGTAGATCGGCTTGTCGAGGTGGTCGATCCATTTCACCGACCGGTCGACGCGGGCGTCGACGACGCCGTCGTACTGGTCGGAGACGTCCTCCCAGCCGTCGGTCTCCCAGGTGCCGGTCACGTCGGCCATGACGTCGGCGAGGGCGTCGATGGGCTCCCCGACCGGCTCGGGCACGGTCGTGAGGAGGCCCACCCACCGCTCCGCCTCGTCCTCGCCGAGAACGGCGTCGAGCAGGTAGAGGGCGACGTCGCGGGCGTCGTCGTCGCCCAGTGCCTCGAAGGCCGGGTGGCCGACCGTCAGGTCGAGGCGGTGGTACAGCGGATCGGGCACGGCCGTGGCCGTGGCGGCGGCCGGGTCGACCTCGAGCCCGGCGACGAGGAAGGGCTCGGGCTTGAAGGGCTGTCGGGCCGGGTGGTACTCCCACACCTCGTCGTCGGCGGGACCGCGACGCCGCCACAGTTCCGCGACGAGCCGCAGCAGCCGACTCCCGCCCGAGACGAGGTTGAGGGCGTGGCGGGCGGTGGTGCCGGGGGCGATCTGCCAGTCGAGTTCGGGGTGGATTCGCCACAACTGGTCGGTGAGTTCGTCGAGGATGTCGGTGGGCGCCTCGGTCTCGATGGCGACGGCGAGTGGTTCCCGGGCGGTCGCCCACCAGGCCCAGAACTCCTCGATGGCGTCGTCGAACACGGTCAGACGGCCGGGGCGACGAGTTCGGACAGTGCGTGGGCGACGGGTTCGCCGCCGGCGGCGATCGCCGGCGACCGCAGTCCGGCCGGCCGGCACTCGTGGTCGAGGACGACCCCGCCGGCCTCGCGCACCAGGAGGATCCCGGCCGCGACGTCCCACGGTTGGAGCCCCGTCTCGACGTAGCCGTCGAAGCGGCCCTCGGCCACCCAGGCGAGGTCGAGCGCCGCCGATCCGTACCGACGGACCGCCCGGGTCCGGCCGAGCAGCCGGCCGACCATGGCGCCGTACGTCTCGGCCCGCTCGCGGCGGTCGTAGGGGAACCCCGTTGCGACGACGGCATTGCCGGGATCGGTCGACGTCACCGACAGCGGCTCGCCGTCGACCTCCGCTCCCGCCCCGACCTCGGCGCGGTAGAGGCGATCGCGGGGCACGTCGATGACCACACCCACGACCGGTTCGCCCTCCACCCACAACGCCACGGACACGGCGACGTGCTCGAGACCGTGGATGAAGTTGACGGTTCCGTCGAGGGGGTCGACCACCCACATCCGGAGCGAGCCCGCCGCCCGCCCCGATTCCTCGGCGAGGATCCCGTCGGCGGGACGGGCCCGCAGGATCGCATCCAGCACGGCCTGCTCGGCGGCGATGTCCACCTGGGTGACCGGGTCGACCGATCCCTTCATGCGGACGCGGAGCTCGCCCGCGGCCGCACGAATCACGTCCGCGCCGGCCCGGGCGGCCCTGGTCGCCACCTCGAGGTCGTCCATGGCCGGAGAGGATACGCCTGCCCGGTCCCGGGGGCGGCAGGGGCATACCTCGGCCCGGTCGGTACCGTGCGCCCGTGCCGCTGCTGCTCGCCGCCGTCGCCGGCCTCGCGCTCTACACCGCCTTCCCTCCACTCGGTTGGGGCTGGGCGGCCGTGCCGGCGATCGCCCTCCTGCAGGTCGCGGCCCTCCGGACCCGACGGCCGGCCATGGCCTGGGCCACCGGACTCGTCTTCACGGTCGCCTTCATCGCTCCCCTCATGCGCTGGTTGGCGGTCGTCGAACCCGAGGCGTGGGTCGGCTTCGTCATCGCCCACGTCCCCTTCGTGGCCGGCTACACCCGGTTCGTGTACGCGGCCCGGGACTGGCCTCGCTGGCAGCGGCTCGCCGTGGTCGCCGGCGGATGGGTGGGTGCCCTCTTCCTGCTCCGCTGGCTGCCGGTCTTCGGGATCGAGTGGGTCGATCCCGGCTACACGGTGGTGGGGTGGGAGGCGGCCCGGTCGGCGGCGGCGATCTGGGGGGCCTCGGGCTGGGGGGTGCTGCTCGCCCTCGCCGCCACGGGCCTGTCGGTCGGGCTGGTGGCCCGGGACCGGACCGTGGCGATCGCCGGTCTCGCCCTGTTGGCGGTCGGGTTCTCCGTCGGGCTGCTCGTCGACGAGCGGCCCACCGGCGAGCCATACGCCGTGGCGATCATCCAGGGCCACCCCCCGTGCGAGTCGCTGCCCTGTGTGGCGAGCCGGGAGGCAATCACCGCCAACCACCTGCGGCTCACCGAGACGCTCGACCCCGGCCCCGACCTCGTCGTCTGGCCCGAGTCGTCGACCGGTTTCTCCACCGACCCGGGCCAGAGCCCGGCCGTCGCCGAGGCGATCGCCCGGGAGGCCGGTCGGCTCGATGCCCACCTCCTCGTCGGCGCGGATCGGCCGGCCGGCGCCGTCAACTTCGCCAACGCCAACATGCTCTTCGACCCCGCAGGCCGGCTCGTGGGCGAGTACCTCAAACAGCACGGGGTGCCGTTCGGGGAGTTCGTCCCATTGCGGGGGCTCATCGGCGGGATCCCCCCCTTCACCCGGGTGCCCCGGGACATGATCCCCGGCAGCGGCCCGGTCGTCCTCGACGCGGGCGGCGTCGAGTTGGGGACGGTCATCAGCTTCGAGGGGGCGTTCGGGCGCTATGCCCGCGAGCACGCCGCCCTCGGTGCCGACCTGCTGGTCGTGAACACCAACAACTCGTCGTACGGTCGGGGGGCCGCCTCCGACCAGTTCATCGCCATGACGTCGATGCGCTCGGCCGAGCTCGGCCTCGACGTCGTCCACGCCGCCGTGAGCGGCAAGTCGACGATCATCACCGATGGCGGTGTCCCCGGGCCGCGGACCGACAATTTCGAGGAGGCCGTCGTCGAGGGCACGGTGACGCTCCGGGAGGCGCCGCCCACGCCGTATGCCCGATTCGGTGACTGGTTGGCCGCCCTGGTCCTCGTCGTCGCCGGGGCGATGGTCGTTCGCCACCTGGTGGTGGTCTCGGTCCCCTCAGCCCGCGAGCCGTACGCCGTCGACGCCTGAGACGACCCGGCCGATCACCCGGGCGGGGTGCCCGGCGACCTCGAACGCGGTGACGACGTCGTCGGCGGTCCCCGGGTCGACGACCGCCACGAACCCGATCCCCATGTTGAACGTGCCGAACGCGTCGTCGGCGCCCAGTCCGGCGAGGTCCACGAGGGTCGTGAAGACGGCCGGCGGCTCCCAGGAGGCCGGGTCGACGACGGCGCCGAGGCCCTTGGGGAGGACCCGGGGGAGGTTGCCGACGAGGCCGCCCCCGGTGATGTGGCACAGCCCGTGGACGCCACCGGCGGCGATGGCCGACGCCACCGCCGGGGCGTAGACCACCGACGGCTCGAGGACCACGTCGGCGACCATCCGGCCGGACCCGTCGGGGAAGGCGTCGTCGACGTCGAGGTCGTGGTCGGCGAGGATCCGGCGGACGAGCGAGAAGCCGTTCGATCGGAGGTTGGGGCTGGTCACCCCGACCAGCACGTCGCCGTCGGCGACCAACCCCGGGTGCAGGACCGCTCCCTCCTCCACGACGCCGAGTGCGGTGCCCGCCAGGTCGACGTGGTCGGCGTCCACCACGCCGGGGTGTTCGGCGGTCTCCCCGCCGACGAGGGCGCATCCGGCGACCCCGCAGGCGGCCGCCACCGACCGGACGATCGCCTCGTCCCGGGCGG
>CAZTLW010000095.1:0-9157 GCA_964614585.1 uncultured Acidimicrobiia bacterium | reverse complement strand
GGGCGGCCCCGGCATGCGGGAGATGCTCCAGATCACCGCCGCCATCAAGGGCGCCGGGCTCGGCAAGGACGTACTCCTCATCACCGATGGGCGGTTCTCGGGCGGCACCACCGGCCTCTGCGTCGGCCACGTCGCCCCCGAATCCGAGGTCGGAGGCCCGATCGGCCTCGTCCACGACGGCGACAAGATCCGCATCGACATCCCCAACCGCACCCTCGACGTACTCGTCGAAGAGGCCACGCTCGACGAGCGGGCCGCCAACTGGAAGCCCCACCCGCCCCGCTACACGACCGGCGTCCTGGCCAAGTTCGCCAAGCTCGTCGGCTCCGCCGAACACGGCGCGACGACGATTTGAGTATCGAGTACTGAGTGCTGGGGTCGGGCGATCGGAGGGGGTTCGGTGCCCCCCTCCCACTCCGCTTCGCTTCGTGGGGCCCATCCCCCCTCCGGGGGGATCTCCACTCCCCGAACTGAGAGCGACGGGACGTGATGTGGGTCCCCCCTCCCACTTCGCTTCGCTTCGTGGGGCCCATCCCCCCTCCGGGGGGATCTCCCATGCAGGGAGGAGAGAATCCCCTCCTGAGCCCGTAGGCTCGGGGCGATGTCCGAGCCCATGATTCGTCTCGACGCGGTCACGAAGACGTTCCCGGGGACCGAGCAGCCGGCCGTCGATGCGCTCAGCCTCGACGTCGCGGCCGGGGACATCGTGATGCTCGTCGGGCCGTCGGGCTGTGGGAAGACCACCACGCTGCGGATGATCAACCGTCTCATCGAGCCGACCGGCGGGCGCATCCTCCTCGACGGCGTCGACGTCACCGATGCCGACCCGGTCGACCTGCGCCGGCGCATCGGCTACGTCATCCAGCGGGTGGGCCTCTTCCCGCACCGGACGATCGCCCAGAACATCGCCACCGTCCCCGAGTTGGTCGGCTGGGAGGACGACCGGATCGCCGCCCGGGTGGACGAGCTCACCGGGC
This sequence comes from uncultured Acidimicrobiia bacterium, assembly GCA_964614585.1. GTDB lineage: Bacteria > Actinomycetota > Acidimicrobiia > Spongiisociales > JAENVV01 > JAHEFX01. The sequence goes on along the minus strand of CAZTLW010000095.1, from coordinate 8,180 downwards.
TCGTGGAACTGGACCCGGACATGCTCGGGCGCTACCCCCACGAACTGTCGGGCGGCCAGCGCCAGCGCGTCGGCGTCGCCCGGGCCCTCGCTGCCGACCCGCCGGTGCTGCTGATGGACGAGCCGTTCGGCGCCGTCGACCCGATCGTGCGCGGCCGGCTCCAGGAGCAGCTGCGCGACCTGCAGGCCCGGCTGCACAAGACGATCGTGTTCGTCACCCACGACGTCGACGAGGCCATCCAGTTGGGCGACCGCGTGGCGGTGCTCAACGTGGGCGGGCTCCTCGAGCAGTACGCCCCACCCGCCGACCTCCTCCGGGAGCCGGCCAACGAGTTCGTGGAGGACTTCCTCGGTGGCGAACGGGGCCTCAAACGTCTGTCGCTGCAGACGGTCGCCGACCTCGAGTTGGACACCCCGACGACCGTCGAGGTGGGCCTGTCCGGCGCCGAGGCGCGTCGGGTCATCGACGAGCGGGGGCTCGAGTGGGTGACCGTGGTCGCCGAGGACCGGCTCGTCGGTTGGTTGTGGACGTCGGACCTCGACGGGGGGCCGATCCCCGCCGACGCCCGCCCCTTCGCCGCTCGGGTGACGACGGCCACGACCCTGCGCCAGGCCCTCGACGCCGTGCTGAACTCCCGCACGCGGGTCGCCGTCGTGGTGGACCCCGACGACCGCCTCGTCGGCATGATCGACGTCGAGCACCTCGCCCAGCAGTTGGCGACATGACCCCCGTCCTCGCCGCCGTCGACGACGTCGTCAACTGGGAGTGGATCGGCCGCAACCTCGACACCATCGCCGAGCGCACCTGGCAGCACGTCTACCTGACGGTGATCGCCGTCGTGTTCGGGTTCGTCATCGCCTTCGCCCTGTCGTTGTGGGCGCTGTCCGATCGCCGGGTACTGCGACCGATCACGACGACGACCGCCGTCCTCTACACGATCCCGTCGCTGGCGGTGTTCGCGTTCTTCGTGCCCATCACCGGCCTCGGGATCCTCACCGCCCAGATCGGTCTCGTGGCCTACACGCTGTTGGTCCTCGTCCGCAACACCGTCGCCGGCCTCGACGGGGTGCCCGACGAGGTGCTCGACGCCGCCGCCGGCATGGGCTACGAGGACCGACGCCTGCTGTGGCGGGTGCGGCTCCCGCTGGCGATGCCCGTGATCATCGCCGGGATCCGCATCGCCACGGTCTCGACCGTTGGCCTCATCACGGTCACCGCCCTCATCGGCCAGGGCGGGCTCGGCTGGTTCATCCTCCGCGGCCTCAACACGGTGGCGAACCGCTCGACGCTCATCATCGTGGGCGTCGTCCTGTCGATCGCCCTCGCCATCGCCTTCGACGTGGCCATCCAGCGAACGGGGCGGCTCTTCACCCCATGGGCGAGGCGGGCGGCCTGATGGAGTTCCTCGCCGAGGTGTGGGCGTTCGCCACCGACCCGGTCAACTGGTCGGGCCCGGCGGGCATCCCCACCCGGGTGGTGGAGCACGTGTGGATGTCGCTGCTGGCGGTCGCGTCGGCATCGCTCGTGGCGATCCCGCTGGGCCTGTGGATCGGCCACCGGCGGCGGGGCAGCCTCATCGCCATCACCGTGGTGAACATCGGCCGGGCCGTCCCGGCCTTCGGCATCCTCGCCCTCGTGTTCATCGGCACGGGTCGGCTGGGCTTCCTCCCGTCCTATCTCACCCTCGTCATCCTCGCCCTCGTCCCCCTCTTCGTGAACTCCGTCACCGGGGTCGAGGAGGTCGACGCCGACGTCGTGGACGCAGCCCGTGGGATGGGGCTCTCGGAGCGGCAGGTGCTCTGGGGCGTCGAACTCCCGCTGGCGATGCCCCTCGTCCTCACCGGGGTGCGACTGGCCCTCGTCGACGTCATCGCCACGGCGACCCTCGCCGCCATCATCGCCTGGGGCGGGCTCGGGCGGTTCATCATCGATGGCTTCGCCCAGCGCGACCAGGGCGAGTTGGTGACCGGGGCGGTCCTCGTCGCGCTGGTGGCGGTGGTCGGCGACCGGATGCTCCAGTGGGCCGAGGGACGGGTCACCGTGGGGGCTTCGGGGAATTGACCGACCTCTCCTAGGGTTTCCTCCTCGGGCCGTCGCGCCCGCACGAAACGGAAAGGGAAACCCATGCGGATCATCCGCACGCGTGCCGTCGGGGCGGCCCTCCTGGTGTTGGCGCTCGTCGCCACCGCCTGTGGGTCGGGTGACGGCTCGATCGAGGGCGAGGGCGACACCGTCGTCGTCTCCTCGTTCAACTTCAACGAGAGCACGATCGTCGCCGAGATCTACGCCCAGGTCCTCGAGGACCGCGGTGTCGACGTCGACCGGCAGCTGAATCTCGGCAACCGGGAGATCGTGAAGCCGGCGCTCGAGTCCGGCGAGATCTCGCTGGTGCCCGAGTACCTCGGCACGCTCACGTTCTTCCTCGGCGGTGAGCCGACGGCGAACGTGGACGAGACGTACGACATCGCGGTGCCGTTGGCGGAGGAGTCGAACATCGTGCTCCTCGACCCGGCCCCCGCCCAGGACAAGAACGGCTTCGCCGTCACCCGGGCGACCGCCGACGAGTTCGGGCTCTCGGCCGTGTCGGACCTCCAGGGCGTCGCCGGCGACCTGCGTCTCGGCGGACCGCCGGAGTGCCCGGAGCGGGACCTCTGTCTGCCCGGCCTCGAGTCGGTCTACGGGGTCACCGTCGGCGAGTTCGTGCCGCTCGACTCGAGCGGTCCGCTGACCCGGACGGCCCTGGACAACGGCGAGATCGACGTCGCGGTCGTCTTCACGACCATCGCCTGGCTGGCCGCCGACGACCTCGTCCTCCTCGAGGACGACCAGGGCCTCCAGCCGGTCGAGAACCTGACGCCGGCCTTCAACGCCGACGTGCTCGAGTCGTGGGGTGGTGCCGACGGTGACGTCGCCCAGGTGCTGAACGAGGTGAGCGCCGCCCTCACCACCGACGGGCTCACCGCCCTCAACCAGCAGGCCGACCTCGACGGGGAGGACCCCGCCGACGTCGCCCGTGGGTGGCTCGTGGACAACGGCTTCCTCGACGGGGACGCCTGAACCGACGACTCGTCCGACCCGAGGGCCCGGGGTCTCGACCCCGGGCCCTCGTGCGTCGTACCCTGCGGCGGATGTCCACCGGCTACTTCCGCTTCCCCACCGTCCACGGCGACCGCGTCGCCTTCGTCTCCGAGGACGACCTCTGGGTCGTCGACCGGTCGGGCGGCACCGCCGCCCGACTGACCGCCGGATCGGGCCGCACGACCGCCCCTCGCTGGTCGCCCGATGGCGCTGCCATCGCCTACACGGCGTCCGACGAGGGCGACCAGGACGTCTGGCTCATGGAGGCCGACGGCGGTGAGCCGCGGCGCCTCACCCACCTCGGTGGCATCACCTCGCTGCTCGCCTGGGAGCCCGACGGCTCGGCGGTGTGGGTGTCCTCCAACGCCCGGGAGCCGTTCGCCCGCCTGCGGGGGCTCTACCGGGTACCGGTCGACGGCTCGGGCCCGGTCCCCGAGCCGCGGGGCAACGTGCTGTCGATCGCCCGCCGGGAGGACGGTGCGACGGTGCTCGGCCTCCACAACGGCGAACCGGCCCGGTGGAAGCGGTACCGGGGTGGCCTCGCCGGGCGCCTCTGGATCGACCCCGCCGGGGACGGCGAGTTCCGCCGGTACCTCCACACGCTCGACGGCAACGTCGTCAATCCGATCTGGGTCGACGGTCGGGTCTGGTTCGTCTCCGACCACGAGGGCATCGGGCACCTGTACTCGGCGGGCACGACCGGGCGGGGCCTGCGTCGGGAGAGCGGTGAGGACGAGTTCTACGTCCGCACCCCCGACACCGACGGCGACACGGTCGTCTGGTCGGCGGGCGCCGACCTGTTCGCCCTCGACGTCGCCTCCGGCGAGCAGGGACCCATCGCGGTGGAGCTCCCATCGAGCCGCCCGGCCCGCCGCCGCCGTTTCCAGGCCCCCGGCAGGCACCTCGAGTCGGTGGCGCTCCATCCCGAGGGCCACTCACTGGCGGTGGTGGCCCGGGGTGGGGCCTTCACGATGCCCCTGTGGGAGGGGACGCCCCGCCGCCACGGGCCGGTGTCGTCGGCCCGCCAGCGCCTCGCCACCTGGATGGGCGACGGCGAGCGACTGGTGATGGTCTCCGACGAGGGCGGCACCGAGCACCTCGTCGTGGCCGCCCCCGGTGACGACGAGCCGACCCGCCACCACCTCGACCTGGGTCGGGCCCGCACCCTCGCCCCGGCGCCGGCCGGCGACCTCGTCGCCGTCACCAACCACCGGTTCGAGTTGCTGGTGGTCGACGTGGCCAAGGGCTCGGTCACCGAGGTGCACGAGAACCGGTACCGATGGATCGGGGGGACGTCGTGGTCGCCGGACGGCCGCTGGCTGGCGTTCGCCGCCCACGACTCCGAACTGACGTCGGCGATCCACGTCCACGACACGAAACAGGGGCGGACCCACCGGGTGACCGCGCCGGGGCTCTACGACTTCGCACCCGCCTTCGACCCGAAGGGCCGGTACCTCGCCTTCCTCAGCCATCGCGAGTTCATGCCGGTCCCCGACCTGGACTTCCACGACTACGGGTTCCCCGCCGACGGCAAGCCGTACCTAGTGACCCTGCGGGCCGACCTCACGGCGCCGTTCTCGCCGCTGCGCGCCGAGCCGCGGGCCCCGGGCGCCCCGGCCGGGAACGGGAACGGCGAGTCGAAGGACGGCGAGCTGCCCGAGGTGGAGATCGACCTCGAGGGGATCGAGGGACGGGTCGTCGCCACCCCGGCGGCGGCCGGCGTCCACGGTCGGGTCGCCCTCACCGCCGACAAGCTGCTCGTCTCCTCGTACCCGATCGTCAAGCCGCCGCCGTCGCTGCCGCCGAAGCCGGTCGCGGCGACGCTGCAGTCGATCGACCTCACCACCGGCCAGGTGGAGAAGGTCGCCGACGGGGTGCGGGGCTTCACCCTCGACGCGAAGGCCAAGGTGCTGGCACTGCGGGTCGGCGAGAAGCTGCGGGTGGTGCCGGCCGGGTGGAAGGACCCCGGCGACGGCAAGGACCATGTCTCCCGGGAGACCGGCTGGGTCGACCTCGGCCGCATCTCGGTGGAGGTCCGTCCCGGCGACGAATGGCAGCAGATGCTGCACGAGGCCTGGCGGCTGCAGCGCGACCACTTCTGGGATCCGGAACTCGAGGGCGTGGACTGGGAGGCGGTGCTCGCCCGGTGGGAGCCGCTCGTCGACCGGGTCGGGGCCCGCTCGGAGTTCTCCGACCTCATGTGGGAGATGCAGGGCGAGCTGGGCACGTCCCATGCCTACGAGATGGGCGGCGACTACACGCCCCTGCCGAAGTGGCAGACGGGCTCGCTCGGTGCCGTCCTGGACCGGGGCCCCCGCAGCGGCTGGCGGCTCGGGGAGATCATCCGTGGCGACTCGTGGAAGCCGAACGTGGACTCGCCGCTGGCGGCGCCCGGGGTGGATGCCGAGCCGGGCGACCGCCTGCTGGCCGTCGACGGGGTCCCCACCGACCGGGAGGTCGACCCCCACGCCCTGCTCGTCGCTCGGGCCGGCAAGCCGGTGACGCTCACGCTGCGGCGGGGTCGGCGACGCCCTCACGACGTCGTGGTGGTGCCGCTGTCGGGCGAGCATGCCCTGCGATATCGGGCGTGGGTCGAGGGCAACCGGCGCCGGGTGGCCGAGGCCTCCGACGGTCGGCTCGGCTACCTCCACATCCCGGACATGGGCCCGGCGGGCTTCGCCGAGTTCCACCGGTCGTTCCGCCAGGAGGTGGAGAAGGACGGCCTCGTGGTCGACGTCCGCTTCAACGGCGGCGGCAACGTCAGCCAGATCCTGCTCGAGCGGTTGCGACGGGAGCGACTCGGCTGGCGGGTGACCCGCTGGCACGGGCTGCGGCCGTTCCCCTATGAGTCGCCGACCGGGGTGATGGTGGCGCTCACCAACGAACAGGCGGGGTCGGACGGCGACATCTTCAGCCACACGTGGAAGATCCATGGGCTCGGGCCGCTCATCGGGACGCGGACCTGGGGCGGCGTCATCGGCATCTGGCCGCAGCAGAGCCTCGTCGACGGCACGGTCACGACCCAGCCGGAGTTCGGCTCGTGGTTCGTCGACGTCGGGTACGGGGTGGAGAACTACGGCACCGATCCCGACATCGAGGTCCAAATCCGACCCCAGGACGTGGCGGCGGGCGATGACCCCCAACTCGAGCGGGGGATCCGCGAGGCGCTGCGACTGCTGTCGGCGACCGACGTCGGCCCGCCGAAGGAGCTGGCCGACCGAGCCCGGGGCTGAGACCGCCTAGAGCCGGTCCTGGAGGCCTCGGTCGGCGTTGGCCGCCTTGGCCCGCAGGGCCGTGCGGTGCTCGTCGAGGCGGGCGGCGATGTCGGGGTCGGACAGGCCGAGGATCCGCAGCGCCATGAGGGCTGCATTGACGGCGCCGCCGATCGCCATGGTGGCCACGGGGACGCCGGCGGGCATCTGGGCGATCGACAGGAGGGCGTCCATGCCGTCGAGCTTGGTGGCGGGCACCGGCACCCCGACCACGGGGAGCCTGGTCACCGAGGCGAGCATGCCGGGCAGGTGGGCGGCGCCGCCGGCGGCGGCGATGATGACCTGCACGCCCCGGTCGGCGGCGTCGAGGCCGAAGGCGAGCATGTCCTCGGGGGAGCGGTGGGCCGAGACGACCCGCACCTCGGGCTCGACGCCGAACTCCCGCAGCGTCGTCACCGCCGGCTCCATCGTCGGGTAGTCGGAGTCGCTGCCCATCACCACCGAGACGCTCACCAGTCCACCTCCGTTCCGAGTGCCGTCGCCACGGCCTGCGCTCGTCGCCGGGCGACGGCGACGTGCTCATCGCACACCGTGACGTGGCCGAGCTTACGACCCGGGCGACTCGCCTTGCCGTAGAGGTGGACCCGGGCGCCGGCGTCGACCCCGAGGCCGCGGGCGAGGCGGTCGCGGGGGTCGCTGCCGTCGAGGGGGCCGACCACGTTGACCATCGACGCGGGGGAGCGCAGCGTCGGGTCGCCGAGGGGGAGGTCGAGGACGGCGCGGAGGTGGTTCTCGAACTGGGAGGTGACGGCGGCATCGATGGTGTGGTGGCCGGTGTTGTGGGGGCGGGCGGCGAGCTCGTTCACCGTGAGCCGATCGTCGGCCCAGAACAGCTCGACGGCGAGGATGCCGACGGCGTCGACCGACTCGGCGATGGCGGCCCCGAGCCGGCGGGCCTCGGCCACGATGGTGGCGTCGACCTCGGCGGGAGCGACCACCTCCCGGCACATCCCCTCCACTTGGATCGTGGTGACGGGGTCGTAGACGACGAGGTCACCCGACGGGCGCCGGGCGACGAGCACGGCCAACTCGGCGTCGAGCTGGAGGAAGGGCTCGAGCACGAGGGTGGTGCCCCGAGCGAGCATCGGAGCGGCGATGTCATCGACGTCGGCGGGGTCGTCCACGACGAACACGCCTCGGCCGTCGTACCCCCCATGGGAGACCTTGACCACCACCGGGCCGGCGATGGCGGCGACGCCGTCGGCCAGGTCGGCGGGGGAGCGGACGATCGACCACGGGGGGACCGGGAATCCGGCCTCGGCGAGGTGGGCGCGCATGCCGGCCTTGTCGGCGACGAGGCGCAGCGTGTCTGGCCGGGGAAAGAGGCGGGCCCCGGCGGCCTCGAGGCGGGTGAGGGCGTCGAGGTCCACCACCTCGTGGTCGAAGGTGACGACGTCGACCGTGTCGACGAAGCGTTCGAGGTCGCCCTGGCTGAGCGGGCTGCCGAGGTCGGTCCAGCGGGACACGGCCGGGGCCGGGTCGGCCTCGTCCTCGGCCAGGAAGCGCAGTTCGACGTCGAGGGCGATGGCGGCCTGGTGGGTCATCCGGGCGAGCTGGCCGCCGCCGATGACGCCGACGGTGGGACGGTGGGTCTCGCTCACGGCCCGGCACGGTAGCGGGTGTGGGTTCTCGACGCCCCGGAGGGGAGCGGTTCCAGAGAGCGACGAGACGTGATGTGGGTCCCCCCAACCGACCGAAGGTCGGCGCACATCCCCCCTGGCGGGGGGATCTCCCAAGAAGCCGCAGCCTCCCCGGAGGGCGGTCCCAGAGAGCGGGGGGATCTCCAGGCAGTGCGAGAAGGGAAATCCCCCCGGCGGGGGGATGGGACCC
>CAZTLW010000094.1:8402-9275 GCA_964614585.1 uncultured Acidimicrobiia bacterium | reverse complement strand
AGTTGTAGCCGCCCGAGCCGATGTCGACGAGGTTGATCTCCTCGACGTCGCCCTGACCGACGTCGCCGATGACGATCTTGCCGGTGGGTGGGTCGATGTCGAATCGCCAGGCGTTGCGAAGACCGAAGGCCCACACCTCGGGAGCGCCCTCGACCCCATCCACGAACGGGTTGTCCGCCGGGATGCCGTAGGGGTCTCCGGTGTCGACGTCGAGGCGCAGCATCGAACCGAAGAAGGTGTTGGGGTCCTGGGGTTGGGTGCGGGCGCTGGCTCCGTCACCCGAGGTGATGTAGAGGTAGCCGTCGGGCCCGAACTTGAGCATGCCGGCGTAGTGGCGGATGTCGGTCGCCTCCTCAGGCTGGCGCCGCTCGTAGAGCACCTTCTCCGACGCCGGGTCGGCGGCATTGGGGTCGGTCGCCGACACCGAGAACTCCGAGACCTGCCGGTTGGCGTCGGGCCGGTCCGTGAAATAGACGAAGAAGCGCCCGTTGGTCTCGTAGTCGGGGTGGAAGGCGAGTCCCAGCAGCCCCTGCTCGATGCCACCGGCGAGCACCCGGTCGGTGATGTCGAGGAACGTGGTGAGGGTGCCGTCGGGTTGGATCACCTTGACCGTTCCGCCCCGCTCGGCCACGAACAGCCGTCCGTCGCCCTCGGGGGCGGTGATCATCGTCGGTTGGCTGACCGTGGTGATGGGCTCGAGGGCGACACCCTGGAGCGGTGCCGACGGCGCGGTCGTCGAGGTGCCGGCGGCGTCGTCGCCCGGACTGGATCCATCGGTCGTGTCGTCGGTGCCGTCGTCGGCGGTGCCGTCCGTCGTGTCGTCCGTGCCGTCCGTGCCGTCGCCGGGGGCCGTGGTCGTCGTGCCATCGGCGG
>CAZTLW010000094.1:5315-8392 GCA_964614585.1 uncultured Acidimicrobiia bacterium | reverse complement strand
CGTCGGTTGGCTGACCGTGATGATGGGCTCGAGGGCGACGCCCTGGAGCGGTGCCGACGGCGAGGTCGTCGAGGTGCCGGCGTCGTCGGCGGGGCCGGAGCCATCGGTCGTGTCGTCGGTGCCGTCGTCGGCGGTTCCCTCCGTCGGGTCCTCGCCGTCGTCGCCGGGGGCGGTGGTCGTCGTGTCGCCGGCGGCGGGCGTCGTCGGGTCGTCATCGGTCGTGGCGTCCCCGCCGGCGAAGAACACCCAGCCGACGAGCACGCCGACGACGAGCACGCCGACGAGGGCCCGGGCGGCGAGGAGCGGCGAGCCGGCGCGGTGGGAGCGGGGCGAAGGCGGTGGCTGCATCGAGCGGGAGTGTATGCCCCGATTCCCTCAAGCCGAGGAACCTCGGACCCCCGAGACAAACCCGGCCGGACTCCTACCCTCACGGTCGTGCGCATCCTCCTCGTCACCGGCAAGGGCGGCGTCGGCAAGACCACCGTCGCCGCCGCCACCGCCATCGCCGCCGCCGACCGCGGCAGCCGGACCCTCGTCACCTCCACGGACCCGGCCCACTCGCTGGCCGATGCCATCGGCATCACCCTGGGCGACGACCCCGAGCCCGTCGTCCCCGGTCTCTGGGGCCAACAGCTCGACACCCACGACGCCCTGGAGCGCCACTGGGGGGCCATCCACGAACAGCTCAAGCGCGTGTTCGACTGGGGCGGCGTCGGCGGGATCGAGGCGGAGGAGTTCCTCGTCTTCCCCGGGATGGACGAACTCTTCGCCCTCCTCGAGGTCAATGAGCACGCCCGCTCCGGCGAGTTCGACACCATCGTCGTGGACTGCGCCCCCACTGCCGAGACGTTGCGCCTCCTCTCGCTGCCGGAGGTGCTCTCCTGGTACTTCGACAAGGTCATGCCGGCCGAGCGCCGGATCATGAAGGCGGCACGCCCGGTCCTGACTCGCATGACCGATCTGCCGGTGCCCGAGGACGACGTGTTCCGATCCGCCCAGACCATCTTCACCAAGGTCGAGCAGGTGAAGGAACTGCTCGGCGATCCGGAGATCACCACGGCCCGCATCGTCGTCAACCCCGAGTCGATGGTGATCGACGAGGCCCGACGGACCTACACCTACCTCGGTCTGTTCGGTTACGGGATCGACGCGGTGGTCGTGAACCGCGTGCTGCCCGACGCCGTGGACGGCGAGTACTTCGCCCGCTGGCGCGAGATCCAGGCCCGGCATCTCGAGCGGGTCGACGAGGCCTTCGCCGAGGTGCCCCGCCCGCGCCTGCGGCTGTTCGACGACGAGATGGTCGGCGTGGACCGCCTCCGGCTGCTCGCCGGTGAGTTGTACGGCGACACCCACCCCATCGACGACTTCGAGGCCCAGAGTCCCTTCGACGTCTCTGAGGAGGCCGGTCGGGTGGTGCTGCACCTGCGCATCCCCTTCGCCGAGGGCGGCGAGCTCTCGGTGCGCCGCCACGGCCGGGAGCTGAACGTCGGTCTCGGTCCCTACCGACGAGCCTTCGTGATGCCCGACACGCTCACGAAGCGCCGCATCGAGTCGGCCAAGCTCGTCGATGGCACGCTGTCCGTGGCGTTCGCCCCGGTCGGCACCCCCGCGGGCACCCCGGTCTAGACGACCCGGGAGAAGACGCCGACGCGGAATCCCACCCGCCGGGCGGCGCCGTCCCGGCCCCGGTCCCCGAAGAACCACCCCAGCAGGCGTCGCGCCTCGGCGAGGTCGTCGAACTCGAAGGCGGTCTCCACCACGGCCAGCTCGAAGCCGGCGGCCTCCCACCAGTCGGCATCGGCGGCGATGTCGTTGCCGGCCAGGGCACAGAACTCGTCGTCGCCGAGGTTGTCCACGACCACGATCGGCCCACCGGGGCGGGTGACCCGCTCGGCCTCGGCCAGCCCGGGGCCGATGTCCCAGAAGCCCGGGAAGAAATAGGCCCAGGTCGCATAGACGGCGTCGAACGCGTCGTCGGCGAACGGCAGGGCGGCGGCGTCCCCGGCCGCCCACGGGATGCCGACGGACGGGTCGATCATGCGCAGGTCGGGTTCGAGGCCGACGACCAGCCGGTCGGACGCCGTGAGGGCGGCGGCGGTGTGGCCGTTCCCCGCCCCCACGTCGAGCACGCGACCTCCGGGGAGCCGCCGGTCGAGGTGGTCGATCACCCGGCCGGCCCGATCCATGGCCCGCCGCTCGAGGGCGAACAGATCCGGGTGGCTGCCGCCGTAGAAGGGAATCACCGCCATGGCGGGGACGGTACCGAAGGCTCCCCGTAGGATGCCACGGGTGACCGACACCCAGGCGGCGGCCTTCTTCGACCTCGACCGGACGCTCATCGCCGGAGCGTCCACGTTCATCTTCGGTTGGGTGGCCTACCGCCAGGGCCACATCCCGACCTCCGACCTCGTCCGGGACGCTCGCCAGGCCATCGTCTTCCGCCTGACCGGCGGGTCCGACGACCAGTCCGACATGGTGCGGGACCGGATCCTCGAGGCGGTGGCGGGCCGGTCCCAGTCCGACACGCTCGCGCTCAACGACCTCATCCTCCCGCGCCTGCTCTCGGAGGTCCGACCGGAGACTCGTCGTGCCGTGGAGAAGCACCGGGAGGCCGGTCGGGACACGTGGATCGTGTCGGCCTCCCCGGTCGAGATCGTCCGGCCGCTGGCCGACGCCCTCGGCATGACCGGCGCCATCGCCACCGAGTCGGAGGTCATGGACGGGGTGTACACGGGACGTCTCGCCAAGGCGTTCGTCTACGGCGAGGGCAAGGTGGATCGCATCCGGGACCTCGCCGACGAGCGGGGCTACGACCTGCGGCTCTGCTACGCCTATTCGGACTCGAGCAGCGATCTGCCGATGCTCGGGGTGGTCGGCCACCCCGTCGCCGTGAACCCGGACCGGGAACTGCTCCGGGTGGCCCGCCGGTCGAACTGGCCCGTCGTGCACTTCGCCCAGAAGACCAAACGCGGCATCACGATCGGGACGTCGGTCGTCGGGGGTCTCGGCCTGGCGGTGGGCATGTATGCGCTGGGTCGCCGGCATGGCCGGCGCCTCGGCTGAGGCCCCGCCCTCGG
>CAZTLW010000094.1:0-5215 GCA_964614585.1 uncultured Acidimicrobiia bacterium | reverse complement strand
GCTAGGGAATCACGAGGCAGGCGAGGCGACCGTCCTCGAGCGTGGCGGTCGCGTCGGTCCCGATCGGGCACCCGGTGGCGTTGCCGACGATCGACGAGATGATCGCCTCGGGGTTGGGCGTGCAATCGACCGGGAAGACGGCGTTGCCCCGGATGTCGACGCAACCCAGCACCTCGAAGCCGGGGAACCGGTCGAGACACAGGGTGGCGTTGCCCGGGCCCTGAACGGCCTCGGTCCCGATGGGGCAGGCGACCCCGGAACCGGTCACGCTCAGGACCTCGCCGTCGGCACGGCCGGAGTCGCAGGGCACGTCGGCCGGGATGGGTCGATCGAGGTCCACGCAGTCGCCCGCCACGATCGTGAAGGGGTCGTCCTCGGCCGCCAGGGAGTCGTCGGCGGTGGGGACGGTGGCGGTGACCCCGAAGACCAGCAGCAGGGAGACCAGCACGGTGCTGCCGACGGCGATGAACGGCCACTGGCTGCGACGAGGCGCCGCCCGAGGGCGAGCGTCGGGTGGTGGGACGGTCCTCGGTGGCGGGCTGGTCTGCGCGGCCCGGGCCGGCTGGGTCCGGGTCGGCGGGGGTTGGCGGGGCGGCGGGGACGCGGTGCCGGCGGTCGGCCGCGGGATGACCGGATGGTCGCGGTCCCAGCGGGTCCGCCGGGTCGGATCGGAGAGGATGCCGTAGGCGGCATTGACGGAGGCGGCCGACCGTTCGCTGCCTCCTGCGTCGGGATGGACGGCCTTCATACGGGCCCGGTAGGCGGCCCGGATCTGGTCCGTGGTGGCGTCCCGGGGCACACCGAGCACGGCGTACGGATCCGGCTCGGGAGTGCGACGGACGGCCATCGTGGCGAGGCTAGGGAGCAGGGATGGCAACCGACGCGTCGGCGAGTCGGCAGCACGGCGTCGGGCGGCCGGGCACCGTCCGCGTAGCTTGGTGGTGAACCATCGAGGAGGTCCGCCATGTCCAGCTCGACGGCCTGGAAGCGAACCGCGACTCGCCGGACGGGTGCCGTCCGGGCCCTCGTGGGCACACTGGGGTTCCTGGGGGTGACGGCGCTCGGTGGTGGGATCGAGATGCTGGTCTTCCCGCAGGGCAATGAGTTCCTGCCCGCCGACTTCCTCGATCGGATCCCGGTCGCCGACTCGTTCGTCCTGCCGGGCATCGTTCTGGCCCTGGTGTTCGGACTCGGATCGCTGGTGGTCATGGTCGGTGTGCTGCGCCGGCCGAGGTGGGCATGGCTGGAAGGCGTCGAGCATGCGACCGGGCAGCACTGGTCGTGGGCGGCGACGCTGGCGCTCGGGATCGGCTTCTTGGCGTGGATGGCGGTCGAGATCACGTGGCTCGGGACGCCGTGGGAGTCGCCGCCGGGTGAGGACCGGACGTTCGCCTTCCTCCTCTACGGCATCTACCTGACGGTGGCGGCGCTGCTGGTGGCCCTGCCGTGGACGCGATCGGTCCGCGACCACCTCGGGCCACCCGCCTGAGCCACGGGCCCCGACCCGCCCGTCGGTAGCCTCACGGACCCATGGACGCCACCCTCTCGCCCACCGAGTTCATCGACGCCGACCACCCGGCGGTGCGCGAGTACGCCCGCCGTGCGATCGGGGACGCCGAGAACGATCGGGAGCGGGCGATCCGCCTCTACCTGGCCGTGCGGGACGACATCCGCTACGACCCCTACGACATCCACCTGACGGTCGACGGGATGAAGGCGTCGACCGCCCTGTCCGAGGGCCACGGCTGGTGTGTCAGCAAGTCCGTCCTGTTGGCGGCGGCCGCCCGGTCGGTGGGCATCCCGGCCCGGCTCGCCTTCGCCGACGTCCGCAACCACCTCAACACCGAGCGGCTGTCGGAGCTCATGGGCACGGATGTCTTCGCCTATCACGGCACGACCGAGTTGCTCCTCGACGGCGAGTGGGTGCGCTGCACGCCGGCGTTCAACCAGGAGTTGTGTGAGCGGTTCGGGGTGACGCCGCTCGAGTGGGACGGCATCGGGGACAGCCTGTTCCAGTCGGCCACCGACGACGGCCGGGAGTTCATGGAGTACGTGAACGATCGGGGGAGCTACGACGACCTGCCGCTGGAGGAGATGATCGAGGTCTTCACCGAGATGTACCCGAAGGCGATCGCCGCCTGGACCGATGGTGGGGTCGAGGGTGACTTCGGTGCCGAGGGCGAGGCGGAGCGGTAGGCACATGCGCCGATCGCCCACCGCCGCACCGAGCCCGCCACGATGAGCGACTCCCGGGATCCGGCCCCCGTCACCAGGGCGGAGGGCGCCGTCGACGGCCTCACCTCGGTCGAGGCCGCCCGCCGCCTGGCCGAGCACGGACCGAACCGACTCCCCGAGGCGGAGAAGACGCCGTGGTGGGTGCGGGTCGGTCGCCAGTTGCAGAGCCCGATCATCTACATCCTCCTCTTCGCACTCGCCTTCGATGCCGTCATCTGGGTGATCGAGGGGGCGGAGGGGTGGCCGTTCGAGTCGATCGCCATCCTCGTGATCCTGACCTTCAACACCGTCATGGGCGTCTGGCAGGAGTACCGCGCCGAGGACGCCCTCGATCGCCTCCAGGAGCTGGCCGCCCCCCAGGTCTGGGTGCGGCGGGACGGGGAGATCGTCCACATCCCGGCGGCCGAGCTCGTGCCCGGGGACCTGGCCCGGGTGGAGGCCGGCGATCGGATCCCCGCCGATGCCGTGCTGACGGGCGAGCAGAGCCTCATGGTCGACGAGTCGATGCTCACGGGCGAGTCGATCGCCGTCGACAAGTCGATCGACGACGAGGTGTTCTCGGGCACCCTGGCGGTCCGCGGGATGGGCTGGCTGGAGATCACTCGCACGGGCTCCGAGTCGGCCATGGGGCGGATCGCCGGGATGCTCGCCGGCGTCGAGACCGAGGGGACGCCGCTGGAGCGGCGGCTCACCCACTTCGGGCATCGGATCGCGAGGTGGGTGGCGGCCCTGGCGGTCGTGCTCATGGTTGCCGGCGTGGCCATCGAGGGCGTGGACCGACTGGACGAGGCCCTGCTGTTTGCGGTGGCCGTGGCCGTGGCGGCGGTGCCGGAGGGGCTGCCGGCGGTCCTCACCCTGACGCTGGCCCTCGGGACGGAGCGGATGGCCACCCGCCGGGCCGTGGTGCGACGCCTGTCGGCCGTCGAGGCGCTCGGCTCGGTGACCGTGGTCGCCACCGACAAGACGGGGACCCTCACCGAGAACGAGATGACCGTGCGCGACCTCGATTCGCCCGACCCCGGTCGGGCGATGCTGGCGATGGTGCTGGCGTCCGAGGCGGAGCCCCACGGCGGGATGGGGGACCCGCTCGAGATCGGCCTCTACCGCCACGCCTCCGACCAGGGCGTCGACCCGGCGGTGGAGCGGGCCCGCCACAAGCGGCTGTCTGAGCGCCCATTCGACTCGGAGTGGAAGTACACCCGGGTGACCGTCCACGACGAGGAGGGACAGGTCGTCTCCTACGTGAAGGGCGCCCCCGAGGTGGTGCTCGGCCTGTGTGACCTGTCGGCCGAGGAACGGGACCGGTGGGCCGAGCAGGTGGAGCAAACGGCGGCGGCGGGGAACCGGATGCTGGCCATGGCGTGGGGTCCCGGGGAGGCGGAGTCCGGCCTGGCCTGGCTCGGGACCGTGGCGCTGTGGGACCCACCCCGCCCCGAGGTGCCGGCCGCCATCGACGAGACCCAACGGGCGGGCATCCGGGTCCTGATGATCACCGGCGACCACCCGGCGACTGCCCAAGCCATCGCCGGGGAGGTCGGCATCGATTCGACCGATGTCGTCACCGGGGCCGAGCTCGATCGGCTGTCGGGCGAGGAACTCGCCGAGACCGTGAAGCGGGTGGGGGTCTTCGCCCGAGTGAGCCCCGAACACAAGCTTGCGCTCGTGGAGGCGCTCCGGGACGGCGGCGAGATCGTCGCCATGACCGGCGACGGCGTGAACGACGCGCCCGCCCTCAAGCGCGCCGACATCGGCGTCGCCATGGGCCAGCGCGGCAGCGACGTCAGTCGAGAGGTGGCGGATCTGGTCCTGCTCGACGACAACTTCGCCACGATCACGGCGGCCATCGACGAGGGCCGCGGCATCTACATGAACATCCTCAAGTTCATCCGGTTCCTCTTCTCGACCAACGTCGCCCTCGTGCTGCTGGTGGCCGTGGGCGTGACCGGGGCGGCCGTGCTGGGCCTGCGCGACGAGGCGGGGAACCTGCTGGTGCCACTCCTCGCCGTGCAGTTGCTCTGGATCAACATCATCGCCGACGGGCCGCCCGCCCTCGCCCTGGGCCTCGACCGCAACCCGGGGGTCATGCGACGGCGGCCCCGGTCGCCCTCGGCCCCGCTCCTGACGCCGTCGGGCATCCGGTTCATCCTCACCACCGGTGGCCTGAAGGGCGTCCTCGGTCTGGCGCTCTTCTTCACGCTCCCGGCCCTCGGCTTCGCCGGGGCGGTCACCCAGACGGCCGTGTTCCTGTACGAATCGCTGGCCCAATTGGCCTTCGCCTACCCCTCCCGGCGCCTCAACGGCCGGCCCGCCCCCAATCGGGTGCTCGACGTGATCATCGTGGTGAGCGTCGTGTTGTCGATCCTCACCATCACCCTTGCCCCGCTCCGGACGCTGCTCGGCCTGGTGCCGCTCGATGCCACGGTGCTGGGGTACGTCGCCGGCGCGCTGCTCGTGACCGTCGTCGGCGCCGAGGTCTGGTCGCGGCTGACGATGAACTCCCAGGACGACTGAGGGGCGCGCAGGACGCGGGTGTGACCCGCCGTGGGGCGGGTATCGGGTGAGGGTGCTGGCGGGTGGGGATCGGGCCGGGGTCGGGCTGGGGCTCAGCCGGGTGGACCCCGTTCGTGGCCGGGTGGGAGGAGGCGGCGTCGGCCCGGCGGTGAGGTGCGGTCGATGCTGAAGCCTCGCCGGTGGACCACCACATGGTGGTGGAACCAGCAGAGAGTGGTGAGATTGCTGTCCTCATCCGACCCACCCTGAGCCCGGTGGCGGATGTGATGGACTTCGAGGCGGTGGCGGCTGACGCACCCGTCGATCGTGCATCGGTGCTGGTCACGGTGAAGGATCCGGCGCCGCTGGCGGGGCGACACCGACTGGCGGGTCGGCCCCGACCCGTCGCCCGCCTCGATCAACCCGACGCAGGTGGCGTGTTCCAGGTCACCCCGGGAGGCGGCGACTCCATCCACCTCCACCGACCCTT
>CAZTLW010000093.1:0-9293 GCA_964614585.1 uncultured Acidimicrobiia bacterium | reverse complement strand
TCGAGGTCGCCGTTGCCGAGGACCTTGATCGGGCCCTTCTTCTTGGCGAGCCCGGCCTGGCGCAGCAGGTCGGCGGTGACCTCGGTGCCGGCGTCGAACTGGGCGAGGTCGCCCACGTTGACGGGGTTGAAGACCACCTTGTTGGGGTTCTTGAAGCCCTTGAGCTGGGGGACCTGGCGGTGGAGGGGGGTGCGCCCACCCTCGAACCACGGCGGGACGGTGCCGCGGGCCTTCTGGCCCTTGGTGCCCCGGCCGGCCGTCTTGCCACGGCGTCCGGCCTCGCCCCGGCCGACGCGGATCTTCCGCTTCTTCGAGCCGGGGGCAGGCTGGAGGTCGTGGAGCTGCAGCTGGTCGTCGGACATGGCTACTCCTCCTCGACCGTCACCAGGTGCCGGACGCGATGGACCATCCCGCGGATGGTGTCGTCGTCGCGGTGGGTGACGCTCTGGTTGATCTTGCGCAGGCCGAGGCCGCGGACCGTGGCCCGCGTCTTCGGCTTCTCACCGATGAGGCTCTTGCGCAGCGTGACGGTGATGGTCTTGTCGGCCATGGCTACGACTCCTGCTTGGAGTGGGCGCGCATGGCCTCGGTCGACCGGTACGAGGCCAACACGGCGGGCGGGAACACCTCGTCGGCGCTCTTGCCGCGCAGCTTCGCCACCTCGTCGGGGCGCCGCTGGCTCCGGAGCCCGTCCATGGTCGCCTTGGCGACGTTGATGTGGGTCGGGCTGCCGAGCGACTTGGCCAGCACGTCCTTGATGCCGGCGGCCTCGAGGATCTGGCGGGCGGCGCCGCCGGCGATCACGCCGGTACCGGGCGCGGCCGGCTGCAGCAGCACCGCCGACGCCTTGTGACGGCCGGTGTTGCGGTGGATGATCGTCTGGCCCGCCATCGGGATGAGCTCCATGTCGCGCCGGGCGAGCTCCATCGCCTTCTGGATGGCGCTCGGGACCTCGGAGGCCTTGGCGTAGCCGACGCCGACCCGACCGTCGTTGTCGCCCACCGTCACGAGGGCGGTGAAGCTGAAGCGGCGGCCACCCTTGACGACCTTCGCCACCCGGTTGATCTGGATGACGCGCTCGTCGAAGGGCGACACCTCGCGGTCGTCTCGTCTGCGGTTCTGTCGTGCCATGGGTGCTCCTAGAACTCGAGGCCGGCGTCGCGGGCCGCGTCGGCCAGCGCCTTCAGGCGCCCGTGGTAGGTGTAACCGCCCCGGTCGAAGACGACCGACTCGATGCCGGCGTCCTTGGCGCGGGTGGCGACCAGCTTGCCGACCTCCGCCGCCGTGTCGACGGTGAGGCCCTTCTGGCGGAGGTCGCCCTCGAGCGAGGACGCCGAGGCGAGCGTGGTGCCGGCATCGTCGTCGATGACCTGGGCGTAGATGTAGCGGTTGCTGCGGTAGACGGCGAGGCGCGGGCGCTCCGCCGAGCCACGCAGTCTGCGGCGGAGGCGGCGGTGGCGCCGGTTGCGCTGGTCGGTGCGGCTCATCGGACGCCTGCCTTCCCGGCCTTGCGCGCCACGTGCTCGTCGGTGTAGCGGATGCCCTTGCCCTTGTAGGGCTCGGGCGGCTTGACGTCGCGAATGTTGGCGGCGACCTGCCCGACCGCCTCCTTGTCGATGCCCGACACGATGATCTTCGTCGGCTCGGGCACCTCGACGGTGACCCCGGCCACGGACCCCATCAGGACCGGGTGGCTGAAGCCGACCTGCAGTTCGAGGTCGTTGCCCTTCTTGGCGGCGCGATAGCCGACGCCGACGATGGTGAGCTCCTTGGAGAAGCCCTCCGTCACCCCGGTCACCATGTTGGCGAGCAACGCCCGGGTCAGGCCGTGGAGGGCCTTGGTGGGGCGCTCCTCGTCGGCCCGGGCAACCGTGATGGTGCCGTCGTCGACCGACACCGAGACACGCTCGTGGACGGTGCGGGTGAGCTCGCCCTTGGGGCCCTTGACGGTGACGGTGCGACCGTCGACCGTGATGTCGACCTTGTCGGGGACCGCGATGGGGGCGTTGCCGATGCGGCTCATCACCACACCTCGCAGACGATCTCGCCGCCGAGCTTGCGCCGACGAGCCTCCCGATCGGGGAGGAGGCCCTGGGACGTCGAGACGATCACGACGCCGAGGCCGCCCTGGGCGCGCGGCAACTCACCGGACTTGCGGTAGACCCGGCGTCCCGGGCGCGACACGCGCCGGAGGCCGGAGATGGCGCTCTGGCGATCGCCGCCGTAGCGGAGGGTGATCACGAGGTCCCGGTGACTGCCGTTGGCAGACACGTCGTAGCCGTCGATGTACCCCTCGGACGCGAGGATCTTGGCGATGGCCTCCTTCATCTTGGAGGCCGGCATCGCCAGGGTGGGGTGACCCACGGCATTCGCATTGCGAATGCGGGTCAGCATGTCGGAGATGGGGTCGGTGGTCATGTGGTCCTACCAGGAGGCCTTGCGAACACCAGGCAGTTCGCCCCGGGAAGCCAGCTCGCGCACGCAGATCCGGCACATGCCGAAGCGGCGGAGGTAGGCCCGGGGACGCCCGCACCGCTCACAGCGGTTGTACGCACGGACGGCGTACTTGGGCTTGCGCTTTGCCTGGGCGATCTTGGATTTCTTCGCCATGGTTTCCTTACGTCAGTTGCCGACCGGCTGGCGCCGGAAGGGGAACCCGAGCTTCTCGAGGAGGAGCCGGGCGGAGTCGTCGTCGTGGGCGGTGGTGACGATGGTGATGTCCATCCCCCGCACCGCCGACACCTGGTCGTAGTCGATCTCGGGGAACACGAGCTGCTCGGTGAGCCCGAACGTGTAGTTGCCGCGGCCGTCGAACGACTTGGCGTTGAGGCCGCGGAAGTCGCGGACGCGGGGGATGGCGATCGCCACCAGCCGGTCGTAGAACTCCCACATCCGGTCGCCCCGCAGGGTGACCGAGGCCCCGACCGCCGACCCCTCGCGGAGCTTGAAGCCGGCGATGGACTTGCGGGCCAAGTTGATCTTCGGGCGCTGGCCGGTGATGAGGGCGAGCTCGTTGGCGACGTCCTCGATGATCCCCCGGTTCTGGGAGGCCTCGCCCATGCCGACGTTGACGACGATCTTCGAGATCGTCGGCACCTGCATGACGTTGTCGAGGCCCAGCTCCTCCTTGAGGGCGGGGGCGATCTCGTCGCGGTAGCGCTGCTTGAGACGGGGGGTCACAGTTCCTC
Source organism: uncultured Acidimicrobiia bacterium (assembly GCA_964614585.1). Taxonomy (GTDB): domain Bacteria; phylum Actinomycetota; class Acidimicrobiia; order Spongiisociales; family JAENVV01; genus JAHEFX01. Next base: position 6,105 of record CAZTLW010000093.1, on the reverse strand, counting down.
CCCACACTTGGCGCAGACCCGGACCTTGACGCCGTCGTCATCGATGCGGTAGCCCACACGGGTCGGGCCGCACGAGCCGCAAATGATCATCACGTTCGAGGCGTCGATCGGCATGTCCTTGTCGATGATCCCGCCCTGCATCTGCTGGCCACGGGGCTTCTGGTGGCGCTTGGCGGTGTTGACGTTCTCGACGATCACCCGGTTGGTGGTGGGGATGACCCGCACGATGCGGGACTCCTTGCCCTTGTCCTTGCCGGCGATCACCTTCACGCGGTCACCTTCACGGAGCTTCATCAGATCACCTCCGGTGCGAGCGAGACGATGCGCATGAAGCGCTTCTCCCGCAGCTCGCGGGCGACGGGCCCGAAGATGCGGGTGCCGCGCGGTTCCTGGTTCTGGTTGATGAGCACGCAGGCGTTGTCGTCGAAGCGGATGTAGGTGCCGTCGTCGCGCCGCCGCTCCTTGGCGGTGCGGACGACGACGGCCTTGACGACCTCGCCCTTCTTCACGTTGGCGCCCGGGAGGGCGTCCTTCACCGTGCCCACGATCACGTCGCCGACCCCGGCGTAGCGGCGGTGGGAGCCGCCGAGCACGCGGATGCACAGCACCTCGCGGGCCCCGGAGTTGTCGGCGACCTTGAGTCGCGACTCCTGTTGGATCATCGGGCACGCTCCAGGATCTCCTCGAGGCGCCAGCGCTTGGTCCGCGACAACGGCCGGGTCTCCACGATGCGCACCGTGTCCCCCGCCTTGGCCTCGTTGGCCTCGTCGTGGACGTGGAACTTGGACGACTGGCGCACGACCTTCCCGTACATGGGATGGGCGCGGCTCATGTCGACGCGCACGGTGATGGTCTTGTCGCGGGCGTCGGAGACGACGACGCCGATGCGTGCCTTGCGGCGGTTGCGCTCGGTCATCGGGCGACCTCCTGGGCCTTCTCTCGGGCAACGGTGCGGATCCGGGCGATCTCCTTGCGGACCTGCCCGAGTCGCGACGTGTTGGTCAATTGGTTGGTGGCGAGCTGGAAGCGGAGGTTGAAGAGCTCCGCCTTGGCCTCGGCCAGTTGCTCGTTCAGTTCGTCCAGGGTCAGCTCGCGAAGCTCGTCTGCCTGCATGGGTCAGTCCTCCCGCTTCACGATTCGGGTCTTCACGGGGAGCTTGTGCCCCGCCTTGCGGAGCGCCTCGCGGGCAAGCTCCTCGTCGACGCCGGCCAGCTCGAACATCACGCGGCCCGGCTTCACGACCGCCACCCAGAACTCGGGCGAGCCCTTGCCGGAGCCCATCCGGGTCTCGGCCGGCTTCGCCGACACCGGCTTGTCCGGGAAGATGTTGATCCACACCTTCCCGCCACGGCGGATCGTCCGGGTCATGGTCACCCGGGCCGCCTCGATCTGGCGGGCGGTGACCCATCCCTCGGTGGTGGCCTGCAGGCCGAACTCGCCGAAGCTCACCCGGGTGCCGCCGGTGGCGATGCCGGAGCGACGACCACGATGCACGCGGCGGTATTTCACGCGCTTGGGCATCAGCATGGTCAGTCTCCTTCTTCCTCATCCGACGACTCGGCGGACTCGGCGTCAGCCGTGTCCGCGGTCTCGTCGGCAGCGTCGGCGGTGACCTTCTCGGTCTCATCCGCGTCGGCGGGTTCGGTGCCGACCTCGGCGGTGGCCTCGGCGGCCTCGTCGGTGTCGGCGGGTTCGGCGTCGGCCGTGTCCGCGGACTCGGCGCCAGCCGTGTCCGCAGTCTCGGTGGCCGCCGTAGCGTCGGCTGCGTCGGCCCCGGCCGTGTCCGCGGCCTCGGCCGTGATGGGGGCGGCTTCGGCAAGCTCCTCGATCTCGTCGACGGCCTCGACCTCGGCGCGCTGGTCGGCGGCCGGGGCCTCGTCCTCGTCGGCATCGCGGCGCTTGCCGCCACCGGCCTCGATGTACCGGGGCATCCTATCGCCGCCGGCGGCTTGTTCCGCCCGCGACTTGGGCGTGGCGACCCGGCGGCCACCACCGGAGGCCATGTCGACCTCTGCCTGGATCTTGCGCTCCGATGCGGCGCGGACCCCGCCCATGACCTCGCCCTTGTACACCCAGACCTTCACGCCGATGGTGCCGACGGTGGTGTGGGCGGTGGCGGTGCCGTAGTCGACGTCGGCGCGCAGGGTGTGGAGCGGCACGCGGCCCTCGCGGTACCACTCGCGTCGTCCCATGTCGGCGCCGCCGAGGCGGCCCTTGCACTCGATCCGCACGCCCTCGGCACCCGCCTTCATGGCGGTCTGCACGCCGCGCTTCATGGCCCGGCGGAAGGCGACGCGGTTCTCGAGCTGGTCGGCGATGCCACGGGCGAGGATGGCGGCGTCGGTGTCGGCATCCTTGATCTCGGTGACGTTCAGCTTCACGTTGAGGCCGGTGAGCTTCTCGAGCTGCGAGCGCAACCGCTCGGCCTCGCTCCCCCGGCGGCCGATGACCACGCCCGGGCGGGCGGTGAAGATCTCCACGACGATCTTCTCGCGCAGGCGCTCGATCTCGATGCGGGAGATGGCGCCGCGGGTCAGCTCGCCCCGCAGGTAGTCGCGGATGCGCGAGTCCTCGTTGACGAGCTCGGCGTAGTTGGAGTCCGAGTACCAGCGCGACTTCCAATCGGTGACGATGCCGAGGCGGAATGCGTACGGATGGGTCTTCTGGCCCATGGTCAGTCCTCCTCGTCGTTCGACACGACGATCGTGATGTGGCTGGTCCGCTTGAGGATCTGCGTGGCGCGCCCACGGGCCCGGGGGCGGAACCGCTTCAGGGTGGGGCCCTCGTTGGCGTAGGCCTCGGCCACCACCAGGTCCTCGGCGGGGATGTCATGGTTCTCGAGCGCGTTGGCGACGGCCGACTCCAGCACCTTCTTGACGGTGCCGGCGGCGCGCCGATCCGCGAACGAGAGCGTCACCAGGGCGTCAGGGACGGGCACGCCGCGCACGGTGTCGAGCACGGCGCGCACCTTCTGGGGGCTCTGGCGCACGAAGCGGGCGTGGGCGGGGACCTTCATCGGCGCTTCGCTGACCGGTCGGCGAGGTGCCCGCGGAACGTGCGGGTCGGGGCGAACTCCCCGAGCTTGTGGCCGACCATCGACTCGGAGATGTACACCGGGACGTGCTTGCGGCCGTCGTGCACCGCGATGGTGTGGCCGACCATGTCGGGGATGATGGTGGAGCGTCGGCTCCAGGTGCGGATGACGCGGCGCTCATTGCGGTCGTTGAGTTCCTCGACCTTCTCGAGGAGGTGCTCGTCGACGAACGGGCCCTTTTTGAGGCTACGAGCCACGGGTCACCTCCTTCCCTTCTTGCCGCGGCGGCGCACGATGTCGCCGTCGCTGTACTTGTTCTTCTTGCGGGTGCGGCCCTCGGGCTTGCCCCAGGGGCTGACGGGGTGACGGCCACCGGAGGTCCGGCCCTCGCCACCACCGAGCGGGTGGTCGACGGGGTTCATGGCGACACCTCGCGTCTGGGGGCGGACGCCCTTCCAGCGGTTGCGGCCGGCCTTGCCGAGCTTGACCAACTCGGCCTCGGTGTTGCCCACCTGGCCGATGGTCGCCCGACAGTCGAGCGGCACGGTGCGCATCTCGCCCGAGGGCAGCCGCAGGAGCGCCTTGCCGCCCTCCTTCGACATGAGCTGCACCGAGGCGCCGGCGGAGCGGGCCATCTTGGCGCCGCCCCCGGGGCGAAGCTCGATGGCATGCACGACGGCACCCGCGGGGATGTTCCGCAGCGGCAGCGCATTGCCGGGCCGGATCTCGGCGCCGGCACCCGACTCGAGCATGTCGCCGGGCTTCACGCCGACGGGGGCGAGGATGTAGCGCTTCTCGCCGTCGCGGTAGTGGAGCAGCGCGATCCGGGCGTTGCGGTTCGGGTCGTACTCGATGGCGGCGACCTTGGCCGGCACCGCGTCCTTGGTGCGGCGGAAATCGATGATGCGGTACTGCTGCTTGTGGCCGCCCCCGCGGTGGCGCGAGGTGACGCGGCCGTTGGTGTTGCGACCACCGGTACCGGACTTCTTCTGGAGGAGCGACTTCTCGGGCTCGGTCTTGGTGATGTCCGAGAAGTCGGCGACCGTCTGGAACCGGGTGCCCGGCGAGGTCGGCTTGCGCTTGCGTACGGCCATGGGGATCAGACTCCGAACAGGTCGATGGTGTCGCCGTCGGCCAGGGTGACCATGGCGTGCTTCACGTCCTTGCGCTTGCCATAGACCCACCCGGTGCGCTTGCGCTTGCCGCCCCGGTTGAGCGTGTTCACCCGGATGACGTCGACGTCGAAGATGCGCTTGACGGCTTCGCGGATCTCGGTCTTGTTGGCGCGCGGATCGACGACGAACGTGTAGGTGTTCGTGCGCTCGATCTGGTCGTAGGTCTTCTCGGAGACGACCGGCTCCAGGATCACGTCGTGCGGATCCTTCATGCCTTGGCTCCTTCGTCGGTCTCCTTCACGAAGTCCTCGTCCGACGCCTCGTAGGCGTCGGCCCCGCCGGCGAGGCCGAGGGTCTCGGTGGTGAAGAGCACCATCGACGAGCGGAGGACGTCGTAGGTCGTCACATGGCCCGGGTGGGCGATGGCGACGTCGGGGAGGTTGCGGAACGACTTGACGGCGGTCTCGTCCCCGCGACCGGCCACGACCAACACCTTGCCGTCGACACCGATGGCGTCGAGCAGGGCGACGGCCTGCTTGGTCTTGGGGGCCTCCCAGTCGAAGCGGTCGATGACCGCGATGGCCGACTCGGAGGCGCGCGCCGAGAGGGCGCTGCGAAGGGCGAGACGCTTCATCTTCTTGGGGGTGCGCTGGGCGTAGCTGCGGGGCTTGGGACCGTGGGCGACGCCACCCTTGCGCCACTGGGGCGAGCGGATGGAGCCCTGGCGGGCCCGGCCGAGGCCCTTCTGGCGCCACGGCTTGCGACCGCCACCGCGCCGCTCGGCGCGGGTCTTGGTGCTGTGGGTGCCCCGGCGGGCGCCGGCGAGCTGGGCGGTCACGACCTGGTGCATGACCGGGATGTTCGGCTCGATGCCGAAGACGTCGGCGTCGAGGGCGACCTCGCCGGTGCGGGTGCCCGACGCGTCGTACAGGGGTGCTGTGAGGTCAGCCACGGCTCTTCACCGCCTCCTTGACGAGCACCACGGACCCCTTGGGCCCGGGCACGGCGCCGCCGAGCAGGACGAGGCCGCGCTCGGCGTCGATCTCGATGACGGACAGGTTCTGGACGGTGACGGTCTCGCCGCCCATGCGGCCGGCCATCTTCATGCCCTTGAACACGCGCGCCGGCGTGGCACAGGCGCCGATCGAGCCGGGGGCCCGATGGACGCGGTGGGCGCCGTGGGAGGCGCCCTGGCCACTGAAGTTGTGGCGCTTGATGACGCCCTGGAAGCCCTTGCCCTTGCTGACGCCGGTCACGTCGGCCTTCTGGCCCTTGGCGAGGACGTCGGCGATGGTGACCTCCTGGCCGGGCTCGAACAGGGTCGCGTCGTCGACGCGGACCTCGACGAGGTGCCGGTGTGGGGCGAGGTCGGCCTTGGCGAAGTGGCCGAGGGTGGGCTGGTTGGCCTTGGTCGGCTTCATCTCGTCGTACCCGAGCTGCACGGCGGAGTAGCCGTCCCGCTCGGGGGTCTTGACCTGCACGACGCGACAGGGCCCGACCTTGACCACGGTGACGGGGATCGCCTTCGCCGACTCCTGGTCGAAGATCTGGGTCATGCCCAGCTTCTCTCCGAGGATCGCGTTCATAGCTTGATCTCCACGTCCACGCCGGCCGGCAGGTCGAGGCGCATGAGCGAGTCGACCGTCTTGGGGGTCGGCTCGAGGATGTCGATGAGGCGCTTGTGGATGCGCAGTTCGAAGTGCTCCCGCGAGTCCTTGTCCACGTGCGGGCCGCGGATGACGCAGTACCGGTGGATGTCGGTGGGGAGGGGGATGGGCCCCTTGATCTTGGCGTTGCTCCGGGTCGCCGTCTCGGCGATCTTGCGCGCCGACTCGTCCACGACGTGGTGGTCGTAGGCCTTCAGGCGGATCCGGATCTTCATGTCGTCGGCCATCTCGATACCTACTTGATGATCTTGGTGACGCGGCCCGCACCCACGGTGCGGCCACCCTCACG